>JBAPZR010000101.1:0-1525 GCA_049285335.1 Xanthobacteraceae bacterium | reverse complement strand
AAGATTGCTGGTGTGTTAAAGCGGACCGAAGGCGCAACGCGGCAAAAGGCCTTTAGCCTCGGATTGTCTTTGGAATCGCGCTTGTAGTCAGAAAGAATTTGTCCAATAAGCCCCGCTCCAATGCGGGGCTTTTTCGTTTATCTTTAAAAAAGGGCAAGCACCACTGGCAAAGCTTGGCGTGAGTGGTTATTCACCACATAACTCATCGAGTTTATCGAGTATTGAACCGATCTCCCGACTGTCTTGGGAATTCGGGTCTAGTTTGCTCAACTCGTCAGCCAGCGCGACAAATTCAGGACCCAGCTTTTTCTCCAACTCCTCTGCCTTTTTGGACAACTCGTTAGCTTTCTCAGTATCTCTCTCCTCGTTCGCTTGGCCGATTTGATCACTGAGATCGGCAAATTCGCAATAGGTCTGGGTCTTCTGCTTGTCACCGCTTGTCGTTTTGACCAGCCTTTCTGCATCCGCCTTCAACTTCGCAACGTTTGGCTGATCCTGGGCATAGAGGGACGAAGTAGAGATTGCTAAGATCGCAACCGTCAGCACAATGTTCATAGATGACCGCCCGCGGGGAAGTCGCCGCCCTCGCAGGATAGCACCATGAGGCTGCCAAGGGCAGATGACACGGGCTATCCAAGCTTTGTTCGCTACGGCCAGTAATCTGCGACGGACGCGCATGGTACTTGAACTGGCGATGCAGCGAGGCGCCCCTTTCTAGTTCATCCCATTTACCAAGACATTAAACCGGATACGAGATGACCAATGCGGTTGACAAATTACGGTGCCTTCTAAAGGAAACCAAAAGCAAGAATTATCAGGATGGCAAAGACAAAGAGGACGACCGACGCAATCCAATCGCAAGTGGGCGCAGCTGTGTGCATGGCACCATCCCCCAAGACGTTCGTCACCTTGCTAATAGCGATAGCACAATCCGTCTGTCACACAGACCTAACTTTTCGGTGATGGGCCCACCTTTTGAAGTAGCATCGTGTTACGCCTTGCGCAGTAGCTCCGGCAGCTTCGCCACGTTGGCCGCAATCCGCCGCGCCTCGTCTTAGCTGACTAGCTTAGTTTGCCGGCCACGCACGACAGATCGGCAACAGGTGTGCACTAAATTTGCTTTTGGCCATCCCGCCATTTCGTCCTTGGCTAGCACTGTTGTATCGTCACGAATCTGAGGGAAAATGGGGCGGGCCCGCACGGCATGAGAAGGGTTTGGCACTCGAGCGGTTGGTGCGCCGTCTGCATCGTTGCCGCGGGCTCAGTCATGGGCGTGGCCGTCGCGCCGACCACCGGCTTTGCGGCCGACCTGCCGACGCCTGCTGCGGCACAAACGGCCATTGTGCCCGCCGCACCGGACTGGGTCGTGACCATCGGCGACGAGTTGCGCATCGGACCGAAATGGGCAGGCGCGCCGGAGGGCACGTTCCGCTTAACGAACGGTCCCCTGTTCAGCATTCGCAAAGCTGGAACGCCGCCGGAATATTTCGGTCCGCGCGACAGTTTTGGATTCACAATCCTCGAC
>JBAPZR010000100.1:0-7038 GCA_049285335.1 Xanthobacteraceae bacterium | reverse complement strand
CGGCCGCGGGCGATCGGCACCCGCGCCGATCCGGTCATGCTCGAAGTGTTCAACAATCTCTTCATGTCGATCGCCGAGCAGATGGGCGTCGCGCTGCAAAACACCGCCTATTCGGTGAATATCAAGGAGCGGCTCGATTTTTCCTGCGCCGTCTTCGACGGCAACGGCTCGCTCGTCGCCAATGCGCCGCACATGCCGGTGCATCTCGGATCGATGGACCGCGCCGTCGAAACCATCATTCGCGAGAACAAGGGCAAAGTGCGCCCCGGCAACGCCTATGCCATCAACGCGCCGTACAACGGCGGCACGCATTTGCCGGACATCACCATCTGCACGCCCGTTTTCGGCGGCCGTCAGATTCTGTTCTGGGTCGCCTCGCGCGGCCACCATGCCGATGTCGGCGGCATTTCACCGGGCTCGATGTCGCCGAACGCGACCACCATCGAGCAGGAAGGCGTCTATATCGACAATTTCAAGCTGATCGACCGCGGCCGCTTCCGCGAGAAAGACCTCTATGCGCTGCTCGAAGGCGCACGATATCCCGCGCGCAATCCGCTGCAGAACGTCAACGACATCAAAGCGCAAATCGCCGCCAACGAGATGGGCGTACGCGAATTACGCAAAATGGTGCGCCATTTCACGCTGCCCGTGGTCCGCGCCTATATGCGGCACGTGCAGGACAATGCCGCAGAAAGCGTGCGGCGCGTCGTCGACCGATTGCACGACAGCACGTTCGCGGTCGAGACCGATCAAGGCAATGCGATCAAGGTCCGGATCGCCGTCGACAAGAAAAACCGGGAAGCGACGGTCGATTTCACCGGCACCAGTCCGCAGCAGCCGAGCAACTTCAATGCGCCGGAACCGGTGACCCGCGCCGCCGTGCTCTACGTCTTCCGCGTCATGGTCGACGACGATATTCCGATGAATGCGGGCTGCCTGCGGCCCATTCGCATCATCATTCCGAAACGGTCGATGTTGTCGCCGGAATTTCCGGCCGCGGTCGTGGCCGGCAATGTCGAAACATCGCAGGAAGTCACCAACTGCCTGTTCGGCGCGCTGCAAGCCATGGCGGCGGCGCAAGGCACGATGAACAATCTCAATTTCGGCAATGCGCAGTATCAGTATTACGAAACGATCTGCTCCGGCTCGCCCCCGGGCCCCGGATTTCCCGGCACGGACGCCGTGCATACGCACATGACCAATACGCGGCTGACCGATCCTGAAGTTCTGGAATTCCGCTATCCAGTGCTGCTCGAAGATTTTCACATCCGCAAAAATTCCGGCGGGCGCGGCCGATGGAATGCCGGCGACGGCATTCGCCGCACCATAAGATTTCTGGAAAAGATGGAATGCACGATTTTGTCCGGTCACCGCCGCATCGCGCCGTTCGGCCTCGCCGGCGGCGCCGACGGGCAGGTCGGAGAGAACTGGGTGCGGCGCAGGGACGGCCGGATGGAAAAGCTGCGGGGCGCCGACGCCACCGTGATCGACGCCGGCGAGGCGATCATCATCCAGACGCCGACCGCCGGCGGCTACGGCGAAGCCTGAGCGCCGAAGGCTCGCTATTTCGATTGTGACACCGAATAGCTCATCAGGGCCTGGCTGCCCTGCCAGCGGAACCGGTAATCAATGGTGACATTGCCGCCGGCGGACAACGGCAAGACGGCCTTGCAGATCACCTCCGTCTTGTTGCTCGACACCGTCGTGATCGGTTCGTAGCGCACCGGTTCGAGCCGCAGTTCCTTGAGCACATCGGCCAGCGTGCGCGTGGCGCGATCCGAATCGCATTGCGGCAGCACGAACCGGTCACGCAAGCCGATATAGAGCAGCCCAGCGGCAACTACGACGATGGCGACGCCGATAATCCGGACAACGAGCCGCGCCAGCCCCGCTCGCGGCGCCGTGCGCCGATCTTGCCCCGGAACGGGGGACTGGGTTGGCGAAGGGTCTTCGGGCATCGCCGCATGCCTTTTGATGGTTCGGTCGAAAAAATTATAGCGCGCTCGCTCCAGAGCGTAATCGCTTCGAATTGAATCGACTGCGGCTCTAGGTATTTATTGAGGCATGAATCTTTTTCGGAAAACCGGTTTCCACTTTTCCGGATCATGCCTTACAGCGCCTTGACGATCTCTTCGGTCATCTTCTTGGCGTCGCCAAGCAGCATCATGGTATTGTCGCGATAGAACAGAGGATTGTCGATGCCGGCATAGCCGGACGCGAGCGACCGCTTGTTGAACATCACGGTGCCCGCCTTCCACACTTGCAGCACCGGCATGCCGTAGATCGGCGATTTCGGATCGTCTTCGGCCGCCGGGTTGGTGACGTCGTTGGCGCCGATCACATAGGCGACGTCGGCCTGCGGGAATTCCGAATTGATGTTTTCCAGTTCGAAGACTTCGTCATAGGGAACGTTCGCTTCGGCGAGCAGCACGTTCATGTGGCCCGGCATGCGTCCGGCAACCGGATGGATCGCGTATTTGACCTCGACGCCGGCGGCCTTGAGCCTGTCCGCCATTTCACGGAGCGCGTGTTGCGCCTGCGCCACCGCCATGCCGTAGCCCGGCACGATGATCACTTTGCCGGCATTCTTCAGAATGAAAGCTGCATCCTCCGCCGAACCGATCTTGACCGGTCGGTCGGCGGCATGCGCGGCGGGGCCGGCTACTTCGCCGCCGAAACCGCCGAGGATCACGGAGAGGAACGAGCGGTTCATGCCCTTGCACATGATGTAGGACAAGATCGCGCCCGAGGAGCCAACCAGCGCGCCGGTGATGATCAACGCCGAATTGCCGAGCGTGAAACCGATGCCGGCCGCCGCCCAGCCGGAATAGGAATTAAGCATCGAGATCACGACCGGCATATCGGCGCCGCCGATCGGAACGATGATCAGCGCGCCGAGAAGAAAGGACGCCGCCGCGATCAGCCAAAAGGTCACGTGGTGCTGGGCTTGGAAAAACCAGACGATCAGCGCGACGAGTGCTAAGGCGAGTGCGATGTTAATGAGATGTCGGGCGGGCAGGATGATCGGCGCGCCGCTCATGCGGCCTGAGAGCTTGAGAAAAGCAATCACCGAGCCGGTAAAGGTGATAGCGCCGATCGCGACGCCGAGCGACATTTCGATCAAGCTCTGGCCGTGGATCGCGCCTTCGCTGCCGATGCCGAACGCGGCGGGCGCATAGAGGGCGCCGGCGGCGACCAGCACCGCCGCCATGCCGACCAGAGAGTGGAATGCCGCCACCAGTTCCGGCATCGAGGTCATCGGCACCCGGCGGGCGATCACCGCGCCGGTACCGCCGCCGAGCGCCATGCCGACAACGACGAGGCCCCATGCGGCCGCGCTCGCCGGCGGATGCGATGCGAGCGTGGTCGCGACCGCGATCGCCATGCCGATCATGCCGAACAGATTTCCGCGCCGGCTGGTCTCCGGATTAGACAAGCCGCGCAGCGCCAGAATGAAAAGCGCGCCGGCGACGAGATAGCAAAGCGCGACGAGATCGGCGCTCATGGACGGTATCCTTCTTCCCTCTCCACACGCGGGAGAGGGCAGACAAAGCGCGCTGGTGCGTTTTTCGTTGTCACTGTTTCTTCCGCTGGAACATGCCGAGCATGCGCTGCGTCACCAGAAAGCCTCCGAAAATATTCACCGAGGCGAAGCTCAGCGCGATAAAGCCGAGCACACGGGCCCACAGCGGTCCGGAATCGCCCCCGACAAGCGCAACGCCGACCGCAAGCAGCGCGCCGACGACAATCACCGAGGAGATCGCATTGGTCACCGACATCAGCGGGGTGTGCAGCGCCGGCGTGACCGACCAGACCACGTAATAGCCGACAAAGACCGCGAGCACGAAAATCGACAGGCGGAACACGAAGGGGTCGGCGACCTCGCTGGGCGCGGCCGGCACATTGCCGGTTGCAACCGCGATGATGTCGAGCTGGCCCAGGATCGAGAGGGTGATCATTGATACGGTCCGGTCGTTGGTTACGCCGCGCTCTTCGGCTTGAAATTCGGATTGACGATCGCGCCGTCGCGCGTGAGCGCCGTCGACTTGACGATATCGTCGTCCCAATTGACGGCGAGCTGTTTAGTCTTCTTGTCGATCAGGACTTCCAGGAAGGCAAAAAGGTTCTTGGCATAAAGGCTCGACGCCGTCGCAGCGAGCCGCCCCGGAACATTGCGATAGCCGACGATCTTGACACCTTCGACTTCGGCGACGCCATCGGCGCTAGCGCCCTCGACATTGCCGCCGCGTTCGACGGCGAGATCGACCACGACCGAGCCCGGACGCATCGAAGCCACCATTTCTTTGGTCACGAGCCGCGGCGCCGGGCGGCCGGGAATGAGCGCGGTGGTGATGACGATATCTTGCTTCTTGATGTGATCGGCAACGAGCGCGGCCTGCTTGGCCTGATACTCCTTCGACATTTCCTTGGCATAGCCGCCCGCCGTTTCCGCCGCTTTGAATTCGTCGTCCTCGACGGCGATGAATTTGGCGCCGAGGCTCTCAACCTGCTCCTTGGCGGCCGGCCGCACGTCGGTGGCGGTGACGATGGCGCCGAGGCGGCGCGCGGTCGCGATCGCTTGCAAGCCGGCGACGCCGGCTCCCATGACGAAGACCTTGGCGGCCGGAACGGTGCCCGCGGCCGTCATCATCATCGGCAGCGCGCGGCCGAATTCCGCCGCGCCGTCGATAACGGCGCGATAGCCGGAAAGATTGGCCTGGCTCGAGAGCACATCCATGACTTGCGCGCGAGTGATGCGCGGCAAAAACTCCATGGCGAAGGCGACTATTCCGGCATCCGCCATGGCGCGCAGCGCGTTCTCGTGGCCGTAGGGATCCATGATGGCGATGACGATCGCGCCCTTCTTCAGGCGCGACAATTCCGGCGGTTCCGGGCGCCGCACCTGCAGCACGATATCGGCGCCGTTGAGCGCATCGGCGCTCACGGACGCGCCGGCGGCGGCATAGTCGCTGTCGAGAATGCCAGATTTGTTTCCCGCGCCGGGCTCGACCGCGACCTCGGCGCCAAGGGCGATCATTTTCTTGACGGTTTCGGGGGTTGCGGCTACGCGCGGCTCGCCCGGATCGGTCTCGGCAACAACCGCAACCTTCATGAAACCTCCGACGACGCCACGGCCGGCGTTCGCGCCGCTGCCGGGGTCCAGATCAGATCACGTCAGGAAATATGCCATTAGAAGAAGGATCACGACGATGGTCGCCAACGACACTTTCACCAAGGTGATGAAATTGCGATACGTCTGCTCGTGAGCGGGATAATCGTTCCCTGTTGCACTTCCGTATTCGAGTTCGGCGTGATCGGCCATTTCCCATCTCTCCAAACGGCGGCAGGTTGCGGCGGACTTAGCGTAATTGCATTGATAGGGCAACCGCGTTCCGGCGCGCAATTTACCGTTAAATTTGCCGGTCTGTCATATTCTCGATGCGGCGGCTTTCTCGATGCGGCTGGCTTGCTCGAACCGGGCCGAATCCCTACTCTGAAAAACAAACCAGCCGCTTTCCGGATGCCGTCATGCTCAGAAAAGAACAAAATGATCTTCTGACGCAGACCGCTCCCGACACGTCGATGGGCCGGCTGTTCCGCGCCTATTGGCTGCCGGCGCTCCTGGCCGAGGAACTGCCGGAGAACGATTGCCCGCCGGTGAGGGTGAAATTGATGTCGGAGCGGCTTATCGCGTTCCGCGATTCCACAGGCCGCTATGGCTTGATCGACGAATTTTGCGCCCATCGCGGCGTATCGTTGTGGTTCGGCCGGAACGAAGACGGCGGGCTGCGCTGCCCCTATCACGGCTGGAAGTACGATGTGACCGGCCAGTGCGTGGAAGTTCCCTCCGAGCCCGTGGAAAGCGGCTTCTGTAAAAAAATCAAGCTTGCCTCCTATCCGCTCGTGAAACGCGGCGAGGTGCTGTGGGCCTATATGGGGCCGCCGGAGAAAAAGCCGCCGCTGCCGGAATGGGAGTTCGCGCTCGTCGCGCCGGAGCAGACTTTCGTGTCCAAGCGCTTGCAGGAATGCAACTGGCTGCAAGCGATGGAAGGCGGCATCGATTCAAGCCACGTCTCGTTCCTGCATCGCGGCGACTTGGGCTCCGATCCACTGTTCAAGGGCGCCAAGGGCAACCAATACAATCTTTCCGACATGCAGCCCTATTTCGAAGTGGTCGAGCAACCTGGCGGCCTCTTCATCGGGGCGCGGCGCAATGCCGAAAACGGCAAATATTACTGGCGCATCACGCCGTGGGTCATGCCGTGCTTCACGATGATTCCGCCGCGCGGGGACCATCCGATCCACGGTCATTTCTGGGTGCCGATCGACGACGAGAATTGCTGGGCTTGGTCTTACGACTTCCATCCGGTGCGGACGCTGACCAAGGCGGAAGTCGACGCCATGAAAGACGGCGCCGGCGTGCACTGCAAATATATTCCCGGCACCTACCGCCCGCTCGCCAACAAGGACAACGATTATTTGATCGATCGCGCGGCGCAGAAGGCCGGCAAGACTTATAGCGGCGTCGCCGGCTTCGCCATGCAGGACGCGTCGCTGCAGGAAAGCATGGGGCCGATCTGCGACCGCACCAAGGAAAACCTGGTCTCGACCGACAACGGCATCATCATGGCCCGCCACCGCCTGATGCGCGCGGCCAAGGCTTTGGTCGAGAAGGGCGTCACCCCGCCCGGCGTCGATCCGGCGCACCACAGAATCCGTTCCTGCTCGGTGGTGCTGCCGCCCGACGTCGCGTTCAGGGACGGCGCCGAGGAAGCGCTGACGGCGCGCCTCGGCATGGCGCAGACAACGGTTTAGAGCATGATTCCGAAAAAGCTGCCGCGGACTTGATTCGGGGCGGGTACTGGTTTTCGGAAAAAATTCATGCTCAAACGACAAGCTAAAGTGAAATACGAATCAACCTGAAATCATCGTCTCAGCCGATCTTTTATCGGTCGCGCGGTAACTCAAGCCGCCGCATACTTGCCCGCGACGAAACCCTGGCAGATGGCGCGCGGCAATCCGTGCATGGAAAAGCCG
>JBAPZR010000099.1:0-1562 GCA_049285335.1 Xanthobacteraceae bacterium | reverse complement strand
CCTTCGCGCATCGCCTTGATGAAGGCGGACCCCGATGGATTGGTCGCGTCGTCGCGGCCCGGCGCCGTGGCAACCGTATGATCCTGTACGGCGAATGTCAGGTCGGCCCGGCGAACCCGCCGCTGTTGCTGTTCCAACCGCGCAAAGGCGTGGTGAGCATGCAGCTCATGCAGCACATGGCGGTCGATGTAGAGAAGATCGCGCCCATCGGCGCGCTCGCCGACGCGGTGAAAATCCCAGATCTTGTCGAATAATGATTGTTGCATGACTATCTCAAATTAAGCGCGCATCCTGATCGGGTTAAAACCTCTAGGCAAGGATTCTTAGCCCTATTGTCCGCCGCGCCCGACCACACCACGTCATACGAACGATAGGAGGATAAAGCCATGCCTCGCATCGTCGGCATCGACCACCTGGTCCTGAGCGTTGGAAACTTCGCGCGCTCCAAGCAGTATTACGGCAAGCTTCTCGGTTATCTCGGTTTTAAGCTCAAACATGACTATGACGACATGGCGGGCTGGAGCAACGGCAAAACCTTGTTTTGGATCGCCGCCGCCGATGCCGAAGGCAGGAAGCGAAAATATCGCAAAGGCGATATCGGTTACCACCATTACGCCTTCGAGCTTGCGAGCCGGAAGGACGTCGACGCTCTCGGCGGCTTTCTTGAAAAGAATGACATGGCTATCGCCGACCCACCGGGCGAATATTACGGACGCGATTACTACGCTGTCTATTTCACCGATCCCGACGGGATGAAACTGGAAGGCATGATCTGGGCGCCGCCCGAAAAGAAACGCGCCGCGAAAGCCAGTCCCGCGGCCCGCAGAAAGCTTAGGAAAAAGGCCAAAGCATAAGCGACGCCGCGATGCTCACGATACGACGCGAAGCGGCGCCGGCATGCGGGCAACCACAATATTGCGGCCGCGGCGCTTGGCGGCATAGAGCGCATTGTCGGCAGCCTCGACCAAGTCGGCGGCGGTCTGAGATTTCTCCGGCACCATCGACTCCACCCCGATACTCACGGTGACGTGGCCGCATGGCGCTTCCGAATGACCGATCAGAAGCTCTTCGACACGCTTACGCGCCTCTTGGGCGAGTGTGGCTGCCCGATCGATGATCAGTCCGGGCAATAGAAGCGCGAATTCCTCGCCGCCATAGCGGGCGACCAGCGCGCCCTCTTCGAGGGCGACCAATGACAGCGTCTCGCCGACAGCGCGCAGACAAGTATCGCCGGCGACATGGCCGTACCGGTCGTTGAACAGCTTGAAGTGGTCGATATCGACCATCATCAGTGCGATCGGCTCGCGGTGCTCGGCTGCGAACTGCCATTCGCGCTCGAGTTGCCGATCGAAGCCGCGCCGATTTGCGAGGCCGCTCAAACTGTCGAGGCTTGCAAGCTCCTCGAGGTGTTCATTGGCGACCTTTAATTCCTCCTCGCGCGCCGCAAGTTTCGCGCCATATCGTCGAGTGCCGCCGCGAGCGGCTCGAACTCGGCGACACACGGCTCGTCGGTCGCGCGCGCATGCAGGTCGCCACGGCCGAAGCGTGCGGCGGTGCGAACC
>JBAPZR010000098.1:0-2510 GCA_049285335.1 Xanthobacteraceae bacterium | reverse complement strand
TCAGGCCTGTCCGAGGACGAGCTGACCAAACAACTGTCGCAGGTTTTGCCCGGCGTCGTCGACAAGCTAACCCCAAATGGCCGCCTCCCGACGTTGGCGGAGTTATCTCAGTTGATTTGACGGAGCCGCAGGCTGGCATCAAAGCAGGATAACCAGATTGGCGTAATCTAAGTCGATCGGGGGGGTTCCATCATAAAACGTGCCCGGCGCAAACTTCTGCATCTAGCGGCGGGTGCTAACTTCCTTTCGGCCCTGCCGCGTTTCGCGTCAGCGCTCGAGTATCCGACGCGGCCGGTGCACGTCCGGGGCCGACACTGGGCACAGACCTGAACGATTGATCACTGCGAATGTTCTGAATCACTAAATCTTCCAAAATCCGTGACACAGTAGTCGCTTGGCAAATGGAATTTTTTCGACAGCGATGGTTAGGTTTTCTTTTTCAAGATCACTAGCATTGGCTGCATTGAGGCTTAGATAGGGTGAGTTGTTTGAGTGACAACATTCAAGCAATACTTCACCAAAAAATTGGAGATAGCTATGAACGAGAATAATCAAAATGAGGGCGGCCAGCAGAACCAGCAGCCCAGACAAGGCGGCCAACAAAGCCAGCAGCCGAACCAGAAACCCGGAGAGGGCGGCCAACAAGGTGGCCAGCAGAAGTAATACTCCAGTCTTCGCCATTAAATCACATCGACAGTTAAATTGGAGGACTCAAATGCCTAGAGACGCACACAATAAAGCGGCTGAACACCATGAGAATGCCGCAAAATCTCATCGCGCTGCGGCTGAGCAGCACGGTAAGAACGATCACGCCAAGGGCAAAGAACATTCAACCAACGCCCAGCAACATTCTCAGAATGCCCGCCAATACAGCGAGCAAGCACACACAAAAAGTCAGCAGCAGAAGTAATGCTCCTTCGTGGCACAAGGTCCCCCGGTTTTCGGCCGGGGGTTCGTTATTTATTGGATTGTTCGATTATAGGGCCATGCGTTCTTACCGTGAAAATCCGTCACGTGTCGCCCCTCGATATTTGCCCCAACGCAAGCCAGCGAAATCCAGCGATCGTGACATTCCGGCGCCTCGCGGAAGCTCTTATGGTGACGGTCATCATGCAGATCTGGAATTTGGTTATGCCGATCTTGTATTCAGTGCTCTGAGTCTCTTTTAAAGGAACCCAAAAACGAGAATTGTCAGGATAGCCGGTCAGCAGCCTGAGCCGCTGCAACCAGTCTCATCCTCGTGTGTAGCCTCAGGGTCAAATGACCGTTTTGCCAACGCAACCAGCCGAGCTTACCGCCTCAGAATGTCGAGGCTGTGGTGCGTGCTGCTCATTCTCGCCGGAGTGGCCACGGTTCTCATTGGAAAGCGATACCGATCTCGACCAAATCCCCCACGCGTATGTCGATGGCGATCTCGGTCGCATGCGATGCAGTGGTAATCGCTGTGCGGCGCTTGTGGGAGAGGTAGGCATCGCGACGGCATGCGCGATATACACCGTGAGGCCGGACGTTTGCAGAGTTTGTTTGCCGGGAGATGACTCCTGCAAAATGGCACGGCGGCGGTTCAATCTTTGAGGGATTAGCATAGGGTCTTTCGGCGGTAGGTCCATGAGAGTGATGGATTCTAGCCAAGGCAAAGAGTTTTGAAGGGTGCGCGAGATCATTCCGAGCTCCTTGCATTTTCTTCGAAACGGGATGTGGTGCCAATCTATGACAAGAACGGCGGCCGCAACGGGATCCATTCGGCATCGCTGCTTAGAGGGCGTTCTCTGGAATAGCTGCGCGAACTGGTGCAACTAAAACTTTGCCACCTTTGGTTAGCTTGCGGAAGCCAAACAGACCCGACTGGCGGAGTTGCTCTCGGTCAATTTCTCCAGCGTAAGCCGCCCTCATAATTCGCTTCGCTATGCGCTCACGAAAGTAAAATACGGATCGGGCATCACGTGGGAGGGTAGCAATTGCTGCGTCATAGGCCGCTCCCATCGACGCCGTCACTTCGGGAAAGAAAACATCGTTGCATCGAAATTTGAGAACTTGGCCCATAATGGCGTTCACTTCTGGTATGCGCTGCGACTTCTCAGACCTTTTGATCGAGAAATTACGTCCACCCCTCGATCCGGGAAACTGTCCGCTTTGCGTCGGCCCTGTATTTTTCCCGGCACCGTTTCGAGCAAAAGCTTTTCCGACCTAGCCTGTAACGGATTAGACCAAACCGTCCATTGCACGCACAACAACGCTTCATGCTCGCTTCCCTCAGCAAAGCGCAACGCAACTTTCACCTGACCGCGAAAAATCTAGTCTACGCGATCCGAAAATAGTAATTCGATTAAAGTGGCTTTGTTCCACTGCCAAGGGCGCGCAATTTCTCGGAGACAAATCTGACGTGCTTTGCTGATGGTCTCATCTTGCCTTCCAAACATGTAGTGAGTTGAACGAGCGCGACTGCGGGTCCTCATTTTGCTAAGGCGCGGCTGCCGGAACAAATCCGGGACTAAATTAGTTAACCCTTA
>JBAPZR010000097.1:0-3301 GCA_049285335.1 Xanthobacteraceae bacterium | reverse complement strand
CAGGCCGCCTGCTGCTGCGGTGCGGTGGCGCCGCGGTATTCGGCGATGCGGCGCTCGAGCTCGGGGCGGAAATGGCGGATCAGGCCCTGGATCGGCCAGGCGGCGGCGTCGCCGAGCGCGCAGATCGTGTGACCATCGACCTCGTAGGCGACGTCGAGCAGCGTGTCGATCTCGCGCATCTCCGCCTCGCCGGATGCCATGCGCTCCATCACCCGCCACATCCAGCCGGTCCCTTCGCGGCACGGCGTGCACTGGCCGCAGCTCTCGTGCTTGTAAAAGTAAGAGATCCGCGCCATGGCAGTGACGATGTCGGCCGATTTGTCCATGACGATCACGGCGGCGGTGCCGAGCGCCGATTTTTTTTCGCGACAACCGTCGAAATCCATCAACAAAGTGTCGGCCTCGTTCGGCCCCGCCGGGATCATCGGCATCGACGAGCCGCCGGGGATCACCGCCAGCAGATTATCCCAGCCGCCGCGGACGCCGCCGGCGTAGCGGTCGAGCAACTCAGGCAGTGGGATGCCCATCGCCTCTTCGACATTGCACGGCCGTTCGACATGCCCGGAAAGGCAAAACAGCTTCGTGCCGGTATTGTTCGGCCGCCCGATGCTGGCGAACCAAGCCGCGCCGCGCCGCATGATGTCCGGCACCTGCGCGATGGTCTCGACATTGTTCACGGTGGTCGGACAACCGTAGAGACCCATATTCGCCGGGAACGGCGGCTTGAGCCGCGGCATTCCCTTTTTTCCTTCGAGGCTCTCGAGCAGCGCGGTTTCCTCGCCGCAAATATAGGCGCCGGCGCCGTGATGCACGACGATATCGAAGTCCCAGCCGTTGACATTATTCTTGCCGATGAGCTTGGCGTCGTAGGCCTGCTGTACGGCGGCTTCGAGCCGCTCGCGCTCGCGAATGAACTCGCCGCGGATATAAATGTAGCAAGTGTTCGCAGCCATTGCGCAGCCGGCGATCAGGGAGCCTTCGATCAGAAGGTGCGGATCGTGCCGCATGATCTCGCGATCCTTGCACGTGCCGGGCTCCGACTCGTCGGCGTTGACGACGAGGTAATGGGGGCGGCCCTCGGACTGTTTCGGCATGAACGACCATTTCAGTCCGGTCGCGAAGCCAGCCCCGCCGCGTCCGCGCTGGCCGGACGCCTTGACCTCATTGATGATGGCGTCGCGTCCTTTTGCCAAAATCGCTTTAGTGCCGTCCCACGCCCCGCGCCGGCGCGCGCCTTCGAGGCCCCAATCGTGCTGGCCGTAGAGATTTTTGAATATCCGATCCTTGTCGGCGAGCATCAGTTCTGTCCCTGATCTTTCGCCTCGCTGCCGGTCGAAGATGTCCCGGTCTCGGCGCGTCCCGCGAACAGCGATGGGTCGGTCAGTGTCGTCGGGCCGCCGATCGGTGCCGAATTGATGCGGTCGATCTGCGGACCCGGCTTGGGCGTTCTGCCGGCAGAGAAGTCGTTGATGATGCGCGTCAGGCTCTCGGCGGTGAGGTCCTCGTAGTAATCGGCGTTGATCTGAACCATCGGCGCATTCACGCAGGCGCCCAGGCATTCCACTTCGATCCAGGAAAACATGCCGTCGGCGGTGACTTCCGTCTCCTCGCCAATCATGCGGCGGCAGACCTTTTTCAGTTCTTCCGAGCCGCGCAACATGCACGGCGTGGTGCCGCAGAGTTGAACGTGGAATCGGCCGATCGGGGCGAGATTGAACATCGTGTAGAAGGTTGCAACTTCGAGCACGCGGATTTTCGGCATGCCGAGCAAGTCCGCGGTGGCTTCGATGGCCTTCTGCGGCAACCAACCGCCGCATTGCTCCTGCGCGCGCCACAGAACCGCGATCACCGCGGATTGCTGGCGCCCTTGCGGATATTTTTCGATCTGCGCTTTCGCCCAGGCCAGATTGTCAGGCGTAAAGGCAAAGCTCGGCGGTTGTTTCTCGGCCAGTCGGCGCACGCTCATCGATCGACCTCGCCGAAGACAATATCGATCGAACCGAGCACGGCCGAGATGTCGGCCAGCATGTGACCGCGGCAGAGGAAGTCCATGGCCTGCAAATGCGCAAAGCCCGGCGCGCGGATCTTGCACTTGTAGGGTTTGTTGGTGCCGTCGGCGACGAGATAGACGCCGAATTCACCCTTCGGCGCCTCAACGGCGGCATAGACCTCGCCCGCCGGCACCTTGAATCCTTCGGTATAAAGCTTGAAATGATGGATCAGCGATTCCATCGAGCGCTTCATTTGTTCGCGTCGCGGCGGCACGATTTTTTGGTCTTCGACAATGACGGGCCCTAGTCCCTCCGGCGCGTGCAACTTTTCCAGGCACTGCTTCATGATGCGGATGGACTGGCGCATCTCCTCCATGCGGATGCAGTAGCGGTCGTAATTGTCGCCGTTCTTGCCGATCGGAATGTCGAAATCGAGCTCGGCATAGCATTCGTAGGGTTGCGCCTTGCGCAAATCCCACGCCGCGCCGGAGCCGCGAACCATGACGCCGGAGAATCCGCGCGCCCAAGCATCCGCGAGGCTCACCACGCCGATATCGACGTTGCGCTGTTTGAAAATGCGGTTCTCGGTGAGCAGTTCTTCGAGATCGTCGCAGACTTTAAGGAACGGGCCGCAAAAGCCGGCAATGTCGTCGATCAGTTTCGGCGGCAAATCCTGATGCACGCCTCCGGGCCGGTAATAATTGGCGTGCATGCGGCTACCGGAAGCGCGCTCGTAGAACATCATCAGCTTCTCGCGCTCCTCGAAACCCCACAGCGGCGGAGTGAGCGCACCGACATCCATGGCTTGCGTGGTGACGTTAAGGATGTGCGACAATAGCCTGCTGATCTCGTGATAGAGCACCCGAATTATCTGCGCGCGTTTGGGCACTTCGATGCCAAGCAGGCGCTCGATGGCGAGGCAGAAAGCGTGTTCCTGAGAAAGCGGCGCCACGTAATCCAGCCGGTCGAAATACGGTACTGCCTGCAGATAGGTCTTGTGCTCGATCAATTTTTCGGTGCCGCGGTGAAGTAGCCCGATATGCGGGTCGATCCGCTCGATTACTTCGCCGTCAAGCTCAAGGACGAGCCGCAGAACGCCGTGCGCCGCCGGATGTTGCGGCCCGAAATTGATCGTGAAATTACGCGGCAGAGTCTCAGCCATCACGCCAGCTCCGCGATTCTTGCGACTTTTTCGGCGAGGCGGGCGTTGAATTTGTCCCATTTCACGACAAAGCGCTCGTGCCGGCCTTCGCCGATCAGATCCATCCCGTCCTGCGCCTTGACCTTGAAGCTCACGCGGGGTCCGGTGA
>JBAPZR010000096.1:0-2713 GCA_049285335.1 Xanthobacteraceae bacterium | reverse complement strand
GGATGAACTGCGACGGCGCGGTTATGACGATTGGATCGATCGATGTGAAAGGTTTCGCGAATTACAAAAACCGAAATGGCCCGGCATCATACCGACGGTCACTCTCGCGGCATTGGCCGCTTGGGACGATAACTAGAAACTTAATTGGAAAAGAAAAGCCGGGCGGCCGTTTGAGCGGCAACCCGGCAAAGAAAGTCTTATGCAATGGATCAAGTAACACTGGCTGCGCTGGTGCGCAAGCCATGAAGCCGCGCAACAGCAAGAAGCTTGCGCCGTTTATTCCTCTGACGAGGGCGACCAAGAGCACCCCAGCGTGGCAGGCGCTGCGGCATGGTGCCCGATCGCTCTACATGGAGCTTAAGGGCCATTACAACACTAAGCTCCAGAACGGTGTCTATCTTTCCACGCGCAAGGCCGCGAAAGAGATCGGATGCGCCACCAAAGAGAGTGTCTGCAGCTGGTATCACGAGCTTGAGTATTACGGCTTCATTTTCATGGTCACTGGCGCCCATCTCGGCGTCGAAGGCCACGGTAAGGCCGCGCACTATCGGCTGACCGAGGAATGGTATTGCGGCAAGCCGCCCACGAGGGATTTTCTGAACTGGAGCGGCGAGAGATATCACGAACAGAAGCCGCCGAGTTACTATCGACGGGCTCGCAAGAAACAGAATCCCGTCTTGCACGTACAAGACACCCTGTCTGACACGTACAAGACAGTTTCCAAACCGACTAGCCCAAATGGGCATCAAGCTGTCTTACCCGTACAAGACATAGAGAAGCCCAAGACTGTCTCAGACGTACAAGACATAACTAGTTTAACCACTCCCTTACTTGAATTAGACGCTGAACTAACACCGGAGTGGAATATCAATATTAAACCTATTCCTTCCCCCGGTACTCAGGTGACTGATTACGATCTCGCCCTAGGCATGGGAACGCAATTCGTCGGGACGAGGCACTAATGCAACATTTAGGTCGGACGGCAGTCATTACTGGACCGCGCCAACGAGCCATCGCTAGTGCTCGCCTGTCATTTAACGCCTCACATCCAAGGCCTGGCGGCAGAGTTGGAACGCAGATCCGACGCTGCCTCGTTGCGCATTCCGGTGTTGCTCGCATGCGGGATTTGCGCGCTTGGGCTTATCCGGCCCAGCCACGTCAACATTGGCATTACAAGTGGATCTATGCGGCTCTGCGCCGGCTCGGAGCTCAGCGAATTGGTTGGGGCATGTACGCAACATGCGCGCGACATGACAAATAAATGCGAGTCTTTTCAATCGGCTAACAACTGACTTGCGGATAGACAATCCGCCTTGAGGAGGCTTGATGGGTAGGGACACGCGTAACGCAGCCAGGCGTGAGGCTGAATGGCTAGCTGGCAATGGCCCGCAGGCCTGCATCGTCTGCGGCCGCCTGTTCTGCCGAAGGAAGGAGCGCGTCTGCTCAAGGGATTGTCTAGCCAAGCTGCAGGAGGGCCAAGAGAGACCCCCCGGTGGCCCTTAATAGGTTTCAAGAGACGTTGTTCCATCTCGATGACCACCGTCTCTCTCTCCAGCGCAGCGCAAATCAGAACGGGTCCCATCGGAACAAGGGACGTTAAAAATTTATGGATGTTAGAAATCGGAGTGCCGTTTGAATGAGCAATTATGAAGATCGCACCGCCCAACTCTATTGGACTCGGGACGGTGACGATTGGGTATTAAAGCTGGGAAGACGCAAGCTCGGGCGGGTTTTTCGCGATGAGAGATTCCCCAGCATGTGGCGCTCTCGACGGGCCGATGGTCGGCTCTGGCCAATCTAAGCTGGGCTAAGGATGCCGTCCTCGCCTCCGCAGAGCGCGACATTCGCTATGCCCAAACCCTAGTAAAAGGCACCGGCTTTTGAGTCTGCGTCGTCGCCCGTGCGTTCAAATCGTCGGGCCCTAGGGTGATAGACCCCGAGAGCAAACGCGAATCCTGGGGCTTCCTATGAGACCGACTTGTTGCGGATGCGTCGCTCGTCCTCCTCGAAAATTCGCAGGCTGTTTTCGAACAAGCGCAAGGTTTGGCTCATGGTCGGCTGTCGGATGTCCGTCGGTCCTTAATCTGTCGATCCGTGCCTGCTGATCGGCAACAATTTGGCGCGCTTCGGCTACATGCCGGGCGGCCATTGCCAAGTCGGATTCCGGTTTAGGCTGGTATCTGGCGATTATAGCTCAAAATGGAGGATGAAATGGCTAATTGGAAAGAACTAACAGCAACTGGCACTCCCAGAACTATCGTCGTCAATCTCGAGGCCGTGGCAGCAATGCAACGGTTTACGGCGCATACGGAAATCTTGCTCACCGGCGGCCACAAGCTTGAGGCTCGCGAGGAAATCAGTGAAATCTTTGTACCCAACGAGATCCGCGTCAAATGGAAGGGTGAATAGCAAACGCGAATCCTGGGGCTTCCTATGAATCAATCAATCGTTTCCATTGCGTTGGCTCCCAAGGCAGCAGTGCCGCGCGTTCGCGGTTCTTCGGGGGCCTGTGACCAATCGCCCAACTACTGAGCCAATGAGACCAAACAACTGTTTCTTGCGAAGTTTCGCGCCTCACAAGTATCGGTGTGCCGTCTTTGGGCGCGCTGTCTATTGGCTTCCAATTTTCCATGCCCATCAAAGAAAAGTGCCGGGAAGTTCAGGGCTCCCCGGCAAAGTTGCCCATTCGCCACGAAACGCTTCAGGGCCAGCC
>JBAPZR010000095.1:0-1935 GCA_049285335.1 Xanthobacteraceae bacterium | reverse complement strand
TTCCATCCCTGTTCGCTGGAGTGTGTTAGGAGCGGTCTTGATCGCAATCGTCGTCTATGGAGGTGCGGGGCTAGTGCGCGCAGTCGGCGCCAGCGGCGCGGGTCATGATCGCACGGTCTTCTCGGCCCAGCTGCCGAACGTGCCCGGTAAGACCCTCACGGCTATTGTGGTCGAGTACGGACCCGGAGGCAGCTCACCAGCGCACCGTCACGCCGGCAGCGTCTTCGCCTATGTACTTTCTGGACAAATTCGTTCGGAGAATTCCGCGACGGGGCCAGTGCGGGTCTACCGCGCCGGAGAGACCTTCTTTGAGCCCCCCGGCAGCACTCACCTGGTTAGTGCGAATGCGAGTGACACGGAGCCTGCGAGCCTCCTTGCGGTCTTCGTCGCAGACGACAACGCACAATTGACTCAGCCGGCGCACTGATCGTCCGGACACCTTCTGACCGGCCTCGATGAGGCACCTGACTTGATCGACTTCTCATGGAGGACACACCCATGGCTGTGACAATGAAAGCCAATCGCATCCACGTGTTCGGAGGCCCGGAGGTCATCCTGTTCGAGGATGTGGCGCGCCCGACGCCCGGTACGGGCGAGGTTCTGGTCGGAGTTCATGCGGCAGGCGTCGGGCCGTGGGATGCCTGGATACGAGCCGGGCGTAGCGGATTACCACAGCCTCTGCCGCTCACGCTCGGCGCGGATCTCGCGGGCAGGGTCGAGGCGACCGGCTCGGGCGATAGCCCCTTTTCCGTCGGCGACGAAGTGTTCGGGGTTACCAATCCCCGCTTTACCGGCGCGTACGCACAATATGCGCTCGCCTCCACTCAAATGCTGGCGCACAAGCCCCGCCGTCGCGACTTCCTCGAATCTGCCGCGGTGCCTGTCGTGGCAGTGACCGCCCGACAGATGCTCTTTCGTTACGCCGGAGTTCGGTCGGGTGACCGTGTGCTGGTTCAGGGTGCCGCTGGGAATGTGGGTGCCTACGCAGTGCAATTCGCACGTGCGGCTGGAGCGCAGGTTATCGCTTCGGTTCTTCCGAGAGACAGGGACGAAGCGCTGCGGCTTGGCGCCGACGAGGTAATCTCAATTCCCAGTGAGGAGGCGCAACGCCTACGGGGAACTTTGGACAGCGCGATCGACACGGTAGGGGGCAAAGTCCAAAGGGACTTGTTCGCCTATGTGCGCAAGGGTGGAACCTTAGTATCCTCAGTCTCCGAGCCCGATGCGCAACTCGCCCAACAATGCGGGATCGAAGCAAAGTTCATTTTGGTAGATGTCAACACTGAGGACCTCGAGGAAATCGCGGATCTCCTCGACGCGCAGCAGCTCGTCGTGCGCATCGGGCAGGTGCTCCCGCTAGAAGACGCTCGACAGGCCCATGAGATGCTGGAGGGTCTGCGGCCGCTGCCGGCCGGCAAAGTCGTGCTCAACGCGCTAGGCGACTCGTAACATCGCGGTTGCCGAGCCATTTTTGCTGCGGTGCATGAGTCCGCTTGTGGCACAAAGCGGACATGGCAACAGTGTTTCGGTGATGTCTGCTTTTGGGGGTAAAGCGGACATCAATCGAACTTTGCCGAATGTCCGCTTATGACCCAAAGCGGAGATGACCAGGTCGGGACTGCTGCTGTGCGAACTAACCCCTAATTCCTCGTTTTGTTGGTCGCAAATCCCTGCTGTAATCATACTTTGAAAATCGACTTAGGGAGGTCAGTCATGAGAACTCTACTAGCGAGTGCTGGTCTAGCGCTGTTGTTGGCATTGGCATCGGGACCAAGCGCCAGCGCTCAGGAGGCCCCTGAATGGATGAATGATAGCAATTTAGCGGTCACTATCGGCAGTCTGCGCTGAAACATGTTGCGACCCATCATGACGGCGTCGCCAAAGCCCGGTCAGGTTGAAGTAGTAGTTCACTGATCTGCCATAAGGGTTATCGCC
>JBAPZR010000094.1:0-4051 GCA_049285335.1 Xanthobacteraceae bacterium | reverse complement strand
GGTAGAAACGTTGTCCACTTCGACATTCGACCAGGCTCCGCCGATGTTGGCGCCGACGTAACAACCCGTCCAGATATAGGGAATTCGCGCTGGCGGCACGTAAGCCGGAGGCGGAGGCGGTCTCCTCGCCAGATCAGCTGCGGATGCGTGATTTGCGATCAAGCCAATGGCCGTAGCAGCGAGCAGCGTCAACGCGCATTTTCGCATCATCCAACTCCCGTAATCCTCTGCAAGAACATGGCGCGCACCGCGGGCGCGCACGTTCTTCCATCCCAACTTCGTTGGGCCCCTAAGTTACGAAAATGAGGCCGCATAAAGATCGGCGACCCCTGGCAACGTTTTTCATTCGGCGTGTCAAAAAAGCAACAAGAGACCGGTAAGAAGTGCGGCTGAATAAAGACGAGGCGCGGCGGATCGCGGCCAACGTGGCGAAGCTGCCGGAGCTGTTGCGAAAATCAGAAAATAGATTTTCCGAATCAAGGCCAACGTTTAATTTTGTCGCGCCCATTTGGGCGAGTATTATTCTGTTCGCCAGCGAGACAGGCAGTTTTCCACGGGGCAATGGCTTCAACTATAATCTTAATTCCATCCAGTACGTTCTCAATTTCACCCCGCACGCGCCCGGTCTCAGACTTTAGGAATTCCTGCAGCGCCTCGAGTTCGGTGATAAGTTTCTCAAGTTCCTTGGTCGAATTTGAAGTCAACTTCGTGATGGAGGATCGTAATCGTTCGGCGTCAATAACAATCTCTGACTGATGGCCCGACTTCGCCGACACCAATTTCTCAGTGATTTCCTCGGGTGGTGAAGACTCCATCAGCTTCTCCTTCGGCTTGTTTAGATCGCGAAGCTCAGATTGCACGCGACTATCCAAGCACCGGCGGTAACGACGACGATCAGACTCGCAAGTAACCAGCCAAGACTGTCGATTTCTGCTATGCACTCGGGATTACTCGTCTCGTACAAGCTTGTCATCGAGACCACCATCGTCAATGAAACTAGAATCAGAACAGGAATTGAGCAGCGATAAGGTTAATTTTTCTTTATAGCTCACCGGCAAAGCTGCTCAACGAAGGACGAAGCGCGGCGGATTGCGGCGAACTTTGCGAAGCTGCCGGAGCTGTTGCGGTTAGGTCTGGCGACGATCAAACAGCAAAGCCGCCGGTCGTCCTGAAGCCGACGGCTTTGCCTTGTCGCCTCCGGCGATGCCGTCATTCAGGAGTGCGCCGCTCGCAACAACGGATCATCGTCAGAGGCCGTCGAACCGGTGGGCGAAGAGTGGCTGGGTCCTCACCATCGCGTCCCCCAAAAGGGACGTTCGGGTCCGACCAAGTGAGCATACTGCTCGGACAGTTACCCTCAACTGACTTTTTTGACAGGAAAAGTTCGCAGAACGTCTCGGATCTATTGCGCTTTTTAGGTCTATTGCGCTTTTCGCAGTTCTCAAATTGTCCGGTGGCGAAGCTGCCGGAGCCTTCAACGGCGTGTACGGGATCAGGGGTTAACGTAACGCTGTTGTCGGTGGGCAAATCAAGCTAGAGTGATGCGAACGGGAGGGGAACTCATGGTGTCGGTCATGCGTCCGCTTATTGCAGCCGCATTTAGCGGCCTCATTGGTGCCTCGGTGATGCCCGCTGACGCCGCCGAGCGGCAGCCCGCGACGCAGCCCGTCGTCGAGCGCTCGGCAAGCGGCACGATCATCCAGCGGACCACGACGATCTATCCCGACGGCACCGGCCGGGTCAGGGTGATCGTGATCCCGCGGCGGCGCTCTTACCTCGACACCGGGACCGAGGTCTCGCGCGGCGATCGCAAGTTCAACGATTACGCTTCGTGGCCCGGCGGTGATCCGGGGCGGCCCAACTGGTTCTTCGGGCCGGACCGTCAGGGGTTCGGCCACTATCCACTGCCGTGGGGGAACGGCGACCCGGCGTATTCGGGGTATTAGAGCGAGACGTTAGCCCCAGTCGATCTCACATTTAGACTTGAGCGCGCTGATCCGATAATGAGGTTGGTCGCTCTCCGCGGCTGCGTTCTGATCTCGACTCACGGCCTAACTGTCGCCGAGGGCCTGACATTTCAAAAATCGGCAAACTGGCGGGAATCATTCTGTTGGTGAGCACGTCGCTCGCTTACGCCTAGTTTTTCACTTATTCGCAGTGGGAGCGGCTGCCTGAGGAAGAACGCCAAGTGTATTTAGCTGGGGCATTCGACACTGCGGTAGGAGTTGAGGAGGCTGAGGACCCATGGGGTTTGAAGAATTCCTTGCATTACCGGAAATGCATGCGCGACAGCCACATGACCCTAAGACAACTTAGCCAAAATGTGATCGCATTCGCGGCAACAAAGCCTGAGCTTAAAGATACGTTGGTGGTAAGAGCCCTTCTCCTATACTTGCAGAGCCTCTGCGGCTTAGTTCCTGAGTAGTTTTGTTAGTTCGTCGAGCGTCCCCGAAGGCGGTGGCAAAACGGCGCGCAGGATTGCGGCCAACTTTGCGAAGCTGCCGGAGCTATTAGGCAAAGTTGGCTCTTGACGAATGGGCGCTGTCAATAGTGGGCCAGGAAAATTCACCCTCATCCACACACCTACCCACACCACCATTATTCCCTTCTAAGAAGCGCAGGGCCACGTATCATCGCTCTATGGAGCAAGTGCGCAACGAACTTTACGGCCTCTTGTGCATGACCGGTACCGCGATTGTGTTCTTTGTGTTCTTGGGCACTGCGTCCAATTTCTTCCCCGCTCCAGATTGGCTTTGGTACGTTGTGGGCTTTGCTGGGTTGTTCTGGATGGAGTTTCTCATCCAACAGAAGTTTGATAGTTCGCGGTCGCGTTCGCGGATTTGATGGCGCCGCCACGCCGCTTCCCGCCACCCTGGTCGATCGAGGACATTGGCGCCGCCTATGTTGTGAAGGACGAGGCGGACAAGCTGGCGGAGCAGAAGCACTCCAGCTAGCGCGGCGGAGCGCCAAACCAGCGCCGCTTCATTGCCGCCATATAGCCGGATTGGCTCATACGAACGCCGGAAATGGCTGACCTCATTGCGGCAGGCCGAACGGGAAGTAATGAGTAATCGTTCGGCGGACTCTCCTCGGAGCCCCGGTCAGCCCGAACTTCCAGGCCGGGGCTCCACTACCAGCGCCGCTGGAATAAAAAATGAGTTTCAGTGTTATCTGCTGTGCTTACCAATGGCTGGATCAGCGACGCGTAACCGCAGTTCGGGGGTAACATGCGGGGCATCGGGAAGGCGGCGAAAAACGAAAGCAAATGCTCGCATGTCGTCGAACTTGTAGTCGCCTCGGAGGGATTGGACGTCAAATTGAGCCGTGAGATCGTGCAGTTCCACCACTCGAGACGCATTCAGCCGCAACACGTTGTTATTCGGCGCGGGCTCATTTATCGCTGGTGCTTCGACGATTTATCGATCGCGATCCGTTCAGTCGCTTCGTTCGGTGAGCGCGTCGCGTTCTTTCCGGACATCGCCCGAGCTGACGATGGGCGCGGAATTACCCCAGGAATTACGGATGTAATTCACCACGGCCGCCACTTGATCGTCATTCATCACCCAGGCGAAGGCCGGCATTTCTGGCGCTGTCGGTGCAGGCGCGGCGCCCCCCGGGTCACGAAAGAAATAAACTCGCTTCGGTCGGTTCCGAATTTGAACTCATCGCAATTCATTGCATCTAAACAAGCGTCGAACAAGCAAACCATCACGGGGGTCAACTCGAGCAGCAGAACATGCGCCGACACAACTCACACAACCCGCCGTGTCGATATTTGATTGGAATCAATAAATACTGGGCGAGAATATTCCGCGGAGTCGGAATTCAGCTGTCCGCACTTTATATGATGCCGTATGGCGGTTGCAGGCGTTGTTCTTAATCGTCAGGGTGCTCACAACCAACGAGCACAACCGCACCGACTACGGCGGCCGCTCGCGACGTTTACCGCAACTCGCCGCGCGCGGACATTAACAAGGTTTGTCGGAACGGCCGATGGGGCGGGAGCGCGGACACTTCAGTAGCTACCTGGCTTTGTGCTTGCCCCAATCTT
>JBAPZR010000093.1:0-2450 GCA_049285335.1 Xanthobacteraceae bacterium | reverse complement strand
TGCTTGCCTCAAAACTGCATTCGCGATGTGACGCGACTTAATGTTGTTGTCGACAATGAACCGCCTCTTGGAAATGGGGCTTTCCCAAGTCTCGCGAAGGCGATACCCCCGCACAAGCCGACATTTATTCGCAACGAGAATGTCTTTCAGCTGCTCGGTAAGCCCACTCATGCGCGATCCTAGCATTGGTCCGAGGCAAGCGACGGCCGGGGATTTCTTTCGGAACGACTCTCACGGTGGCGAATTAGCGCAAGTGGCCTGGACACCCCCCTTAGCCCCCCAGCACGTCCGGGCCACGCGTAAGCTCAAGTGCGGGGCCGGTCGGGCCGGTCCCCGCATTTTCCTAATGACGTGGCAAGCGGCGCCGGCCGTGACCCAGCCGTTGTTATCTACTTGAAGCGTGGTTGTTTATCGTCGGGGACAGGAATCCCCGGATTATTGAGTAGGAGCAAGGCTTCGTTCCAAACCTTGTGAGGCTCGCTATTCTGACGCGCGACTAGGGCTTGGCATAATGCGAGCCGAAACTCTTGGCTGCGCAGTTCCGGCGTTTCATTGGATGTGGCTGACTCTGAATGCGCTGCCAGCATCTCGCCTTCGGAGATTTTTTCACCGACATTAATTCGGAACCGGTCGGCGCGCGGTGCTAGTGTTTCCAAGTCTGTAAATACGCCATCAATAATTGTTTGCTAGCGACTCATTGAGGGGCACCTCTGCAGAGCAAAACGAAAAACGCGACAGTTGCTCTAGAGTCAAGGAAAGAATGTGCTTATGTCGGAGAACCTACTGAGATTTTCTTCACTTGGGTGTCAGGGGTGACCCGAGTACCCGTCGACGCTACGGCGGCGTCAAAATCTAAACCGTTCGTGGCCGTTGCGCCAAAAGCACACAGCGGCGGCGATTCAAATTTATCCACAGCGATCAAATTGCGTAAGCATGAAGTTGGATGTTGAAATACCCGGGGCAGGTTGAGTTGGGGGCTGCGATGACTAGTCAGGAGACAGATACGCAAGGCGCCGTTGTTCCGTATGCGCCTGAAACTAAAAACGGCGGTCCGGAAGCCGATCTGCTGGACCGGGCCGGAAATGCCATCCTCGGGCTCGTTAACAGGGCAGCTGGCACGGCCGCCGCCGACGTCAAAGAGGCACGAGAGGTTGCTGAGAAACTTGCAGCCCAGCTTCAAGCCACCCGCGATCAGCTTCAAGCTGCCCACGACCAGATAAATGCTCTCAAGGCGGACGTCAGACGCTATCAAGATCGGGCAAATCGTGCCGAGAAATGGCTGCAGCAAATTTCATCGGAGATCGAACAAAAGTTTATGGGTGCGGACGATAGTCGCCCCGTCCGTCGGCGCCTGCCGCCACAAAGCGAAAACAACAACACCCCCACGGGTCTCTCGTTTTTGCGGCGGCGGCAAGATCATTAGGCTTTAATCGAGTCGTGGGATGGTGAAGGGTCCGATTAGCAAACGAGCCCTTATTCAACGTCTTCGACGTGCCCTTCGGGCGAAGGGCAAGCATTTGCGTACGGCTCGAGCCAACAAAAGGAAGCTGTTCGGTCACTATTATCTCGTTGGCCGCAGGGAGCTCATCGAGGACGTGGATATCGAGGAGCTGGCGCGAGATCTGAAAGTGCTCAAACCCGAAGAGAGTCTGTCTGATTAGGACGCCTTCCCACCGCCCCTGCTGTAATTTGGGGGGCAAAGCTCTACGAACCACGAGCCGGCAGGCCACCAACGGGGCTTCCAATGATTTTAGGGATGTCGGCGGGCGCCTTCACGATTTTGCACGTTGCCATCACCCTTGTCGCTATCGGAAGCGGGTTGATCGTTGTGGGCGGGATGTTTGCTTCGGACAGATTGCCGGTCACAACTGCACTTTTTCTTTTCACCACAGCACTTACCAGCGTGACCGGATCTCTTTTTCCCATTCACGGCTTCACGCCGGCTTTTCAATCGGCACGGCCACCGCGACTGGCAGATCGGCCTCATGATCTATCGTCATGGCCTGCGCGTGAGCGAGGCCTGCGACCTTCGCTGGGATGATCTCGACCTCGCCAAGCGCACCATCATTGTGCGCCGTCTCAAGGGCAGCGACGACAGTACACATTACCTGGAGCGCGACGAGCTGGCCGGTCTGAAGGTTTTACAGCGCCATCACGCCAAGCGGAGCCTCAAATCGGCGTGGGTGTTCGTGAACGAGCGAGGCGAGCCGTTTGGCCGCATGGGGATCGCGCGCATGATCGAGCGAGCCGGTGAAGCCGCCAAGCTGCCAAGCTGCCGTTTCCGGTTCACGTCCACATGGTCCGCCATTCGACCGGCTACGCCTTGGCCAACCGAGGCATGGATACGCGGCGGCTGCAGCACTTCCTTGGCCACGCCAGCATTACGAACACGGTACGCTATACGCGATGTCGCCTGAGCCGTTCAAAGACATCTGGCGCTAGACGGCGCC
>JBAPZR010000092.1:0-1879 GCA_049285335.1 Xanthobacteraceae bacterium | reverse complement strand
GCCATCGTATGTGGCTGTCCAGGCGTCACTTTGATAGTCGCCTGCCAATTTGACAGAGGCCGAGTTGTGGTTAGTCTCATCAGTCACCGTTAGCACCGTGTCGTCGCTACCGTTGAGCGTCGCAGTGACCGCGAAGGTATCAGTGCTGAGGGCGCCTAGAGCTTGTAGGTCCAGCACATCAGTGGCGGCGAATGCTCCCGAGGCGGTACCGACCATGCCCGTGAACGCGTTTGGCTGATCGAGGACCAAAATGCCAGTTACTGCTTCGAACGTCACGTTCTCAGCGGATGTGGTGGCTCCGGATGCCGTAATGTCGAGTTCGGCGGTGGCACCGGCCTGGATCGTGACCGGAGCGGTTTGCTCTCCTAGAATAACATAGGTCCCGCCCGTTACATTGATGGTCGGAGATATCTGAGCAAATTGAAGCTGCGCCGACGTTCCACCCGGGAAGGGACTCAGCCCCGGGATGACGTCCTGCGTGATTTCGTTCGTTGGCGAGCTCGCGCTAGGGTAGGCGCTCAGATCCGGTTGAATTGTGAAGCTTCCAAGATCTGCGCCGTTTGTAACCACGCTCATGTTCTCGCTGGACACAGTCTGCGACGTGCTGATTGTATAGGTGCCGGTGCCGCCGGTGCCGGTATCAAAGCCTGCGATGGTCGTATTTGCCGCAATGCCAGTACCGGTGATGGTTTCCCCAACTTCAATGGTGCCGGACGACACTGCGCTAACCGTAAGCGTCGTCCCTGAAATCGAACCAGTGATTGAAGCGTCTAGGTTCTTCGTTCCATCTAGGTTATAGCCCGCGAGGTTGACTACATCCTTGCCACCACTCGACTCGGCGATTCCGAGCGTATAAATGCCACCGTCGCTTTTGAACTGCCATCCCGGCAGTGTCGTTGCATCGTTAGTGCCAGGCGTTGCACTCACAGTGACGCCATTAAACGAGCTCAACGACACTGGAAATTCAACAGTGGAAGAAGCAGCTCCGCTGGCAGTAAAAATTTGGAAATAGATCGAGTAAGCTCCAGCGGTGAATTGATCCCAAGCGAGACCATAGGTCGATAGGTATGGGATCCCGCTCGAAGTGGAACTATCCTGTCGAAAGCTCAGATAGAGATCATAAATCGTACCGGCTGTATCATTGCTCTCGATCGTTGTTGGCGAGCTGAAGCTAAGATCGTTCTGGCTGGGGTTCGGCGTCGCAATGATCTGATCGATGACATTACTGCCGCTAGGCTGCGCTACGTAGGTGGCGATGCCTTCGGGTGACACGCTAGTGCCGGAAGCGACGTTGGGCACAATCAGCGTCGATCTTGCGGGCAGCGTCTCGGGTGTGGCTGGTCCTGCCACCTCATTGCCGAACGACGTCGGCAGGAAGAATGGATCGAGCGTTAACACATTCCGCGTGAGTGAATATGGACCGGTCAGATTGCTCGAATTGTAGTCCGCAATGCTGGTGTAGGGGACTGAGACAGCGTTGAAGAGGGCATCGACCTGCGGAGTGCTACCCTGGAGGCGAGTTTCCGAGGTCGGCTGTGACGGGAAAGTGAAGCTGCCCCAATAGTCCGGAGAATTGAATACAACGTCGGTACCGGCACTTGCGCTGGAGCTGTCGGGCGTCAGGGCGAAATCGGATGTGACATACGTGCCTGCCAGCTGAAACGATTCGAGTTGCGTGCCGCCGCTGCTGTCAATCGCGAGCGTGCCGCCGCTGCCGTTTTGCGTCCAGACTACCTGGTCGCCGGATGCATATTGGAGACCGGTCAGGTTGAGCACATCGCCGACGTTGAAATCGGATATCGTTGCAGTATAGGCGGACGGCTGGGCGAGCTCGGCCATGCCGGCTCCCGAGAAGGTGAGATTCTGATCGAAAGTGCTC
>JBAPZR010000091.1:0-5803 GCA_049285335.1 Xanthobacteraceae bacterium | reverse complement strand
ACTCCACACCAGGCCGTAAAGCATGCCGACGCCGAGATCGAAGCCGTCGAACACGACGTAGTAAAAAACAGCGAGCCCGAGCAGGAAGGTCCAGAGTGGTACAAGATCGAACGGCATCGCATGCTCCGTCACAGCTGCGATGCCGCACGTGCAGCGCTTTCGAACGGCTCGTGCGGAAGGCCGCTCTCGATCTGATCGAGCGGCGCTTCAAGCTCGGGCCGCTGCGGACCACGCCGGACGAGACCGGCCATAAAGGCGATGCCCGTCGGAAACATGATCAGATAAACGACGATGTAGAAGGCGAGCGACCACGCTACATTGGCGCCAGTGAGCGACGGTGAGACCGAATCGGCTGTGCGCAACACCCCGTACACCGTCCACGGCTGCCGCCCGACTTCGGTCGTGATCCAGCCGGCGATAACGGCGATAAAGCCGAGCGCCGCGGTCCATTGGCATAGGCGCAGGAACCAGACCGACTCCCATAACCGGCCGCGCAGCTGCAGCACTTGCCCGGCGATGACGACGATCAGCATGATGACCCCGATGCCGACCATGATCCGGAACGCGAAAAACGGCGGCCCGACCGGCGGCCGCTGATCCGCCGGCCATTCCTTCAAGCCTTTGATCGTGCCGTTCCAGGAGTGGGTGAGAATGAGGCTGCCGAGGTTAGGTATCTCGATGGCATAACGCATTGTCGCCGCCGCGTCGTCCGGAATGCCGAATAGCGTCAGTGGCGTCGGTTGCGCCGTATCGTAGCGGCCCTCGATCGCCGCGAGCTTGGCCGGCTGATATTCAAGCGTGTTGAGCCCGTGCTGGTCGCCGAGAAAAATCTGCAGCGGCACGAGCAGGATCAAAAGATTCAGCGCCATGCGCATCATCATCCGCGCGTCTTCAGTGGCGCGGCCGCGCCGCAACAGCCAAGCGCCGACGCCCATCACGACGAAGGCGGTCGTTATGTAGAACGCGTTAACGTTGTGCGTAAGCCGATACGGAAACGACGGATTGAAGATGATGGCCGCCCAATCGAAAGGTTCGAAGCGGCCATCGACCATTTTGTAGCCTTGCGGCGTCTGCATCCATGAGTTGGTCGCGAGGATCCAGAACGACGACAACAGCGTTCCGAATGCGACCATCGCGGCGGCAAAAAAATGCGCCCAGGCAGGCACCAAACGCCGTCCGAATAAAAGCACGCCAAGAAACGACGCTTCGAGAAAAAAGGCCATTAGCCCTTCGTAGGACAGAAGTGGCGAGATCACGTCGGCGGCGGCGTCGGTGAAGCGGCTCCAATTGGTGCCGAACTGGAACGGCATGATGATGCCTGAGACCACGCCCATGCCGAATGAAACGGCAAAGATCCTGGTCCAGAATCCGGAAATGCGGAACCAGATTTCGCGGCCGGTGAGGAAATACAGCCCTTCCAGGACGGCTATGTAGGACGCAAGACCGACGGTGAAGGCCGGCAGGAGAATGTGCCAGGCAATCACCCAAGCCCATTGCAAGCGCGACAGCAGAACGGGATCAAGCGTCATGATTCGAGCGTCAAAGACCGAGGGAGGTGAGCGGCGCTATGGAGCAAACAACCGCCGGCAATCTGAACTGTTCGGCGCCGCTGCTCGAAGCATGTTCGGTTCCAAGGCGATCTGCGCTTACGAGAGCCATCCCGAACAACGGAACATGGCCGCAGTGTTGGCCGGGGCCGCTCCTGGGTCAAGCATTTCCTTGTAAGTAGCCGCGCTTTCGTGAATTTTATGCTCACCTTTTTCGCCGATTGCCGAGGCTGTTTACACTTGAGCTTTTGTCGGACTTGGAATTTCGAAAGACCAAACTTAATGTGTCGCATTCGCGCGCAATACTCTCAATGTCGGCGAATCGGTCGGGGCAGCTCATGACCCAATACATTGTCGGCCTCACGCACGGGACACGTTCTCAAGCCTTATCAATTGAAGCCGAAGACGCGCTAATTGCAGCGCTTAAGGCGAAACACGCAAATCCTGACGCGACAATTACGTATGTTCGCAAATTGAACTGGCGCGGGGACTACCGTCATCCGCATAAAGGCTTGCCTGATAAGAAATGAACCTCCGCCATATCAGGTCGTGGCCCAATGGTTTTACCTAGGCGAAAAGCTCGGCTATTGGACACGCTACTTGTGGATTGCTGACCAGGATCCAATGATTACGGTGCAGACCAACTCCCAGCCACCTGAACGCACCGATAAGGCACCGATAAGTTGGGCGAGGCCGTCAGTATCTTGTACCCGCTTTGGGTCATAAGCGGACATTTCAACAAGTTTCGCCGATGTCCGCTTTACCCCCAAAAGCAGACATTTGACTCACTCATTTATGGGTACACGCCCTAGTACTCAGTGGGGCTAAGCACTCAGTAGGGTGCAGCACAGCGGGTCTCTAGCAGCCGCGCAGCCGATCCGTCTGCTCGTACTACTCGCACCCAGTCAAAACGATGTGATCAAATAACAGCTGCGGCCGGATAAGACAGCAGATTTCGCTAGCGAAATTCTCAATTTTTCTGATCCGTTGCAGATGCGCAACAGACATAAGCTGACAATCGTCCTAATGTACCTGCGCTGTCGCGAGATGCGCATTCTCAGTGTCGTGTCTGAAACGAACAGTCGATTGGCGTAAATTGGCAAATGAAACGACTGGCGACCAAGCTGATCGTTTCCATATTTAAGCAAATGCCAAGGTACGGTTACGAAGGTGAGGCGATGACGGTGGGCAACAAAAAACGTGAGTACAAATTTCGTCGCGCTCAGTTCTCCACCACGTGGTGGATTGCCACAGCCGTAGCTATTGGATGGGCCGTGACTATTTGGGAAGGGTATTAGCTTTAGCGGCTGCGCTCGCCGGAGTTTATGAGTGAGACCTGAGGGTGTCTATCGAGACGAATTTTCTTTCTAAGATAAGCGGACCCAAGCGACAAAAACAGCTGGGGTACCGGACCCCAACACACGTTGATAAGCAAGCATCTACCGCTCCCCTGGCGCGGTGAAGAATTTTTCACCGTAGGCAAAACGATTGGGTTTAAGAAAAAAGCCCAGCAACACCGCGCCATTGGGCGCAACCGCCTCGTGTTGATTGCCGGCAGGGCGCCAAACGAATTGGCCCGGCCCGCATTTGCCTTCGTGGTCCTCAAGTGAACCCTCGATCACATAGGTCTGTTCGAGCGCGGTGTGCTCATGTAGCGGCACGACGGCGCCAGGTTCGAGCTTGAACAAGGCTGTAGTGATGCCAGTGTCATCGGTATAGAGCACCTTGATCTTGATGCCCGGAAACTTGGTTGGTTCCCAGGGCATGTTGGGCACATCCAGATAATGCGCTGCGCGCTCCGATGGATTTTCCGGCCTGATGTCGGGATGCACGAGCTCGCGTTCTTGCATGGACATAAGAGACTCCTTGTCAAACTCCGCGAATTTGGGAACGAAGATGCCCAAACATACTTCGCGGTATGCATGACTGAAAGTAGCAAACGAGCAAAGCTTCACAGCTATGCGATTCGTTTCACCCTGCGGACAGGGCATCATCCAACGGACCCCGGCCTTAGCCCGCAATGCGGGTCAGCTAAACCTCAGTGATGTGGAAATATACCAACGATCAATAGGCCTTTTGACCTCACCCCGTTGGTTTCGTTGTCAGCCCTTCTTTCAAACTCTAGGAGCGAGCTCAATGAGAACGTTTATCCGCTGTGCGACCTCAGCCTTGGCTCTGGTGGCCGGCGTTCCAGTTGCGAAAGCCCAATCGCCGGTCACGCAGCAGCCGTACGAGGCCTTCATCGTTCAACCGAGTGGAACATTGGTTACGCAGATGCCGTTCGTCACGCTTCCAGAGGGCGTTATCCGGGAGGTGCAAACAGTCCAAACCAACCAGCCGGAGCATGTGGCACCGCCGGTGCAAACAGTCCAAACCAACCAGCCGGAGCATGTGGCACCGCCAATCGCACGCCGTGAGACCGTGGCAAATCATCACGTCATTGTCCATCACGTCGCTGCGGCCGCTTCGAAGCATGTGGCGCAGCCAATCGCGCCCCATCGGGTCGTGGCAAGTCATCAAGTAATCGTCCACCACGTCGCCTCTTCGCAGCCGCTCTATGATTACGTCGCGATAGTACCCGTGGTGAATAGGATTGTTACGCCAGTTGTCATCACGCCTCCTCCTGCCCTCGCGCCAGGGCAAGTGCTTAATGTGTCGGGTCAGTTTCAGTGTGTAGAGGGATGCGCAGGAGGCCTGCCAGGTGCGGCGTTTGTCACGCAAAATGGGCGGGACCTCAACCTCGTCAATGAACTGGGCCAACCCACCAGAGCTTGGATCGACTGGCAAGGGCACATCTGGGCGCAAAATTGGAACGAAGGTGCAGTCTATTCCCCCGACGGGATGACTATTCAGTTTGATAACGGAACCGTGTGGCGCCGAAATATTGCACTTTTCGTACTGCGCCCTAACCCCAGTGGCCGCTAAGCGACCATCCTGCTGCCATTACGCCAACCCGACGAGGCGCATGCTGAGCTCCCGTAACCGCTCTCGCGCGAGAACGTCATAGGCTTGCGCGTTTGCTCTTGAGGTCGCGGCCCATTGTAGAACTCGCCGGAATGGCCATCGAGTTGTTCCGAGATGACGAGGGTAAGGATCGCTTCTGCACCTTCGTCGACGGTGCTGATCGGAGTAACCCCGATCTGTCGCACCATTGTTGTTGCCATGTAAGTCGCTGGATGCAAGCAGTTTGCCGTGATTGTCGCTGGATCGAGTTCGCGCGCAAGATCGAACGTGAACATGATCTGCGCGAGCTTGCTTTGGGCATAGGCCCGCCCGCCAGTGTAACCATGGGTCAACATGACGTCGTCAAAATCGATCGGATGCTGGCCGAGCGAAGAAACGTTCACAATGCGGGCGGGCTCGCTGACCATCAGACGAGGAAGCAACAGCTTGGTGAGCAGGAATCCGGCGAGATAGTTGACCGCGAACCGCAACTCATAGCCGTCCTGACTGATCTCGCGCTTGCCTGTGACACCGCCCGAACCGATGCCGGCATTGTTGATGAGAATATCGAGACGATTGCAGATCTGGCGCACCACATTGGCCAGTCGACGGACCTCAGCGAGGGAAGAAAAATCCGCCGGTAGAAATATCGCAGAGCCCGTTCTAACGTCCTGGATCTGATCGACTACTTGTTTGCCTCTGCTGCGATCGCGTCCGTGGATCAGGATGCGGGCACCCTGCCTAGCCAGCCGCCGCGCCACCAGCCGGCCCACACCGTCGGTCGAACCGGTGATTAATACGGTCTTGCCCTTGAGGTCCATGTTCTCGAGTTTGTCGTCAAGGGAGCCCGTTGCCGTTGACTTACCTTTTTATTCGGCAACGATCGAACCTTCAAAATGCTGTTGAGTGTCCAGGAGGACTGTAATGGCGAAAAGAAGGAAAGCTAAAGCAAAACCGACAGCAAAGCGGAACAAAGCGCCCATCATCAAGGCGACCAGAAAGACGGCCAGAAAAGTCAGGCCTACTCGAAAGCGGGTAGCCAAGAAGGCACCGCTTCGGCCTGCGCTACCGAAGAAAGCCCGACCCACGAAAACCGCGCGCAAACGGACGCCAGTCAGTAAACGAGCCCCTAAAGCAGTCAGGCCCTCACCCGACCGCCCTGCACAACCGGTTCCGGTAGAGCAGCGTATCGGCGTGATCACCCACTATTACGGCCACCTCTCGGTCGTCGCCGTGCAGCTCGAACCTGGTGCTACGCTGCGCGTTGGCGATGTAATCCATATCCTCGGACATACCACCGATTTCACCCAGAA
>JBAPZR010000090.1:0-2111 GCA_049285335.1 Xanthobacteraceae bacterium | reverse complement strand
TCTAGGTTTGTTAATTTGTTCTCACGTTCAAGCCGCAGCATTGCGCGCTCGCGCCGCAACTGAAGGTAAGCGCTGGCAAGACGTCCATAAAGCGCTGCACTTTGCGTAAGCAGCACGAGCAGCAACGTAGAACTGGCCATCAGTGCAATCATGCGTGCGAGGTACCAGCCAGCGCTGAAGCGAACGACTGTATAAAAAGCCGCCACTAAAAAGTTTGGCCACCACGCGAACAAAACGATCATTAGCCAAAAGTCGAGGACCGTGCGCCTACGAACAAATAACACCACGAACGTCATGATGTTTAGCGCCCATAGAAAGATGTCGATGTAACTGGCAAAGAGTGTCTGTTGGACCAAGTTTACATAGAGAGTTGGCAGATACTTGATGCCGTTTGCTGCTAGCCACGTCAGCGCAGCCGTCGCCGCAAGTGTGCCTAGAGTAGTACTGGCAATGTTGAATCCAATCGATCTGCGGGGCAGATTGGTAGTGACATCTTCATCTTTCAACAGTGCATAAAGCATCAATGACAATGGAAATGTCGTGTGCCAGAGCACAAAAAGCCAAGCTGCGCTATCGATTCCATCGCCGATTAGAGCGGTCGGCGAATAAGCTCCCGGAAAGGCAAGCGTCTGTATGAACGCGAAAAGCCCGCTGAATACATAACCACCTGAGACGGCCAGCACGGCACGCGCAGGGTGGATCGCATACTGCGCAAACAAGAGCGCAGCGGTCATAAGGTCGACTATGCACATTACCGTTTGAATGACCGGTATGAACGCGTCAACACGGGCGAGCTGTACGTTTCCGAATGCTATCGTTATCGCGTCCACGATCGCCAGGATGAAGATGACGCCGAAGGCAATACGACGCTCTCGCACGCTTATCGGCATTGCTGCGATAACGATGGGAAGATCTTGATCTGAGCGGGCGGACAAAGCCTCAGTAGCTGTATTGGTCACGGCCGGTCCTTTCAGAACACCAAGCCAGGGATATCACAGCTGATTAAACTAGGCTTGCCTCACTTAGGAGAGAGGCTGAGCCAGTGGGGACGTCTAGGTCATCTAATGCCGTCTGCCCGGCCTCAGCAGCGTTGTACGCGGCGGTCAACAAGCTCGAACCAAATGTTGCGCCGCAACTGCGCTAAAGCTCGTAATTAGCTGTCGTGGCAATCCGCAGCACCTTTGATGCGGTAACTGGCAGGACGGCGAGAACTCAAGCTTCCCTGCGACAAGTTGGGCACTATGTGGCATGATACACGGGCTCGGAGTATTTTAGTTGCGTCGCCAAGGTTAGCCCAGTGGACTCTTGATAGAATAATTAATTCGACCAGCATGATCTATGCATTTGACGTGTCCGGTCGGTAGATAACAAAGGGCAATATTGAATACACGTATCACAAATTCAGTGGTGTACGTCGTGGATGACGATCCTGATGTTCGCGACGGTCTAAAACAGCTGCTGGAGTCCGTGGGATTGACATGCGTATTGTTCAACTCCACAGGAGAATTTTTGCAGAACAAACTGGTCGAGGCCACGAGCTGCCTGATTTTAGATGTTCGTCTTCCGGGTATGGGAGGATTGGATTTCCAGAAAAAGTTGGTCGAAGCGCACATCAACATTCGGATCATTTTTATCAGTGGACACGGCGACGTTCCTATGACGGTACAAGCCATGAAGCGTGGCGCGGTTGAGTTTCTCACGAAGCCGCTGCGCGAGCAGGATGTGCTGGACGCTGTCAGTGCAGCGCTTGAGCGCGATCGTGTTATGCGCGGACAATTCAAAGAATTGCAGAGTTTACAGAGGCGCCTCGAAACGCTCAGTGACCGCGAACGTGAGATGATGACGTTTGTAGTTGCGGGCCTGTTGAACAAGCAAATCGCGGCCAGAACCGGTCTGACTGAAGCTACTGTGAAGGTTCACCGCCACAATCTCATGAAAAAGCTTGGAGCAACATCGGTACCGGAACTGGTGAGGATGGCCGACATCCTCGGGATTGTCCCTGCTCTGAGTTCGCCTCTCGAAAATTAACTCCTGCGGTTTGATTGAACCTTAGTCCATTCTGGGTTTGTGACCAAGATCGACGGCGAAAGTTAAACAGTCAACGAAAGATC
>JBAPZR010000089.1:0-4173 GCA_049285335.1 Xanthobacteraceae bacterium | reverse complement strand
GCCCGGCGTCAAGCTCTGGTTCATCGACACCGGCGGCGCCGGTGAGCCGGTCATGCTGCTGCATCCGAACACCGGCACCAGCGAAACGTGGGAGCCCCAGATTGCCGGGCTTTCACGGGCCGGATATCGGGTTATCGCATTCGACCGGCGCGGCTGGGGCAAATGCTTTGCCGACGAGTTGCTCGGTGCGAACTCGGGAAGCGTCGCCGAAGATCTCGATGCACTGGTCGGCTATCTCAAGATTGAGCGCTTTCACCTGCTCGGCGTCGCGGGCGGCGGCTTTATTGCGATGGACTATGCCGCGTGGCGGCCGGAGCGGTTACGCAGCCTGATCGTCGGCGCCAGCACCGGCATGATCGAGGACAAGGAGATCACCGATATCATCGCCCGCATCGCCATTCCGGGTATCCGGGAGCTGTCGGCGCATTATCGGGAGATTGGCCCGTCCTACCGCGGCGCGAACCCTGAAGGCGTCAAACGCTGGATCGAGATCGAGGAGCATGCGCGGCACCCCAGTGCAGGGTTTCAGCCGTCGCTCCGCACGCCGAACACATTGGTGAAGATCGGGTCGATCCGGACGCCGGCGCTAGTTATTGCCGCGGATGCCGATCTTCTGGCGCCACCGGGCTTAATGCGCATCTGGGCCGCGCATCTGCGCAATCACGAATGGGCCGTCATTCACGATGCCGGCCACGCCATGACCTGGGAGCAGCCGTTTCGCTTCAACGACATTGTGCTCGACTTTTTGCGGCGGCACTGACGTGCTTCGTCTTTGCTGAGTAGCGACCGCCGCCCTGACTCAACCCCCACAGGTTGAGCGGAAGAGGCTTGAGGACATTCCGCTCGACTTGCGCCGAACCACTTCACGAACCTGTGGCGGTAGATCAATGTGGGTACGTCATATAGAGCCAAATGCCCACTGCCAACGCCACCACAATCGCTCCGGCGAGCCAAAGCGCCATAACCTGACCCTTGCCAACATTACCGACCCGCATTTTGATCACACAACCCTTTCATTGTTGCATCTCGGCAGCACCCACAGCACTTGCTTGGACCCGTGCCTCACTGTGGTAGATCCAACCGTAAGGTACCGGACCCCACCTTACCCCAAGAGAAGCAAACCAATCAAAAAGGTCCACCCATTTCACCTCCGATCCATTCGGTGCCGATAGGCCTGAAAGACCAAGCCACTCGCTACCGGCAAGGCACCGATAATAATCGCCACTGCATGCTTCATTGGAGCGTCCATTCTGAGCCCTCCCTCTGTGATTGGGCACGATCCTCCCTCGACACGATGAGGACAATGAATGTGCGGGGGGTACCACTCAGTGCGTGTCCGACCACTCAGGAGCGGTCTGATGCCGCGACGGACCCACAAAACATCAAGATCCCGCTGGAATCGCGGCAGGGGGGCGCATGAATCTCTGCTGCAGTGCATGAGTCCGCTTTTGGCACATAGCGGACATCCCAAAGCATTCAACTGATGTCCGCTATCGAGGGTAAAGCGGACATGGCGCGGACCGAGTGCGATGCCCGCTTTTGACCCAAAGCGGACATGTGGCCCCAGAGGTTTGCTGCTAGGCAAGATTATCGTATTGATGAGAAATCCATGCGGTGGCTTTCGCAAAAAAGCCCTTCTGCTGCTCCCAAAGGACAGCGGAAGTTGATACCAGAGTCATCGAAAGCGCCCCTAGAGCCAGCATTGACCCTTAATGGCGGTGCAGTCCAACTAAATGAGGAATGATTGTGCAATCGGCGCCGCTGATCAACCAAGACGACCGACTTCACCGACTACTTCTCGCGTACGTTCGCCAGGAGTTTGAGGCGCCTGTTAGCGCGGTTCTCGGTTACGCCGATATAATGATCGAGGACGCTCAGCAGCAGGGACATCACAGTTCTATCACCGACCTCCGGCGGCTCCGCCAATCCGCTGTGAATCTCAAAGAACTGGTTTTAGGGCTCCTCGACCCGACTCTCGTCAATCGCGACTTCCCTGATTTTCGTCGGCATCTACGGCACGATCTACGCACCCCAATCAGCGTTATCAAGGGCCTCGGTGAGATGCTCCTCGAAGAGGCCCAAGCGCAGAGCAACACGGCACAGATTCGCGATCTTGAGAAGTTGCTTGAAACAACGGCAGGTCTTTTGGCCCAGATTGACGCACTCGTCGACTTTGACGGACGGTCCCTACCTGCGAACGTCGTTAGACCAGGGACAGTCAGCGCGGTGTTTAAACCGGTGCCGGCATTATCCTCATCACTCGCGATCTATCAGACCAGACCAAGCCCCGTCCTCATTGTCGATGATACCGAGGCAACGCGCGAGCTGTTAGCACGCCGTTTGAGCCGCGAAGGCCACCACGTTGTCGAGGCAGCCAACGGCCGAGCCGCACTTGAGCTCGTCACGATGCAAAACTTCGATCTCATTCTACTCGACATGATGATGCCGGACCTCAATGGCTATGAGGTATTGACGCGACTTAAAGCCGATGTTCACTTTCGCCACATTCCGGTAATTGTTATTTCCGCGCTCGACGAGATCGACAGTGTGGTGCGGTGCATCGAGGCTGGAGCCGAGGACTATTTGTCCAAACCATTCGATCCGGTTCTGCTGCGGGCACGCATTGGCGCATCATTGGAGAAAGTGCGGTTGCGCGAAAGCGAGCAGGCGGCCATCGCCGAACTTCGGACCGAGAAGGAAAAAACCGAGACGCTCCTTCTTAATATCCTGCCCAAATCGATAATTCCGCGCATGCGCCGCGGCGAGACCCCCATCGCTGATCGTTTCCATGACGTCACCATCCTCTTTAGTGACATCGTGGGGTTCACCGGCGTGTCGATGCGCCGCTCGGCGAGCGATGTTGTCGCATTACTGAATTCAATCTTTTCAACGATTGATCGATTAGCGCTCGAGCATGGTATCGAGAAGATCAAGACAATCGGCGATGCCTACATGGCGGTGGCAGGGCTACCTGAACCGCGCGACGATCACCCGCAAGCGATCGCCCGCCTGGCGCTCGCAATGCGCAAGGCAGTCAGTGACGTCTCGCAACATTATGGCGAAGATCTAAAGATCCGGATCGGTTTCCACAGTGGCAATGTCGTGGCGGGGGTCATCGGCATGCACAAATTTGCTTATGATGTCTGGGGCGATACCGTTAACATCGCCAGCGCCATGGAATCGCGCGGCATTCCTGATGAGATCCAAGTGTCGCAGGCCGGCTTTATGCGCCTCTCCGAACACTTTATCTTTGAACGGCGCGGCACCATCGAGCTTAAGGCAAATCAACAGATGGAGACCTATCTGCTGCGCGGCGAGCGGTGAAGTTTCTAAGGAGGCTCGACCCCGTTGGACCCGCTTACATGTTGAGCAATGTGAATCGGATAATAATACACAGGAGCGTCTCTCAGCCACGCGGCAAGACTCGCGCCAAGAAAACATGTCGCAATTTTCGATCCGCGCCCGTCTGATCTTTCTCGCCGTCCTGCTGCTCGCGATCTTGGTGGCGGTGGCAGCGCTGCTCACCCGTGAACTCGCGCGCGACTCGCAAGCGCTATCTGAGGAAGCGCGGCTGGTTTCGATTGTCCGCAACGCAAACAGTGCCAGCAAGCATTTCGGCGACCTCAAATATTGGCTGACCGATTACGCGGCGACACTGCTTGGGAGTTCCCGACACAATGCCGAGGTCGCCAAAGGCCAGCTGGATGTGGATCTCGAAACTATTGCGCCGGTCGACGCTAAGGGTGTTGCTGCCATTGAGCAGGATGTCGATGCCTTGTGGGCGTTGGCGCTCAAGGCGTCCGAGGCTTATTCCAGCGATGATACTGCGGGCGGCAATGCGCTGATGGCGCAAGCCCAGTCACGCATTCTCAGCGTCAACAGCGAAATCGAGGAGATTGTCAATCGCATCGAGCAGCAGTCGCTGGCGCGGCGAGATGCCTCCATGCGCAATGCCCGTCGCGCGGTCGATACTGCCGTCACGGGTGGACTGATCGCGCTGGCCCTTGCGCTGGCGGTCACCGCCTTCATTGTACGCTCAATCAATGCACCGTTGCGCCGACTCGAGCGTAGCATGAGCGCGATCACGCAAGGCGATCTCGATGTCCCAATCCCTCAAGCCGGCCGCGATGAAATCGGCAGCATGACGCGCGCCCTGACCATGTTGCGCGATAG
>JBAPZR010000088.1:0-3120 GCA_049285335.1 Xanthobacteraceae bacterium | reverse complement strand
ACATAGACAAGGGCAAAGAACCAGAGCAGATGCGTCATTGATCCGTGTGCCGAGCTTGGCGCGGCCGGCGCCACCGACTTCTGAATCTCCACTGTCATCGCCGCTGCCGGAAGTGAGCCGCTTCAATAGTGCTCACACTCCGGCAGGATTGTCTGCAACAATAATTCTGAGACGGATTATTTGAGTCGGCCAATCCTTGCAGCTCAATGCGGTTGGGCTGGGCAGGTGTCCAACCCCGAGCAGAATGCAAGCGTAAAGGGATTTCCGACTTCCCAATATTTGCCCGCCGCTACTTCCAAGGCCGCGTCGGGTAATTCCTGGGTGAGCGTTTCTTCGTCACAGAGTTCGGTAAGAGACTCACTCATTGTGTTGACCTTTCCTCTAGGCACCCCTTCTACAGACCCCATTGAATTGCAATCCGAACCTTTTGTCACATTGAAAAAGGCGACCCTGGTTCCACAAAACATCGCTCTGGCTGGTGCGACCCCCGGGGTTTTACGCCACAGACTTCTCAGCTTGGATACGCCGCGCCTCATCGCCGGGCGCCGTGATGACATGAAGGCAAAGTGGGAGCGCTGGAAGCCCTGACGCTAGCTGTTTATGTGGCTTGCTTTGGCCGCGATTTGCCTACGTGCTGATCGAGTAAGGCCGCGAGCAAAGCGGCGCTTGAGGTGCGCATTATCTTCCGTAGTGTAGCCCGCTCCCCGGATGGCTTCCTTGCCGCAGACAATGCGGCCATTGAAGGTCTGACGCGATACTGGCTTCTCGGTGGCGTCGCGGTAGCATCGCGTTTCAGCGATAGGTCCAAGATCAACCCATGACGCGGCGCGATAGACCGTCCCATTATGGCCAGCATTAGGGTCGGCGTAGCTCACTATGGCCTCGCACTGTGGATGGTCGCGGCGAAGCTTCTTAATCGCGGCGCTGAGTGCTTTCGTTAGCAGGCTTGGAGCACGACCATCCGGTGACCATAATCGCGCTAGCTCCAGCACGCTATTCGGCTTGCCGATTAGCCATCGGGCGATATTCCTGCTCCTGGGCACGGCGAAGCAAACGACGGCCCCGCCGTATTCGAAGAACATCACTGGCCTGGTAATGACCGCGTCGTAGCTTATCGGCTAGATGACGGTCGCGGTTTGCCGTCCATCGCGATGGCTTGCCTGGAACGCAATAGGCTAGACCGGCTTCGACTAGACCAGACAATGCACGCAGTGCGGAGACCATCTGTGACCGCGTAGGCGTAGCCGTGACGGCGATGCATGGCCTATAGCCGTATATCTGAGCGGCAAGGTCGGTCGTCGTGTGCCAATGACCATCACGTAAGATTCTAAGGGCAGTCCGTTGGATTGCGCCCAAGCCGCGAGACACTTGTTTCGCTCCTATGTGTTGCTAACAATGCAACGCTTAACTTAATTTTGCCTTTCAAAACCGATACGGCCCTGTAGGGTTTTGGGGGTTTTCCCTGCATCGCTCTGCTTCTTCTTGAGGAAATCACTCGCGTTTACCATCGAGGCACCAAACAAAAAAGCCGCGCGAGGAAACGCCGATAAGTTCTATTTGTTCTGAAAAAAGAAGAGGCCGCCGTTGTGCTATCTGGGCGGAAGAGGATTCCAGTCCACGGCGTGCCTTCCAGCCCAGCAAGCCCAAAAACACTAAGCAACGATGGGGAATGCAGCTGTGATCGGCGTCACAAGGCGCCGATGTCCTCGACTGACCAGGGCGGCTGGAAGCGGCGGGGCGTCACCGCCCCTCTATGGCGCGGAGAAGGTAGTCCCGCACATCTTTATCGAGCGACACTAGGCAGTAACTACCGTGTTGGAAACGCAAGTCCGCTAGCGCCTCGGCAAGCTCAGCCGTGGTTAGGTCAGCCGTCAACACAAGAGTGTTTTTAGGCAAGGTGCCAGTCAGGGTCATACAGTGCTCATCTGGTTCTCACGCGACGTCGGAGTCATTGACCCTCGGGCTGGACCCGAAATTAACTAACGTATAATAACGGCCGCTCACTTGGCCGTTTATGGTGCTAAGGACGAAAGTGTGACTCCCCTTCACATCCATCACTGTGAAGGATAGGCACGCCAAGATGGCCAATGCGAGCCGGGATGATGGCCTCCCGCCTTTGCCACCGTGGGCGCATCAGCCCGGCTCAGACCGACCACTTGGCAGATTTGGCGGGGCGATCGGCATAATATCATAAGGCGGGACGCCGCGGTTTTGCAGTGGCAATTTGTATTTAACACCAACGGATTGCCAGCTCGGATTTAGTGTTTTTTTTCAAAGCCTCGCACTTCGCTTTGTCTCCTCTCCGACATAAGCAACCTTAGTCAACTGCTTGGCCGAGGATCTGATTATTTGTTGTTTGTTAGATTGCAATTGTGGAAATGGTCGGCCCCCGGCTTGGCTGAAGATCGACGGCCGAGCTCTTCTTCGTAATAGAAATAGCTACTTTATTAGTTGGGTCGATTCGCCATTCGGCAACGCTGCGAATCATTTCTCGAAACGACGGCCGCGGAAATAGCCTTTGTTGGTGGTGTTCTGCTTTATGTTAGCTGTATCCCCTTCCTCAGCGGCGTTGGTACGACGTTCATGCTTCACCGATTTGTCGTTTGATGCCGCGTTTGATCTGCCTGTCGGACCTTTGTTGCTTCGTTCGCCTGGTGGTATCGGAGGCATTCTGCTTGTCATGATCAAAATCCTTGCGGAAAGGGCCGTTGGCTTGGCACATCGTGGTAGTCGCCATGGGCGATCCCTCACATATTACATGCCCTGTATGCACCTGTCCCATCCTAGGCGTGAAATTGGACCGCACAAAGCTGCCCTTGGTGTCCGTGAAGTTGACGGCGAGCTCCCGCGGCGACAGGTCCGGCTCCTCAAGGGCCAGATTGACGATCGCCGTGCCGATCTCGTCCGGGATCTTGTTCCAGATCCGCCGCGGTCTCGGCTTGCCATCCTCCAGTGCCTCGATCCCGCCGTCCTGGTAACGGCTGTACCAGTCGTAGAACGTCGATCTCGGGATCCCAATCGGCGCCAGCGTGCGACGGATCGAGAGCGACGACCGTTCCACCATTTCGATGATCTCGAACTTCTCGAATGCCGAGTACCTCATGAAGCGTCCTCCCCATC
>JBAPZR010000087.1:0-1876 GCA_049285335.1 Xanthobacteraceae bacterium | reverse complement strand
ATTACGCCGAGCCGTGTGGCTCGCCAATCGGGTCAGCAATCGGTGCGGACACCTCACGATTGGGTCATTATTTCACAGTACGAGTTACTTCTTCGTCATCATCGCCGTCTGGCACGAAACCACTGCCCCCGCACGTTGGGCATTGCTGCTCATCGTCCGTACCCTTTTCAATGACGCCATCACCGTTGCACTCTGGGCAGGTTTTCACGTGGCCCTCCCTGTGGATACCTTCGCGGGCCTAACCCGCCGACCCGAGGAGAAACTCCAATCGCAATCCTACTCGCGCTCAGTTCGACGTTCGGTTTTGGTGCCGCGTTCGTTCTCACCCAAGTCGCATTGAGGTGGATGCCGCCATGGCTTGGTGCCGCGGTCAGTGTTCCGACGTCAACACTGTTGTTCTGGTGCTTAGCTCCGTTCCTAATTGAGGTACCAAAGGCGGACATGCAGGCCGCGATATTGTTCATATGCGTCGGATTGCTGTTTCCGGCAACCGTCACCCTGTTGAATTTTGAATCTAATAGGTTGATGGGGCCAAACATCGCGGGCGCAATAAGCGGATTGGCGCCGGTTTTTGCTGTGCTGTTGGCATTAGTTCTACTCGGCGAGTCGATTCACCTTCTTCAGTTTCTTGGAATCACTGCAATTGTTGCCGGCGTGATGTTGATGTACCGCGAACGGCGACAAAACTTGCAGCGTTGGTCACCTTGGATGCTTTCATTGCCGTTGGCCGCAGCGGTCATCCGCGGTGCTGTCCAACCCGTCATCAAACTGGGATTGGAACACTGGCCGAGTCCCACTGCAGCTGTAGTGATTGGCTACACTGTCTCGTCCGCCGTTCTCATTTTTGCTGCGTTTGTCCACGACCCGAAGTTTGCTCGTCGTTTCGATCGCCGCGGTGCCCTCTGGTTTGCTGCGGTCGGATTATGCAACGGATTAAGCGTACTTTCTTTGTATGCGGCGCTCGGCCGTGGACCTGTCGCTCTTGTCGCGCCGCTGGTTGCCAGTTATCCCCTTGTCACGCTTGTACTGAGCTTCGTATTTCTTAAGCACGAGCACATCGGCCCACAGCTAGTGGCCGCGGTTGCAGTCATAGTCGGTGGTGTTGTCCTGCTAATTATCGCGTGAGGCCAATAGGCCACAAATATCCGCTTTTGGCACAAAGCGGACATCCCCAACCGCTCTAATGAATGTCCGCTTTCGGGGGTAAAGCGGACATTGATCGAATGCACTCCGATGTGCGTAATGATGCTGTGGACGGCTCCTCCACCGGCAAGTGAGTGCGATACACGTGGGTGCTGTTGAAGCTCCCACGATTCGGAGCAGCTAAACATGCAAGCGATTACAATCGGTCTCGACATTGCGAAGTCCGTTTTTCAGGTCCTCGGCGTTGATGCTGACGGCCAGGTAATTATCCGTCGGCAGCTAAAGCATCGTTATGTCCTCGGTTCTTTGATGAGTTAGCTCACATCGTGCCTTGGCGGCATTGAACGAACTGACGTTTATTGACTTGAATCAAAGGCAAACCGCGTTCGTGCGGTGCATCCCAGTGACCGCGGTCGAGCAAATGTGCCTTGACGTCTGGATGTTTCAGACGGGTACTCATCCGTGAGGCGGGCTAAGATGTGACGTCGGCAGCGTATCCGCCAAACCCAGATCCGCGCAGCACCTGGTATGGCAAGGGACTTGCCCGTGCTGCCCTTCTTCTTGCCGTGGCAGCGCTGGTCGCTGGAGTAGCGGCGGCCTTCGGCATAGCGCGCGACTACGGATATCTGCACGCGTCGATTCTGAGTGGCTCTCCCGGCGGCTACTATCACGCACTGGCAGACCGATTGGCGGAGCGAGCCAAGCGCGGCAACGGCGTACTTACGGTCGTATC
>JBAPZR010000086.1:0-2264 GCA_049285335.1 Xanthobacteraceae bacterium | reverse complement strand
GCCAAGAAAGCCGCGCCGCCCGTCGCCGCTGCAGTCGAAACCGTCACTGTGGTTGAGCAAGCCGTTGCGGCTGAATAACTTCGCAGAGGTCTAGTAGACGGATGTACGCAAGGTGAGGTGAGGCAGGGCAATGGCTCTATCCTTGCTGCACCCGCCGTTGTCGCCGCTCGAGCTTGCGAAGAAGCCTGATCCAATGCGCAACCTGAGCCGCGGTGGCGGCTGTTTCTGCCGTCATGGCGTCGTCGCGCAGGCGCTCAAACGTTCTGCTCCACATCCCCTTCGGCTTGACCAAGACCGACGAGGTAAGTGCTCGCCGCTGTATGCAACCTAGTCGCGCGCGAAGCTTGTCGGCGCGTCGGCGCGCTCTTCGCCTCGCGTCTTCGCGTTGGCTTTCGTATGCGAGACCGTGGCAACGCCGACAGCAGAATACACCTCGGCGGAAGTAGAGAACTGAAACGCGCCGGCCACACTCCGGACCAGGACAGAGGAAATAGGCTCGTGCACCACCGAATGCGGCCAGGACGAACGATAGCTCCAGCCGCTGCTCAATTACATCGGATGGATCACCGTGTGTTCGATAGCGGAGATGCAGCCCCGCGGTGTCGGTGTTGAACTCTACCAACAGCACTGCAGCCTCGGTATCACGTTCCCATGTGACCGTGCCGGACGCGCCCGGAATCAATGCGCCCTTGCGGCCTAGTTCGTTTAATGTTCGAGCACTATGAAAGATCAATTGGTGGATAAGTCCCGAAGGGTATAGAAAAGCCACTCGATATCTATCGAGTGGCTAGTTGTTCTAATGGTTTTAATCGTTGCTGTGCTTTACTGAATCCTCCGCATCACCGGCAACGTTATGAGCGGCACCTTTAGCTTTATCCAATTTAGTCCTTGATTGCGCCTTTAGCCTTTTCTGCAGTGCCTTTTATGTGTTCGCGATCCATACCGGAACTTCCTTTCATTTCGTGTGATGGGGAAGAGGTAATCACGGCTTCGATTGTTTTATCTGTAAAAAAGGAAGGTCTGATTGCCAGGAGATTCAAATCACGGAGCTATTGGTGAATTTCTACTGAGCGTGGAATGTTTTTTCTATTCAACTGCGTTTACAAATTTAATGTCACACTGCGGTCATTCACTTGCAACCTCGGCGCATCCAATTTGTTTTTGTTTAAATAGCGAAGGCGAATATTATGCCGGAACCTTCAGATAAGAAACACAGACGGAACAAAGAAGTCGAAGACACAGTCGCAAAGCAGTACCGCGACATCGGGATCAAAGCGGTGGCTGCTGCTGTGGAACCGACCAACAACGCAGCACGCCGCTTCCCGCCTCCGGCCAACGATAACTGCACCGCTATTCCGATTGGCTTGCTATCATCGGCATCGCCGCGGTCGTCCTGACTAAGCGGGCGCTAATCTGGCGCTGAGGGTAGCGAGGTGCCTATCAAATTTTGGCTTGTGGTCCTGGTTATCGTGGTCGGTATTGTGTGGGCAATAACGAACATGATCCACTGACGTCTCGATGGAAAGTAGACGTGATGGACCCAGCTAGGGCGCAGTGAAACACGAAGAAAGTCAAGCTTCAGAAATGATCCCCTTGAGACGTTTGAGCCTGCTGACTGCTGTGTTTGCACTAGCCGTTGGGATAGTGGCCGCTTTTGGAGCCAGTCCCGGCGCGGTACAGCCGCAGCCACGTGCACACGTCTATCTCCTGCGCGGGTTGCTGAACATCTTTTCGCTCGGCATGGACACGCTGGCCGAGGAACTGAAGCGGCGAGACGTAGATGCCACGGTCCACGGCTACGGAGATTGGCAAACGCTCGCCGACCAGGCTGCTGCCGATTACAAAGCTGGCAAGGAAGCACCGATCATCCTGATCGGTCACTCGCTCGGCGCTGACTCCGTCATGGAAATGGCGGCCTATCTAGGCCGCAAGGGCGTGCCTGTGGCGCTGGTGGTGCCGTTTGATTGCACCAAATCGTTCGCAGCCTCCGATAATGTCACGCACGTGCTAAATCTGACGCACAGCGGGACCCTAACCTATATCCGAGGCGGACCTGGGTTCCACGGCACGCTCGCCAATGTCGATGTCAGTTCCGATCCAGAAATCGACCACATCAATATCGACAAATCACCGCGACTGCATGCACGCGTTGTAGCAGAAGTTCTTGCCGTCGCCGGCAGTCACAAGGCCGCCTCTGCCAAAAAAGGGAATGGCGTTGATGCAGGCGCCACGAGACCTGCGACTCTTCCGGAGCAGGGCGGCTC
>JBAPZR010000085.1:0-2140 GCA_049285335.1 Xanthobacteraceae bacterium | reverse complement strand
CGGCCGCATGACAACCGCACAGGATCGAACCTGACAGGAGAACACTCGAGCTCCACCGCGTGGTGGAATGATGTCCCTCGCGGGACGATGGATGAGGTGAGTTCGTATGTCCGCTTGGACCTACCGTCGCTTGACGGCAAGGCCGCCCGAAAGATTGTTCCACCTCGTCTTCGAATCCCATAGTGGAAGATGCTATGGGGCGGCGGCGAGGATATCGCATCCATCGTCGCTGATGTGAACCGATGGAGCGCCCCATGCAGAAGTTGAACGATCTGAGCCGATCCCTCGCCATTCTCGAACCGGATGTCACGCTAGTCGCGGTGATCGAGATGAGCCTGTCGAGTTGGCTCGTTGCCGGTATCGTGCCTGGCGTCGAGCGCCAGCCGTTGAAGAAGCTCGGCGTCGATGAGAGCGCATTGCTGAAGCTGCTGCAGCGATGGCGGGAGGAAGCGGAGAAAGCTGCACACCGAATCGGGCGCATTGTCGTCGCCTTCGAGGCCGGCCGTGACGGCTTCTGGTTGGCACGCTGGCTCGAGGCGCGCGGCATCGAGGCATACGTTATCCACGCAGCGAGCATAGCCGTATCGCGCGAACACCGGCGTGCCAAGACCGATCGTCTCGACACCGAGTTGCTCAAACGTGCTGTTCTCGGCTGGCTGCGCGGCGAGCGTGATCATTGCAAGATGGTTGCGATCCCGACAATCAAGGACGAGGATGCCAAGCGGCCTAACCGCGAACGTGACAACCTGATTGGAGAGCGAAGTCGAATCGTCAACCGAATGAAGGCAGCGTTGGTTCGGCTCGGCATCCGCGGCTTCAATCCCAAGCTGAAAAGAGCCGCCGGGCGCCTTGACGGTTTGCGCACGCCCGAGGGCGAGCCGATCCCGCCCAATATGCAGGCTGAGCTTCGTCGTGACATGGAGCGCCGGCGGCTTGTGAGTAATCAAATCCGGCAGATCGAGGAGGCACGCCTGGAGCGTTTTGGGCAAGCGCCCAATGATGGACCACACGCCATGGTACGCCTGTTGGCACGCGTAATCGGGGTCGGAATCGAGACGGCTGACATGCTGGTCCACGAGGTGCTGTCACGAAACATGCGCGACCGAAGAGCTGTAGCGCGTTATGCCGGCCTCACTGGCTCGCCCGACGAGAGCGGGAGGCGCCGCCGGGAGAAAGGGCTGGCCCGTTCGGGTAATGCTCGGGTTCGACGAGGCATGATCCAATTGGCGTGGCGGTTTCTTCTGCACCAGAAGAACAGCGCTTTGACGCAGTGGTTTCGAGCCCGCACCGAGAACGCTCGCGGTACTCGAAAGCCCATGATCGTGGCCTTGGCGCGTAAGCTTCTGATCGCCTTGTGGCGATTCGTGCGGGAGGGCGTTGTACCAGACGGTGTTGTTTTGCGTCCGGCCCAGTGACTGGAGCGCGATGAATCGGCCTTGTCCACATACTTGTGACGGAGCGCCGATGACGGTTCGAGGTGGCGGAATCCCGACGTGCCCCTTGGCTTTGACGCCGACTGGAAGAATGGGTCCGCCGCTTCGGAGCTTCGCTGCCGATGCGCATGACTGCATCATGGTTCGGGTCTTTGGACCCGCCGGATACAAGGTTGTGGCGCGATTGAACCGCGCCCGATAGCGGGCTCCCCTCTGATCGTCATCCGACCGCATCAAGCGTGCTGTTACCCCGATTAAACTTCTTGACTAAGAAAGCCCCATACAAGGGCCTTAGTGCCGAGTCCGAAGAGAAGCGCGAGCCCGCGAGCTTCATCAACGCTGCAGTGGCGGATAGACCTGAAAGCGCTTGACCCGGAACGGCCGATTAGAGAAGATTGTTCCACCTCGTCTTCGAATCCCATAGTGGAAGGGCCCTGGTGCCGAGTCCGAAGAGAAGCGCGAGCCCGCGAGCTTCATCAACGCTGCAGTGGCGGATAGGTCTGAAAGCGCTTGACCCAGAACGGCCGATTAGAGAAGCAGACATCGATCACACCAGCGGCAATGTCCGCTTTGTGCCAAAAGCGGACTCATGCTCCGCGGCAAAGTCGTTCAGTCGTCGATCACCTTACTGGGCCGCGAGCCAGGTGCGCATGAGCACCGATAGGTTAGAGGGCCGATCATCCAATGCCTGAAGCTGAGTTTTGGAC
>JBAPZR010000084.1:0-5979 GCA_049285335.1 Xanthobacteraceae bacterium | reverse complement strand
AAACGATCAACGTCTCCTTCGATTCGGCGACCCAGTGCCAACTTTCGGTGCAATCGTTCGACGTGTTCAAAGCCACGCTCGTCGCGACGTGCTCGGGGCCCAAGGCGAAGTAGGGCCGTTTAGGGTCAGCCCGCGCACTTATTTTCTGAGGCGCGCGGCGGATTGCGGCCAACTTTGCGAAGCTGCCAGAGCTATTGCAACAGTTGCCTACTGGGGTCCGTCAAGAAAGTGTGGTGCGCTGGAATGGTGGCCACTCAAACAGCAAAGCCGCCGGGCCCACCGACGGCTTCGCCTTGTCCCCCATCCGTGCTGTTTTCTCGGACAGCATCAGGCGGGTGTCGAGACCGGTAGTGAAGTAGTGCGGCTAGCTTCACATTCGTCCCAACGCGGGCTGCCACTCCCACGTTGATGAATCGACGCCTCGGCCCCAACGAAGGAAGGATAGCGGTCGCGCGGTCAGGCATAAATACCGGCGTCGCCAATCAAAGAATGAATGAAAGCTTAAGTCCTTACCGTCGCGACTCGTTCAATAAGCAGACCCCACAGTGAGCTAGCACTGACAACCCACCGCTTTCCGCCGCCCCGGTCAGTGCTCCTTCTGCGGTTGACCTTTGCGACACCCGATGTGATTTGCGTTTTCCAGAGGTTAGCGAGCGTTGTGAGAGCATGACAAAACCTTAACTTGAGAATGCACCGAAACGCATTTTACTCTTCAATACCATCCCTATTCGCGTTGAGGACACCATGATGAAAATTTTTGTCATCGTCGCTTTGACTTCTGCACTAATAGCCCTTGCAAATCGGGCACCAAACAAAACTCATGATCGAGACGCCCTTTCATAAGAATATCTTGGGATTGTGTATCGTGCGCCGCCTTAGGATCGCGAGGGATAACTGCGTGGTAAAGGCCAGGACCATCGACGGCGTGGAATCGGCTCTGCTGCTCTCGTTGATTGGCGGCGGGCTCGTGCTGTGTGCACTTGGCGCAGTGGTCTACGATGTCGGCCGAGTGTTTTCGGTGTGGTAGAGACGCCGCTTCCCGCCGCCCTGATCCGTCGAGGAGCAGGGCCGCTACGCTGTGTCTTAGGTCACCGCTTTTCTCTGAGGTCCGGCTATTGTGTCCGATATTTAGGTTCGTGATTGCACTATTATTACGATCGTCAGGATGCGGCGGGGATGAGCGGGGAAGAGAAGATCGCAATCGATTTGGCGCTTGTGCTCCTGATCATCGTTTTGGTTTGGGCACGTTGGCAGCGCTAGGGCAATCCGTTTATCACGGCGTCCATTATACGAACGTGGCCGATTTCGATATCAATGCGTAATAGGCCGCACTCAGGGTGACCGTGATTCACTGCATCATGGTTGCACAGTCGCATCCGGGCTTGGCGGCCGTCTTTGCGGTGATCGGGCTGGTGATCGCGATGGCTTATATCCTTCTCGGCTATTGGAGAGGCCGGCGCTAGCAGGCGGGTCGCGGCCAACGTGGCGAAGCTGGCATCCGGATTGGGCCCTTTTTTAGGGATTAGCGTCGGCGAGCGGGAAGATAACCCGCGCCTCATCGTCTTCGTCATATGGCAACAATTGACACACAATGGAATGAACACGTTTCCAGTGACAAGAGGGGCGATTGGAGTCGAATACCACACCATTCCGCATCTGAGTTAAGCGGCGGCTCGCTACATAACTTGCCCTAGTCCCGAAACGGGCGATTAGAATGGTAGCATCTACTTCGGCAAGACGCTCGCGGTCCTGCAACCTTTGCCACCAACGAAACATTGTTAGATTCCGTTATGTCAGTCGCATGTTCTCCTGCTAGGCCAGGTCAGAAATCGAGCCTAATGAGTCGGCCGGCCAAATTACGATTAAGCATAGCGCTCGGACAATTACCCTCAACTGACTTATTTGACAGGAATTGTTCGCGGAACGTCTCGGGTCTATTGCGCTTTTTCGGTCTATTGCGCTTTTGATAGTTCACAAAATGTCGGAGCCGTACACGCGGCTTTATCTAGCCCGCGAAAAAGCCACCGGGGTCCACTTCCCGATGGGCCAGTCGGTTCGAATGAGGTGCAAGCCGCATTCGGGCTCTTTGACCTTAAACTGGATCAATGGCCAATCACGCGCCGGGAGAACTAAGGCGTGAGCGAGTGCCGTGCCTGCCGCAGTGACGGATTGACCCCAAATTTTTCTCCTTGCCGGTTGGGGCTAGCCCTCCAGGTAGAGATCTTCAACAGGCATTCGCTAACCAATGCCAGCGACAGCATTTCGACTCACCGGTGCTCATTTCTAGGACGTTATAAGGCCGTGCCAACTAATTGAGGCCGAGGAAGATTGGGTTTCCTCACATTGGATCAAGTCAAAAGCACTTAGGCGTGGACACGACCAATCTTCTTGATGTTAGCGCAGAAATTGTTACAGAAGGACATTCAGTTTGTGTCATGTGGTGACGAGGATGTGATTAGCGAAAAAGGGGACATCAAAATTGTTGTTGTTTCTTAGTGTCAATATCAGCTGAGGTTGACGAACGTCTCCCTTAGGGGCGATGGTGGTAACTTGCCTCCCTTCTTCTACCAAAGGAATCAGGTCAAGACCCTCTGCGTTTGGTTCTATCGACACGTTAAAATACGAGGCAGGTAGATAGTTGGCTCCCCACCAGAAAGTAAAGTCCTGAATCTTCAGAGCAGGAATTGTATAAGTGCCTGTTTTAGTATGGGTAGCCATGACGATTTCTCCTTTAACCGGGACTGCCTACGCGAACACCACTTTAAACTGCGTCAGCCCACATGGTCTCGACCAGCGTTAGGTTTTGTTTATCGCTGCTCTATGCCCAAGGTCACAGTCCGCTGTCGATTCTTGCCAGAATGTCGCGCCAGCAGGGGACACGCTGGCATGTTCTATTCTTGGCTGATCGGCGACGATGAAGAGTCGCAAATGGTGTCTCGCCGCTTCCCACCGCCCTGGTCAGTCGAGGATATCGGTACTGCCTACGTCGTGAAGGACAGCAGCGGGCAGAAGCTCGCCCATGTCTATTACGGGGAGGAGCCGGGCCGGCGGTCGGCGGCAAAGATGCTCGACAAGGACGAGGCGCGAAGGATTGCGGCGAACTTTGCGAAGCTGCCGGAGCTGATTCGGAAGGGGTAGGCGTTAGTAAGGATAGCGCTTTTGGAGGCTCAACGAATGTGGTCCGGGCCGAGGCTGATACAGAGTATTGCGTTCGCAGAACCCGCCTATCCCGGTCACGTTTTCTAGACATTGTTGAAACGTTGTGAACCCGCAATTCCTACCGCCGCCGCCGCTTTCACTGTACTGCGAACACCACGGATAGTTTTGGGCCTCGGCGTGATTTCCAATGCCGGCAACACCGACGCTAATTACAAACACGAACAACGAGAGCCTCATGGCCGCCTCCTAGGCCCCCTAATGTAAAAACCCACCGCCATGCTTTATTCCCAGCCCTCGGCCAAGGTGGCGAAACTGTCGCCCCTCAAGCGGATGAATCGTGTCGAGTGGCGCCGCGCTTCGCCGCAACATTGAGAAAGTCCTCAACGTTGAGAATGGCAGCAGGACTGGCTTTAGGACTTGTTTTCGTAAGAGCCCAAACGAGCGCGATTACCCACCGGAGGACGGCTGAAAAGCTAAGAGACGAACCCGTCAAACAGACGACAAAAACGTCTCCGCCGACATATTGGACCGTGCATTCAGCCATTTGCTTATACCATGCCGCACTAGAGTGCTTTATCAACGAGGAAATCACCGTGCAGAGTACCCCAACGAAAACGAAAGTTTCCCCAATAAATTCCGGTTATGAGATTCAAAGTATGACACTGCATGAAAGGAAACTGGATGAATTTTTTTCCTTTTTTGGCTTGAAGGGAAAAAATACACCGGACATCACTCGCCGAGTCTTACTACTTGCCGGCTTGCGGAATCGATTAGCTCATCATTGGCCGCTTTTGCGTGACGTGCGCGACTACCCTGTCCAGGTGATTGACGCCCTGACCGACGCGGGCATTGAAAAGATCAATACAAGTTGGACAGCTCAGCTGACGTTCGGCTAGCAAAATGGGCGGCTGACATATTGCATTCCTTCGTTGATGAATGGTGGCGTATTAGTCGGGCCGTAAGCGCGGTTGAGAGGAGCCAATGGGATTTTGGGCCGGAATGGGTTATCCCGTCGAATAGTTTGCCACGGAGGTAGCCTGCTAGCTCTGCTGCTGGATGATGCAGGCGCGAATAACTATGGACGGCCGTTGGCCCTAGCGCCAGGAGCGTGACGGTTGGTGGGCGCACAAGGACTCGAACCTTGGACCCGCTGATTAAGAGGCGTAGGGCATTTGTAGTAGATCAAGGCTCATTCCGACAAGGTAGGTGACTGACGAACGCTGAATTGAAAGGAGGATTCTGGTTTGTCGGAATGCCAAGGGGCGTAGGCGGCCTTAAAGAATAGCGTTCAAAACTTGTGTTCCGGCGACAATTTACGCTGTGACACAGGTTACAGCTTTCGCAACGAGGCGCATTATAGGCTCATTCTGCTTTGTTGGGGCTGAGAGATGGGCAAAAGAATTATTCTGTTGTCCGACGGTACAGGAAACTCGGCCGCCAAGGTCTGGAGAACCAACGTCTGGCGTGTCTTTGAAAGCCTCGAACTTTCTGGTTCTAACCAGGTCGCATTCTACGATGACGGCGTGGGAACCTCGTCATTGCTTCCGCTAGCGATTTTGGGCGGTGCTTTCGGTTGGGGTCTGAAACGAAACGTACTCGACCTCTACAAATTTCTGTGTCGAAACTATTCCGAAGATGACGAAATCTTCGCGTTTGGTTTCAGCCGGGGCGCTTTCACCATTCGGGTTTTGGTTGGGTTAGTCATCAATCAGGGACTGGTCACTTACGATTCGGAAGCGGAACTGGACCGAAAAATTAGAGCCGCTTATCGCGCATTCCGAACGAAAAAGTTTAAATCAACGCTTGGCCTTGAAGCTCCATTCCGCTGGCTATGGCATTTGTTCGTATCCGCTGAGCACAACGCCGAAGAACGCCCCGTTAAAGGGATTCGTTTTCTTGGATTGTGGGACACTGTGGCCGCTTATGGGTTGCCGGTCGAAGAAATGATGCGGGGTGTCAGTCGATACCTCTTCCCGCTCGAATTACCCGACCGTCGCCTCGACCCAAAAGTCGATCGGGCATGTCATGCACTATCACTCGACGACGAACGTACAACTTTCCAACCCGTTTTGTGGGACGAGAGCAACGAGCCGGCGCGGTCCTTCTGTGGTGAGCGCTACACTCGGAATGAACGTATTAGTCAGGTGTGGTTTGCCGGCGTCCATGCGAACGTCGGCGGCGGCTATCCGGATGACTCGCTCGCGTACGTCTCATTGAATTGGATCATGTTGGAGGCCGCAATATGTGGCTTGCAATTCAAACGCATTCCCAATGCCGATCCCGATACGATTATTCACGCCCAATCCTCACAAGACAAGGATGGGCGTCTATATGACTCACGAAGTGGCATAGGCGGTTATTACCGCTATGGACCACGCAAATTGGCTGATCTTTGCAACATGATACTTTCCAACGATGCTCGCGATCGGGTCGTGATAAATATGCCGAAAGTCCATACGAGCGTTTTCGCACGAATTAAAGCTGGCGCGCATCTTTACGCTCCGATCGGATTACCACGGCAATACGAAGTTGTGGAAGCAAATGGCCGAATCGTTCCATCAGCAGGCTATGAATCCATACCGGCAACTCAAGCGCGTTGTCGAGTACAAGAAACGACATGGAATTCGGTTTGGCGTCGTCGCGTAATCTATTTTCTGACCGTTTTCTCATCACTGTATCTCTTTTCATATCCATTTTATCACCTGCCGAACGGCGCCGGTGAGTTTGACACGCCTTTGCGCTACGTTTCCAATGCATTACGGTATTTTGGACGAGTTTTGCCTAACGCAGCCGAACCATGGATCGATTCATATGCACAAG
>JBAPZR010000083.1:0-2337 GCA_049285335.1 Xanthobacteraceae bacterium | reverse complement strand
GATCAGCTGTTCGAGCGCGTCCTGCCGGCGGCCTTTGCTGTTGAGCGCCAGCGCCAGATCGAAGCGCGCCTGATGGTCGAGCGGATTGGCGGCGACTTTCTGTTCGAGGTCGGCGATCGGTCCCACGGTCTTGGCCTGGTCGGCGAGCTCAAGCGCGGCGCGCGCGGCGGCGACCGCGGCGTCGTTTTGCTTGTCGTTCGGGATCATCGCCAATGTCTGACGTGCCTGGTCGAGGGCACCGGTCTGGACGTAACAGCGAACAAGGCCGGCAAGCGCGGCGGCGTTGGTGGCATCCTCGGCGAGGACCTGCGCGTAGATCTCCGCGGCGCCGGTGGCGTCGCCTTTGGCAAGCGCGGCGTCCGCCGTAGCGAGCATGTCTTTGGCCTCGCCGCCAATCTTGTCGCGCGTCAGCCGCTCAAGGAATGCGACGACCTGGCTCTCCGGCAGCGCGCCCATGAAACCATCGGCCGGCTGGCCGTTGACGAAGGCGATCACCGCCGGGATCGATTGAATGCCCAATTGGCCCGCGATCGACGGGTGCGCTTCGATATCCATCTTGACGAGCTTCACCTTGCCCTTGGCCGCCTTCACCACCTTTTCGAGAACCGGGGTGAGCTGCTTGCACGGGCCGCACCACGGCGCCCAGAAATCGACCAGGACCGGCTGACGCCTTGATTCCTCGATGACGTCCTTGACGAAGGTTTGCGTCGTCGTGTCCTTGATCGACACGTCCGCGGCGGGCGTTCCAGCTGGTTGCAACATTTCCCTATGTCCAATTTCGCCCGTTATCCCGGGCAGGCGCGAATGACCCTATTTGCCCCGATTAAATGGGATGAAAGGGGCCGAATGCAATCGGGCCATGGCCTAGTCCGCTGGACCGGAAACCGGCTCGATCCGGGGCAGATGACCGGTGCTCTCCAGAAACTTGAGCAGCCCCTCGCGTGAGATCGTCGTCGTCCCGCTATTGACGAGGGGATGAAAGTTCAGCGTCGCGTGCGCCATCAGTGCCGTGTCGAGGATAACGGTCACGCGTCGATCCTTGTCGTTGATGACGGCGAACGGCGTCACCGAGCCCGGCGTGACACCAAGGAGCTCGCCCATCAGTTCGGCCGAGCCGAATGAAAGCCGCCCCGATGCGCCGAGCGCGCGGTGGAGCGAGCGAAGCTCGATCGCAGCGTCTTCCGGCGCGACCACGAGATAAGCCGCGCCCTTCTTGTCGCGCAGGAACAAATTCTTGGTATGGCCGCCGGCGACGGCCCCGCGCAGCTCGCGCGCTTCGCCGACCGTGAACACCGGGGGATGGGTGACGGTCTGATGCGCGATGCCGAGGCTATCCAAATAGGCGAAAAGTTCGTCCGGCGTGGCGGGCATTGCCCCGCTTAATAGGGCCGGATGGGCGCGGTTGCAAAGCTGGCCGCTCTTTGGCATAGCTTAGGACGCGGGACCCGCCATGCGGGCAACCGCGTTACCGTCTCGGATGCGGGTGTAGCTCAGGGGTAGAGCACAACCTTGCCAAGGTTGGGGTCGAGGGTTCGAATCCCTTCGCCCGCTCCAGATTTTCTCCTGAAAAATCGACGTGAATGCAGCATCTCGTGTGCGAGCGTTCCAGCCTTCAATGGGCTGAACGAACCTCGAACAGTGCCCAATTGCGTCCAGCGGTTGGGCAAACGCTGGGCAGAATGTTCTTGCAAAGTTCTGGCTGGGTTACGGCGCACGCGCACTGACTTCGTATTCCGCGATGTCGGTGCGTGTGTTCCGTGACGGGTTTGCTCGAAGCCTTCCGCCGCCACGCCAATACCTAGCAGCCGACTCTCGCGGTTCGCGACGCAGCACGGTTTTCATAGGTCGGTACGCCGATCCGCTCGCAAGACGGGCCGAACCTGGGGTGAGACCTGGGGGGATTAACTCCAAGTTCTCGCTTTGGAAGCGACCTGCTTGGATACGTTGGAGGTCTCGCCGTTCTAGCGAGACCAGGACGTGGGTAGCCAATCCCACAAGACAACACCGCGTTTGCGAATATGCGCGGTGTCCCGTCTGCCGTCACAGCAAATTGCGTAAAGCCGACCGAGTGACCCCGGCTGACCCGATGACAAGGGTTGCAACTGTTCGCCGACGCCTTGTCCGTCCAGGCTCCACTCAAGTGCATGGCCAAGGCCGAGATTGTTCCGGCGACGGGCAATCTCTGCCTTGAACCGCCGCCCACCACTAAGTGCAGGGCCGCCGAGAGAGTCATCGAGGATGACAATTCTTCGCGATTCTTTCCCGCAACCCTGGGACATCAACCGCCAACGTCGGGAACTGCAAATGGGGCCATGGATGGGAGCATCAGGTTTGAGC
>JBAPZR010000082.1:0-21037 GCA_049285335.1 Xanthobacteraceae bacterium | reverse complement strand
CGACGCCTATATGCGCGGCGTCGAACGGCGCATCGCGGCGGGATTAAATCCCGACATCGTCTCGGTGGCCTCGATCTTTATCAGCCGTTGGGACGTCGCCGTCGCCGGCAAGGCGCCGCAGGCGCTCAACAACCAGCTCGGTATCGCCGTCGCCAAGCGGGCTTATAAAGCCTATCTCGGCCTGCTCGGCTCGCCACGCTGGATGCGCGCCTACAATGCCGGCGCCCGCCCGCAACGCCTGTTGTGGGCCAGCACCGGCACCAAGGATCCGAAGGCGTCGGACGTGCTCTATGCCGAAGCCCTGGCCGCGCCGTTTACGGTAAACACGATGCCCGATGCAACGCTCAAAGCGCTCGCCGACCACGGCACCGTCAGCGCGACCATGCCGATCGACGGCGGCGACTCCGAAGCGGTGCTGGCGCGGTTCGCCGCGGCCGGCATCGACGTTCAAGCGCTGGCAGCTCAGTTGCAGGACGAGGGCGCCAAATCGTTCGTCAAATCGTGGAACGACTTGATGGGCGTGATCACCTCCAAGTCCGCCGTCCTCAAGCGCGCGAGCTAACCGCCGTGGATGCGAGATCGCCCTTGACGAACGCGCGCGGCGCTGCGCGGCGGGATCGCGCCGCGGCCGCCGAGAAATCGCAAGTCAAGAAAGTGCTGGTCGTCGATGTCGGCGGGACCTCAGTCAAGATTCTGGCAAGCGGGCAAAAAACGCACCGCTCCTTTCCATCCGGACTGAAAATGACTCCCAAAGAGATGGTCGCCGGCGTGAAGCGGCTCGCGGCGGATTGGACCTATGATGCTGTGTCGATCGGCTATCCCGGCCCGGTCCTTTCCGGCCGGCCGATTGCCGAGCCCTACAATTTGGGCCGCGGCTGGGTCGGCTTTGATTTTCGTGCGGCGTTCGGCTGTCCGGTGATCGTTATCAACGATGCCGCTATGCAGGCGCTGGGAAGCTACAAAGGCGGCAAGATGCTTTTTCTCGGCCTTGGCACCGGGCTCGGATCGACCATGATTGTCGACGGCATCGTTGAGCCGATGGAGCTCAGCCATTTGCCCTACAAGAAGGGCACTTATGAGGATTATCTCGGCAAAGCGGGACTGGACCGCCGCGGCAAGAAAAAATGGCGGCGCGACGTTGCCGATGTCGTAACCCGCCTTATCGCGGCGATAGAGCCCGAAGACACCGTGATCGGCGGCGGCAACGTCCATAAGCTGAAAAAGCTCCCGCCGCACACCCGCGCCGGCGAGAACGACAATGCCTTTCGCGGCGGATTTCGGTTGTGGCAGCGGACATGGGCTTCCAGCACACCGAGGTTTGTACCAAAAAACGAGCCTGAATGAGCGGAGGGTCTCTCGACGATGGTCGAACAAACGCAGATGCGCCGCATCGAATCGACGAGTAAGCCCGCGATATGGCGGTCGCTGCAAGACCACCACGCGGCCGTGCGGAGCGTGCCGTTGAAAAAACTGTTCGCCCTCGATCCGACGCGCGGCGAGCGGATGACCGTCGAAGCTGCCGGCGTCTTTTTCGATTACTCGAAAAATCGCGTCAACGACGAAACACTCGCGCTGCTCCTCGCGCTCGCAGAGCAGTCCGGATTACGCGCTCGGATCGACGCGATGTTCCGGGGCGACAAAATCAACGTCACGGAAAATCGGGCCGTCCTACACGTGGCGCTCCGTGCGCCGAAAGGCTCGTCCATCGTCGTCGACGGCAAGAACGTCGTGCCGGAGGTGCATGCCGTGCTCGACAGGATGTCCGACTTTGCCAACCGCATCCGCACCGGCCAATGGAAAGGTCACACCGGCAAACAAATCCGCAACGTCATCAATATCGGCATCGGCGGCTCCGACCTCGGCCCGGTCATGGCCTATGAGGCGCTGAAATATTACAGCGACCGGGCGATGACCTTTCGCTTTGTCTCCAATGTCGATGGCACCGATTTCGTCGAGGCGACCCGCGACCTCGATCCTGCGGAAACGCTGTTCATCGTTTCTTCGAAAACCTTCACCACGCTTGAGACGATGACCAACGCACACAGCGCGCGCGAATGGTCGCTTCGCGGCCTTGGCGGCGATGTCAAAGCGGTCGCCAAGCATTTCGTGGCGGTGTCGACCAATGCCGAAAAGGTCGCGGAATTCGGCATCGACACCGCCAACATGTTCGAGTTCTGGGATTGGGTCGGCGGCCGCTATTCGATGGATTCGGCGATCGGGCTCTCGACCATGCTGGCCATCGGTCCCGACCATTTCAGCTCGATGCTGGCGGGCTTTCGTGAGATCGACGAACACTTTCGCACTGCGCCGTTTGAGCGCAACCTGCCGGTGCTCATGGGACTCTTAAGCGTTTGGTACAACGACTTCTGCGGGGCGCAGACGGTCGCGGTGCTGCCCTACGAGCAGTACCTCAAGCGCTTCCCGGCCTATCTCCAGCAGCTGATGATGGAAAGTAACGGCAAGCATGTGACGCTAACCGGCGCGCCGGTCGATGCCCGAACCGGTCCGATCTATTGGGGCGAGCCGGGGACCAACGGCCAGCACTCTTTCTATCAATTGATCCATCAGGGCACGCGGCTCATTCCGTGCGATTTCATCGCCTTTGGACAGGCGCTCAATCCGATCGGCCGGCACCACGATCTTCTTCTGGCGAACGTGTTGGCCCAGACCGAAGCGCTCGCATTCGGAAAGAGCCGCGCGCAGGTCAAAGCCGAAGGAACGCCCGATTGGCTCGTCCCGCATCGGGTCTGCGACGGCAATCGACCATCCAATACCATCCTGATGGATCGGCTCACGCCGGCGGCGCTGGGCAAGCTCGTGTCGCTCTACGAACACAACGCCTTCACCCAGGGCGTCATCTGGGACATCGATTCCTTCGACCAATGGGGCGTCGAGCTCGGCAAGGTTCTGGCCCAGCGCATCATTCCCGAACTGGAAAGCAAGACCGAGCCGCCGCTCGGCCACGATAGCTCGACCAACAACCTGATCCGCCGTTACCGCAAGCTCAAGAGCGCGACGTGACGACCGATGCAGTAAAGCTCGCGCCTTCGATCCTCACCGCCGATTTCGCCCATCTGGGCGAACAGGTTGCGGAGGCCGAGCGCGCCGGAGCGAACCGCATCCATGTCGACGTGATGGACGGGCATTTCGTGCCCAATCTTTCCATGGGACCACCGATCGTCGACTCGCTGCGGCGGGTAACGCGCCTGCCGCTCGAGGCGCATTTGATGATTTCGAATCCGGATTTGTTTGTCGATGAATTTGCGCAGGCCGGGATCGATTCATTCATCGTCCATTGGGAGGGCAACATCGATTTATCGCGAACGGTGCAGCGCATCAAAAACTTAAACAAACGGGTCGGCGTCGCCATCAATCCGGCGACTTCGGCGGCCGTTCTGGAGGAAATCCTCCAAGACCTCGACCAGGTGCTGGTCATGACCGTGAATCCGGGATTCGGCCACCAGCACTTTCTTGCAGCGATGCTGCCGAAGATCACCCGCGCCCGCGAGATGATCAATCACGTCATTCCCGGCTGCGACCTCGAGGTGGACGGCGGCGTTGATGCCGCAACGGCTCCCCTCGCCGTTGCCGCGGGAGCCGATGTACTAGTGGCCGGATCGGCGATTTTTCACGATGGCGAAAGCGTCACTGCCGCCATGAAGCGATTGCGGGCGGCCCTAGAGCTTTGATGGAGAAGGACGTCATGCAGCTCGCAATGATCGGATTGGGAAGAATGGGCGCCAATATGGTGCGGCGGCTGCTCGATGGCGGCCATCAATGCGTGGTCTTCGACACGTCGCCGAAAGCGATCGAGGATCTGACAAAGGACAAGGCCATCGGCGCCTCCTCGGTCGCCGATCTCGTAAGCAAGCTTGAGAAACCGCGCGCAGTCTGGATGATGGTCCCAGCGGCGGTCGTTGATCAGACGATTGCGGGGATCGCCTCTCATCTCGAAAACGGCGACATCCTGATCGATGGCGGAAACTCCCATTACGTGGACGACATACGGCGCGCCAAGGCGCTCGCGGCAAAGGGCATCAACTATGTCGATGTTGGAACGAGCGGCGGCGTCTGGGGCTTGCAGCGCGGATATTGCATGATGATCGGAGGTCCGGACGATGCCGTGCGACACCTCGATCCGGTCTTCAAGACGCTGGCGCCTGGCAGCGGCGATATCGAGCGCACGCCGGGACGTGAAAAGATCGGCGGCACCGCGGAGCTCGGTTACCTGCACTGCGGCGGAAATGGCGCCGGTCATTTCGTCAAGATGGTTCACAACGGCATCGAATACGGCATCATGGCTGCTTACGCGGAAGGCATGAACGTCTTGCGTCACGCCAATATCGGCCAGCAAAAAGGCATTGACGACGCCGAAACGACGCCGCTCCGCAATCCCGAGCTTTATCGATATGACCTTAATCTCCGCGACATCGCGGAGGTTTGGCGCCGCGGCAGCGTCATCGCCTCATGGCTGCTTGACCTCATCGCGGCTGCCTTGGTGAAAGACCCTACGCTGAACAAGTTTGAGGGCAAGGTCTCCGACTCGGGCGAAGGCCGCTGGACCATCAGCGCCGCGATCGACGAGGCGGTGCCGGTGCCGGTGCTTTCGAGTGCGCTCTATGAACGTTTTAGCTCGCGCGGCGAAGCGACATTCGGCGACAAGCTGTTGTCGGCCATGCGCTACGAATTTGGCGGACATCTGGAAAGATAACGCAGACCGTCAGGCCAGCTGCGGTTGCTCGCTTTTCGCCGCGAGCGGTTTTGTTTCCGGCATCAGCGACCAAGCGAGCAAGACCGTCGCCAGCGCCACGCCGGCAATGCTGAGAAATCCAATCTTACCGCCGAAGTCGCCGAAGATGAGGCCGAAGAAGGTGGTGCTGATCGATGCGCCAATGCCGGAGAGCGTGCCGACAAAACCTTGCGCCAAATTGAATCGGCCGGTCCCATTGGTGAGATCGGCGATGATCAAAGCCGTGAGTACGCCCAGGACGCTGCCGCTGACGCCGTCGAGCAGTTGAATGCCAATGAGTAAAGGCGGACTAGTGGTGACAGCGAACAACAAAGCCCGGACAGTCAATGCGCCGAAGCCGATCAACAGCAATGGCCGGCGGCCCCAGCTCTGAGCCAATTGTCCGACCCAGGGCGCGCTTAACGCGACGACGATCTGCGGCAGGATGATCAGTGCCGAGATGACAAACGAGGCGCTGGTCCCGCTGCGGTACGCCAGCCGTTCGCCCGCGAGCGGCAACACGGAGGCGTTGGCGAGCTGGAACAGGAACAAACAGCCGGCAAATATCAGCAAGTTGTAATTCTTAGGCAGGCTCAATCGCTCCGCGCGCGGCGGCGCTGCCGGTCCGTGATAATCGGGCTGCCCACACGAACGGCCGAAATGGATATCGGCGGGACGGACACGCGCGATCGCGACAAGCAGCGGCAGCACAAGGGCGGCCGAGATGAAGAATATCGCCCGATAGGAAAAGAAATAGCCGATGGCCCCCATCAGGCCGGTGACCGTCAAGGCTCCGGCCGAGGCGAAGCGTTGATTGCGTCCCAGTCGTTCGGCAAGTGCCAAATGGCCGACAAGACCCAGGCTTATCGCAGCGACTGCCGGCCCAAGAAAGCCGCCCGTCAATCCTTGCAGCAACAGGGCGACAAAGACCACGGGAAGCGTTGGCCGCACGGCCAGCACAAGCGCGCTGACCGCGACCACGATTGCGCCGAACGCGACCAGAAATCGTTTTGATCGGGTGAGGTCGAGCAATTCGCCGCCGGGCAGTTGGCTCAGCAAGCCGGCGAGCGCGCCCGCGCTCAGCACATATCCGATATCCTGCTGAGTCCATTTCTCGTCGGCCAACAGCACGGCGACAAACGGGCCGAATCCGGATTGCATTCCCGCGAGAAAGAAATTGATGCCGTCGAGACCATTAAGGCTCGCGCTGGAAGGCGACACGTCTAACGTGTCGGATGCCGCCGTGAAGGCCATGGCGCCGGCAAGCCCCGCTTCGGACAAACAATCAATATCTATGGTCTCATCGCCACGACCACCATGCCGAAACCGGTCGCGCCCACCGGGCTGGGCATTCATTTTGATGTCACTTTGATGTCACTGCCCGTGTTTCACATCTTTCAGTGCACGCAAAACCTAGGTCCAATCCTACGTCGACGGGGCGGGCGCGGAACACTCCCTGTCCATGAGCATTAACGTGAATGCCGGGACCGCTTGAAGAGGGAATGTCCATGAGCACGGGATCATCTCGGACAGCAGCAATCACGGAAACTACGACGTCGGCGCCGCTCTCGCCGGCGCTTCTCAAAAACATGGACGCCTACTGGCGCGCCGCGAACTATCTCACCGTCGGCCAGATTTATCTTCAAGACAATCCGCTTCTCGAAGTCCCCTTGGCCCGCGAACACATAAAGCCCAGGCTGTTGGGCCATTGGGGTACGACGACCGGATTGAACTTTATCTATGTTCATCTCAATCGCCTGATCAAAGAGAATCATCTGAACATGATTTATGTCATCGGCCCGGGGCACGGCGGCCCGGGACTCGTGGCGCACAGCTATCTCGAAGGGTCGTACACCGAAACTTATCCGGATATCGAGCGCAGCCGCGAGGGGATGCGACGGCTCTTCCGGCAATTCTCCTGGCCCTATGGCATCCCGAGTCATGTCTCGCCGGAAACGCCGGGTTCGATCCATGAAGGCGGTGAATTGGGTTATTCGCTCACCCACGCCTATGGCGCGGCATTCGATAATCCGGACTTGATCGTCGCCTGCATCGTCGGCGATGGCGAAGCCGAAACCGGCCCGCTCGCCACGAGCTGGCATTCCGACAAATTCCTCAATCCCGCCCGCGACGGCGCGGTTCTGCCCATCCTGCATCTCAACGGCTTCAAGATCGCCAATCCGACGATTTTAGCGCGCATCGAACAGCAGGAACTCACCGAACTCTTCTACGGCTACGGCTACGATCCCTGGATCGTCGAAGGCGACGATCCACCGGACGTGCATCAACAACTTGCCGCTGCGCTCGACAAGGTTCTGGCGCAGATCCGCGACATTCAACAAACCGCGCGCGGCGGCAGCCGGCCCGACCGGCTGGACCGGCCGCGCTGGCCGATGATCATCTTCCGCACGCCCAAGGGCTGGACCGGACCCAAGTTCGTCGACGGCAAGCCGGTGGAAGGGACGTGGCGCGCGCATCAGGTGCCGCTCGCGGGCTTCGACGACCCCAAGCACCTCCGCCAACTCGAAGACTGGATGAAGAGCTACCGGCCGCACGAATTGTTCGACGAGCACGGCAAATTTCGCGACGATCTCGCTGCACTGGCGCCGACCGGACATCGTCGCATGAGCGCCAACCCCCATGCAAACGGCGGCAAGCTGCTCACGCCGCTCGCACTGCCGCATTTCCGCGACTACGCCGTGGACGTTGCTTCGCCTGGAGGCGTCAGCGCCGAGTCCACGCGCATTCTTGGCAAATACTTGCGCGACGTGATGAAGTTCAACCTCGACACAAGCAATTTCCGTCTCTTTGGTCCCGACGAAACCGCCTCCAACCGCCTCGACGCCGTCTATGAGGCGAGCGGCAAGGTATGGATGGCCGCCATCGAAGACGTCGATGTCGATCTCAGTCCCGACGGTCGGGTCATGGAGGTGCTGAGCGAGCATCTGTGCCAAGGCTGGCTCGAAGGCTATTTGCTGACCGGCCGGCACGGATTTTTCTCGTGCTACGAGGCGTTCATTCACATCGTCGATTCGATGGTCAATCAGCATGCGAAATGGCTGAAGGTCACTAGAAATATTTCCTGGCGCGAACCCATTGCCTCCCTCAACTATCTGCTCACCTCGCATGTCTGGCGGCAGGACCATAATGGTTTTTCACATCAGGATCCGGGCTTCATCGATCATCTCGTGAACAAGAAGGCCGGCATCGTGCGCGTCTATCTGCCGCCGGATGCCAATTGCCTTCTTTCCGTGACCGACCACTGCCTGCGCAGCAAAAATTACATCAACCTGATCATCGCCGGGAAGCAACCGGAATGGCAGTGGCTCGACATCGATTCGGCGGCGCAACACTGCACTGTCGGAGCGGGCATTTGGCGCTGGGCCAGCAACGACGCCGACGATCCCGACGTCGTCATGGCCTGCGCCGGCGATGTGCCGACGCTCGAAACTCTCGCCGCGGTCACGCTGCTGCGCGCCTATGTGCCGGATATTCGCATACGCGTCGTCAACGTAGTCGACCTGATGGTGCTCGAACCGCAAGGCGAGCATCCCCATGGGCTTTCGGATCGTGATTTCGACGAGATGTTCACGACCGATCGGCCCGTCATTTTCGCCTTTCACGGCTATCCGGCATTGATTCACCGGCTGACCTACCGGCGGCATAATCACGACAACTTCCATGTGCGCGGCTATCAGGAGGAAGGCACGACGACAACGCCCTTCGATATGGTTGTTCTCAACAATCTCGACCGCTACCAGCTGACGCTCGACGCCATTCGCCGGATTCCGCGATTGAGCGATAAAGTGGCGGAGGCGACCGATCGTTACTGGAGCACCATGGAACGTCACAAGCTTTACGTCAGCGAGCACGGCGAGGACATGCCGGAAGTTGCAGGCTGGCAATGGTCATTGCAACGATCGTGACGGCCTGCTGATTACAAGCTTCCCGGCTCCGGCACCGTACACTGAGGATTGCTGCAGCCGAAGTTGGAAAATTTCGGATCGATTCTCGTGCACGAACCCATCCTTGTCATCAATGCCGGTTCATCGAGCACCAAGTTCTCGGTCTTCGAAACCAAGCCGGATCGTTCGCTGTCGCCCATCGCTCAGGGACAGGTCGATGGTATCGGAGCGCACACGGGTACCACTCCTCGCCTCGAGATCGCCGACGCGGACGGCAGACCGTCAATCGACGAACCAATTGCCGGAAACGATCATGACAGCGCGATGGCGGCTATTCAGCGCTGGCTTGTCGCGCATGTCGGCAGCATGTCCGCGCTCGCCGGTGTTGGACATCGCGTGGTCCACGGCGGACTTCACCACGCGGCTCCGGTTCTGATCGACGATACGATCATGGCGGCGCTGCAGGCGCTCGTGCCGCTTGCGCCGCTGCATCAGCCGCATAACATCGCCGCGATCCATGCGGTCGCCGCCGCCGCACCCGACGTTCCGCAAGTGGCCTGCTTCGATACGGCCTTTCATCGAAACCAGCCGCCGCTGGCGCAGGAATTCGCGCTGCCGCGAGAGCTCACGGCGAAGGGCGTGCGCCGCTATGGCTTCCATGGACTTTCCTATGAATACATCGCCTCGGTTTTGCCGGAGATCGCGCCGGAATGCGCGGGCGGTAAAGTGATCGTTGCCCATCTCGGCAACGGCGCCAGCATGTGCGCGATCGCGGCCGGTCGCAGCATCGCCACCACGATGAGCTTTACCGCCATCGACGGATTGCCGATGGGAACGCGCACCGGCGCGCTCGACCCCGGAGTCATTCTTTATCTGCTCGAACATGAGCGGATGGATGCCTACGCCATCGGACAGCTGCTCTACGAGCGCTCCGGACTGCTCGGCGTCTCCGGCGAGTCGAGCGACATGCGGACATTGCTAGGGAGCCGCCGGCCGGAAGCGCGCGAGGCCATCGATCTTTTCGTTTATCGCATCGGTCGCGAACTGGGGTCGTTGACGGCGGCGCTCGGCGGGTTGGATGCGGTTGTCTTCACCGCCGGCATCGGCGAGCATGCAGCCGAAATCAGGGCGCGCGTGTGCGGCGATGCGAGCTGGATCGGCGTCGCCTTCGACGAAGCCGCCAACGCCAAAGGCGGCCCGCGCATCTCGCTTCCCGGCTCGAAAGTTTCAGCGTGGGTCATTCCGACCAATGAGAATCTGATGGTCGCGCGTCATACCCGTCAGGTGCTTGACTCAAGAATGAATTCGAGCGCGCCGAAAGCGAGACACGCCAAGCCTTAAAGGTGGAAATGCAATGCCACTGCGGATCGAGGATTACGCGATGATCGGGGACTGCCACAGCGCAGCGCTCGTCGGCCGCGACGGCTCCATCGATTGGCTGTGCTGGCCGCGTTTCGACTCGCCGGCGTGCTTTGCCGCGCTGCTTGGCACGCCCGAGAACGGCCGGTGGCTTATTGCCCCGCTCGAGCCCTCGTCAAAGGTCAGCCGAAGCTATCGGCCCGATACGCTTGTTCTCGAAACCGAATTCCAAACCGAGACCGGTACCGCGACGGTGGTCGACTTCATGCCCGCTACCGACGGCCAAGCCGATCTGGTGCGCATGGTCTTTGGACGTTCGGGCCAGGTGAGATTCTATACCGAACTTGTGCTTCGCTTCGGCTACGGCGCGATCGTCCCTTGGGTCAGCCGGGCGGACGACGGCGCCATCCACGCGATCGCCGGCCCTGAGCGCGTGGTGCTGCACGCTCCCGTTGCGCTTTATGGAGAGGATCTCAAAACGATTGGGGAGTTCACGGTCAGCGCGGGTCAAAGCGTTCCGTTCGTGCTGTCCCAAGGGCCTTCATTCGAGAATCCACCTGGGCCCATCGATCCCTTCAAAGAATTGGAGGCCACCACCGAGTTTTGGCGTCAATGGTGCAGCCATTGTCCCGACGTCGGACCTTGGACGAGCATCGTCAAGCGTTCGCTGATCACGCTAAAGGCTCTGACCTATGCACCGACCGGCGGGATCGTCGCGGCCCTGACGACCTCGCTTCCGGAGCGCTTGGGTGGTTCGCGGAATTGGGACTACCGCTTCTGCTGGCTGCGTGACGCCACCTTCACGCTGCTCGCATTCATGCATCTCGGATACTACGAAGAGGCCCGGACATGGCGAGACTGGCTCATTCGCGCCATCGCCGGCAGCCCGCAGCAGATACAGATTTTGTATGGCGTGGGCGGAGAGCGCTGGCTTCCTGAATTGATCATCCCCTGGCTCCCCGGTTATGAGAACTCCTCGCCCGTGCGCGTCGGCAATGCGGCTGCGCAACAGCTGCAGATCGATGTTTACGGCGAAGCGACCGACGCCATGTTCCAGGCGCGCAAGGGGGGCATGGCGCCATCGCTGCGCGGCCGTGCCCTGCGCGCCGTCATACTCGAACATCTCGCGGAAGCCTGGCATCAACCGGACGAGGGAATTTGGGAAGTGCGCGGACCACGCCAGCACTTCGTTTATTCGAAGGCCATGGCCTGGGTGGCGTTCGATCGCGCGGCAAACGCCGAAGAGGAGGAGACCGATTTAAGACAACAGTGGCGAGAGATCGCCAACGAGATTCAGGCTGAAATCTGCCAGTATGGTTTCGATCCCGAGCTTAACAGCTTCGTGCAGGCCTACGGTTCGAAGCGGCTTGATGCAAGCCTCCTGCTCCTGCCGCTGGTCGGCTTTCTTCCGCCGGACGACCCGCGCATGCGAGGAACAATTCGCGCCGTCGAGAAAACACTGCTTATCCAGGAGGAATTTGTTCTGCGCTACGAGAGCGAACACGGTATCGACGGACTGCCTGCGGGTGAAGGCGCTTTTTTCGCATGCAGCTTTTGGCTCGTCGACAATTACGTCCTGCAAGGCCGCTATGACGAGGCCCGGAAACTGTTCGAGCGCCTGCTCTTGCGCTGCAACGACGTGGGATTGCTCGCCGAAGAGTTCGATCCGACCAGCGGCCGTATGCTGGGCAATTTTCCGCAAGCCTATTGTCACGTCGGCATCATCAACAGCGCGCTTAACTTAAGCCGACAGAGGGGACCTGCCGAGAAACGCTCCGAGATAGACGCGCGCGAACCCGCGAAGTAAGGCATGATCCGAAAAAGCATGCCCCGGACGCGATCCGGGGATCATGCCCCACCGATACCCGCTCGCCATCTGTGCGGCGGAATTAAATGCCATAGCGGCGGTGCCGACCCGCTCCTTGCACCACGAATTATTCGTAGCCATCGAAATCTCCTTCGCCCTCGCGAGAAAAATCCGTTCAATAGGATAGCCTCGACCGGACGTTGTTGATTGGGCCAGAGCCGACGCATCGAAGTTGTCGTCGAGGAAAATCCCGTTCCGGCCGATGGCTTAATAATTTGATCAAAACAGCGACCGTGCGAAACATGCGCAAAATCCAGGTCGGCGATCTCAAGATTTCGTTCGACGATGTCGGCGCGGGCGAGCCGGTGGTCCTCATCCACGGCCTCGCCTGCGGCAAGCGCATGTGGTTTCACCAAATCCGCGCGTTGCACGAACGTTTCCGCGTCATCGCTTACGACCAGCGTGGCCATGGCCTGACCGACGCACCGCCCGATCCGAAGCACTATTCGCCGCCGCATCTGGTTCGCGATCTTTCGGGCCTCCTCGATGCGCTCGACATCGCGCGGGCCTCGATCGTCGGGTTCTCGCTGGGCGGCGGCCCCGCCCTTGGTCTCGCCGCGACCGCGCCGCATCGCGTCTCCCGGCTTGTGCTCGCCGATGTCGGCGCCGGAGCCGACGATATGTGGAAATCGCAATGGCTGGCGCGGCGCTGGAGCAGCTTCATCGACCGCGGCGACACCGACGAACTCGTCTGCGACATGCTGCGCAGCGAATTCTTCAAGCGCTATGCCCAGCGCGACAAGCGCAGCCGCGATTACATGGCGGGCCTGATCCGGGCCACCCCGCTGATCGGCCTGCGCCATACGCTCACGGAAGTTCTCGCCAAGCGCAAATCCCTGTTTCGCACGACGAACATGCTGCGCGCATTGCAGGTGCCGACTTTTGTCATGGCCGGGCGCTTCGATAATGTCTGTCGCGTGCCGGCGCATCTTCTCGCCGATAACATCCCGAACGCCACGTTGGAATGGATCGAGGATGCCGGCCACATGGCGCCCATAGAAAATCCTGGACCCTTTACCGCGCGATTGGAATCCTTCCTGGCGCGCTAACCTCGCCCCCCGGTATTGACGTGTGCGCGCCACTGCGGGATTAAACCGGCGCAGCACACCAGAACCTAAAGCGCATGGCCGACGAAGAGAAAAAGCAAGCGGCGCACACGCTGGCCGATCACCTTTACGGCCGCGACGTCGCGCATATCCATGCCGGCGATTCCGATCACGACCACGACCACGATGTCGAGGCCGACGACGGCCCATTGGAAGACAATCCGCTGTGGCGACAGGACAATGTCGCGCTGACCACCGTCGGCATCGACATCGGTTCATCCGGCACGCAAGTGATTTTCTCGCGAGTCCATTTGCGGCGGCTCGCCGAGGATCTGACCAGCCGCTACTATGTGGTCTCGCGCGAGACGCTCTTCCAATCCCAGATCGCGCTCACGCCGTACCAGAGCGAGGAGCGCATCGACGGCGCCGCGCTGGGCGCCATTATCGATGACGCCTATGTCGCGGCCGGATTGACGCCCGAACAGATCGATACCGGCGTGGTCATCCTCACGGGCGAGGCGCTGCGGCGCGAAAACGCGCAGGCGATTGCTGCGATTCTGTCGGAGAAGGGCGGCGAATTCGTCACCGCGACTGCCGGGCATCACATGGAGGCGATGCTCGCCGCCTATGGTTCGGGGGCGGCGCGAGTCTCGAGCGACCAGGCAAGGCGCATCCTCAACATCGACATTGGCGGCGGCACCACCAAGCTCGGCTCGGTCGAAAACGGTAGAGTAATCGCGACCGCCGCGGTGCATATCGGCGGCCGCCTGCAAGTGGTCGAGGCCGGCAAGATCGTGCGGCTCGATCCCGCCGGCAAGCATCACGCCAGTCGCGCCGGCCTTTCGTGGCAACGCGGCGACACGATCGATCCGGCGGAGTTGCAGAAGGTCGCCAACGGCATGGCCGATGCGCTCGTTCAAGCGATCACCGCCACAACGCTGCCGGCGGACATCGAAGGGCTTTATCTGACCGATCCGATTGCCGATCTCGGCCGCATCGACGGCGTGATGTTTTCCGGCGGCGTCGCCGAATACATCTATCGGCGTGAGGAGCGCGATTTCGGCGATCTCGGTCCCTGGCTCGGCCGCGCCATCCGGACACGCATTGAAAACGGGGCGTTACCGTGGCCGCTGCTGCCGGCCGGCGAGTGCATCCGCGCCACAGCGCTCGGCGCCTCGGAATACAGCGTCCAGCTGTCGGGCAATACGAGCTACATTTCCAATCCCGGAAAACTCCTGCCGCGCCGCAATCTGCAGGTCCTGCAGCCGGCATTTGACTGCGGAGAAGTGATCGATGCGGATGCGCTCGCGCAGGCGATCCGCGGCCACATGACTGCTTTCGACATTCCCCAATTGGACCGCGATTTTGCCCTGGCGCTGCGCTGGACCGGCATGCCGTCCTATCCGCGGCTCGCCGCCTTCGCCGCCGGCATCAAACGCGGGCTCGCCGAGCGCGTTACCGGCAAGCTGCCGCTCTACATCATGCTTGACGGCGATGTGGCCCACACGCTCGGCCACTTGTTGCGCGAGGAGCTCGAAGTCGAGGGCGACCTCCTCGTCATCGACGGCGTCGTGCTCTGGGACTTCGACTATATCGATCTCGGCCGCATTCGCATGCCGTCCTATACGGTGCCGGTGACGATCAAGTCGCTGGTGTTCAGCGAGGACCCGCGAGGCCCGAAGCCGCAGCGGCTGCACCATCGCGAACATGAGCACGCGCATGAGCATGTCCATGACCACGCGCACGAGCAAGTCCATGACCACCCGCATGGACACAAGCACACCCACTCGCGGGATGACCGGTAGGATTCGATCTCCCGTTTCGCTAACATCCGCGCGAAAGGCCGGACTCTCAAAAGGTGCGCATAAATGGCCAAGAATGCCGTCGTCTCCGAGGAACTCGCCAGCAAGTTCAAGACCGAGAAAGAGACGCCTTACACCCGCTGGGTCAAGGCAGAGGGCCTCGACATCCTTGCCTCTTTCTATGTGCGCAACTTGAAAACTGTCGCGTTAAAACCGTGGGCGCGCCGTGGCGGCAACGCGGTGTTCCTCAACCACGACGCCTCCCGCACTTCGAACGATTGCCACGTGATGGAAATTCCGCCGGGCAAAAGCCTCACACCGCACCGGCAGCTCTACGAAGAGATGATTCTCGTGATCGCCGGCCGTGGCTCGACCACGGTCTGGAACGGTGCCGGCGCCCGGATCACCTTCGAGTGGAAGGACGGCGCGCTGTTCGCCATTCCGCTCAATTGCCATCACCAGCACTTCAACGGCTCCGGCATCGAGCCGGCCCGCTACGTCGCCGTCACCAATGCGCCGCCGGTGATCAATCTCTACGAAGATCTCGATTTCATCTTCAACACCAAATACGACTTCAAGGATCGGTTCGCCGGTGAGCCCGATTATTTCTCTTCCAAGGGCGAGCAAAAAGGCTTTTCGCTGACGACGAATTTCGTGCCGGACGCGGTCAATATTCCGCTCGTCACCGCGACGGAGCGCGGCGCCGGCGGCGGACATATCCGCTTCAACATGGCCAAGGGCTCGATGAACAGCCACATTTCGCAGTTTCCGATCGGAACCTACAAAAAAGGCCACGCGCATGGACCCGGCGCACATGTTATCGTGCTATCGGGCGACGGCTTTTCGTTAATGTGGCCCGAAGGCGAAGAGCCGCAGCGTTATGACTGGGAAGTCGGGACGCTGATCGTGCCGCCAAACATGTGGTTTCACCAGCACTTCAACACCGGCTCGATGCCGGCGCGCTATCTCGCTTTCAAGCACGAGGGCGTCGCCATCCGCAACGCGCAGGGCGTGCCGAAGGCTTGGATCAGCCGCCGCGCCGGCGGCGATCAGATCGATTATATCGACGAGCAGCCGGAGATCCGCCGCATCTTCACAGCCGAGCTCGCCAAGCATGGCATCGCGCCCCGCATGGACGCCGCCTATGCCAAGGAAATGGCGGAGCTCGGCGTCAAAACGGCGTAGTGCGCGCCATGGCGGAATCCTCGCCCTCACCCGAAACGCCGCTGTGGCGGTTCTCGCTGCATTTCTACCGGCAAGCCGGCGTCTCCGACGCATGCATCGCGTTGCAGGACGAGTGCGGCGTCGACGTCAATCTGCTGTTGTTTTTGTTGTGGCTCGCCGCCGGACGGCGGCAATTGTCGATGGCCGATGTCAAACGGCTTGATGAAGCCGTTCGCGGCTGGCGCGATCTGACGATCGTTCCGATCCGCGACGCGCGCCGCAAATTGAAGGGCGCCGCGACACTCGTTGAAGCGCAGAAACAGGAGGCGTTCCGCACCAAAGTCAAGGCGATCGAGCTTGAAGCCGAACGCCTGCAGCAGGAAGCCCTGTTCGGCCTGACGCGCACGGGGCCGCTCGGCGGCGAAGCCGCGCCGGGGGAGGCCGCGCGCGCCAACATCGCCGCCTATGAGGGCGCCTTGGACGCGCGCTTTCCGAAACGGGTCGTGGACGCGCTTGCCGGCGCTTTCGACACCGTCCCGCACGGCAGCTTCGCCGCGCAATAACCCTACCGGAACCGCCCTACTGGAACGCCCTCTCGCCGCATGGCACAAGTCTTCCGGCACTGACGTTGAATGGGACTGGACTTGGCATGGCTAAAACCGCTGCGCGGCTGATTGTGGGGATTTCCGGCGCCTCGGGCACGATCTACGGCGTGCGGCTCCTCGAAATGCTGCGCAAAGCCGAGATCGAGACGCATTTGGTCATGAGCAAGTCGGCGGAATTGACCCTTGCCTACGAAACCGATCTCAAGCCCAAGGATGTGCGCGCGCTCGCCGCGATGCACTACTCCGCCAGCGACGTCGGCGCGGCCATCTCCTCCGGCTCATTTCCGACCATGGGCATGATCGTCGCCCCGTGCTCGATCCGCACCATGAGCGAAATCGCAACCGGCGTCACCGCTTCGCTGCTGTCGCGCGCCGCCGATGTCGTCTTGAAGGAAAAACGCCGGCTCGTGCTCGCTGTCCGCGAGACGCCGCTGCATGTCGGCCACTTGCGCAATATGACCTTGCTCGCCGAAATGGGCGCCGTCGTCGCGCCGATCGTTCCGGCCTTCTACAATCGTCCGCGGACCGTCGACGATATCGTCAATCACACCTGCGGCCGATTGCTCGATCTGTTCGGCATCGACACCGGGATCGTCAAACGCTGGAAGGGCGGACCGGTGGAGACCTGATCTTGCCTCCACCGCAATAGGGGCGTGGAACAAAATTTTAATAGAAAGGAAACACCATGGACCAGAAGCGTTATGACATCGGACTTGCCAAGCGCCGCAAGGTTTTGGGCGACGCCTATGTCGACCGTGCGCTGCAGAACGTCGACGATTTTAATCGCGATTTTCAGCGTCTGTTGACCGAGTATTGCTGGGGCGAGACCTGGGGCGACGAAACGCTCAAACCGCGCGAGCGTTCGATTCTCAATCTCGGCATGATCGCGGCGCTCGGCAAGATGGAGGAATTTCAGACCCATGTTCGCGGCGCCCTCAATAACGGCCTGACGCCGAACGAGATCCGCGCCGCGCTGACGCAGATCACGATCTATTGCGGCGCGCCGATCGGGGTCGATTGTTTCCGGGCCGCCCGGCCGATCATCGCCGAGCACCAGAAGGCCAACAAATAACGTCGTCATGCTCGACAAGCGCGCCGCTCATCCGACCGGAGCCAGATCGAACGGATCCCCGCTCGATCTCCAGGAGCATCTGCAGCGGCTCGAAGCCGAAGGTCTGCTGCTGCGCATCGAGCGGGCGATCGACAAGGATAGCGAACTGCATCCCCTGGTCCGCTGGCAATTCCAAGGCGGACTTGCCGAAGACGCGCGGCGCGCGTTCCTTTTCACCAACGTCGTCGACGGCGAAGGTCACCGATACGACGTTCCGGTCGCAGTCGGGGCGCTGGCAGCCTCGGCGCGGATCTATGCCATCGGCATGGGACGGCCGGTCGAGGAAATCGGCGACGCCTGGATCCAGGCAATCGCCAATCCGATCGCCCCCGTGATCGTGAGTGCCGCGCCCTGCCAGGAGATCGTGATCAAGGGCGACGCGCTGCGCCAACCGGATGGCGGCCTCAAAGCGTTGCCGGTCCCAATTTCGACACCGGGCTACGATGCCGCGCCCTATCTCACCGCCACGTTGTGCATCACCCGCGATCCCGAAACCGGCATTCGCAATATGGGCACCTATCGCGCGCAGCTGAAGGCAACCGACCGTCTCGGCGTGCGCATGGCGGCGCGGCCCGGTGGCGCCGGCGGCTACCTGCATTGGCAGAAATACCGCAAATTGAAACAGCCGATGCCGATCGCGATCGTCGTCGGCTGCGCGCCGGTCGTCATGTTCACCGGACCGCAAAAGCTGCCGATCGACTGCGATGAGATGGCGGTCGCCGGCGCGCTCGCGGGCGCGCCGATCCGCACAATCAAGGGCGTTACCGTCGATCTCGACGTGCCGGCGGACGCGGAATACGTCGTCGAAGGCCTGATCGACCCCGAATTGCTCGAGCCGGAAGGGCCGTTCGGCGAGAGCCACGGCCATGTGGCGCTCGAAGGTTACAATATGTTGATGCAGGTCACCGCGATCACACACAAGCGCAAGCCGGTCTGGTTGTCGATCCTAAGCGAAGTGACGCCGAGCGAATCGAGCGTGATGAAGCGCGTCGCCTACGAGCCGCGCTATCTGTCGCACTTGCGCGACACGCTTGCGATCAAGGGCGTTCGCCGCGTCGTCATGCACGAGACTTTGAGCAACCTGCGCAAGATCGTGTTCGTGCAATTTGCGCCCGGCGTGCCGCGCACCGAGATCTGGCGGGCATTGCACGGCGCCGCAACATTGCAGGCCGACATCGGCAAATATGTCATCGGCGTAAGCGAGGACATCGATCCAGACAATCCTGACGCGGTGTTTTGGTCGCTCGCCTATCGCGCCAACCCGATCGAGGACGTGCATATAGCGCCTTATCGTTCGCGCGGTCACGGGCCGAAGTCCGAAGGTTCCGGCGAAGAATCGACCATGCTGATCGACGCCACGCAGAAAACGCCTGATCCGCCGATCTCGCTGCCAAAGCGCGAATATATGGAGCGCGCGCGGGCGATCTGGCAGGAGCTCGGCCTGCCGCCGATCACCCCGCGGCAACCGTGGCACGGCTATTCGCTCGGCGACTGGGACGCGGTGTGGGACACCTATGCCGAGCGGGCCGTCGCCGGCCGATGGGAAGAGACCGGCAAGGAAACCTTCGCGCAGCGCCGCGGCGGCCTTACGCCGGAAACGCCGGTCAAGGGCGCGAAGGAGTAATGCCGCGCTTCGAGCGGACGTTGCACGGCGTTACCAGCAATAATATCGGCGGTGGATCACGCGATCCGATCGCTGAAGCAAGAGGCAATCGTGAAGGAAGCTTGGATCTGCACGACCTGCGGAACGCAATACGAGCCGTCGGAGCATCCGCCGGTGTTTTGCTCGATCTGCGATGAAGAACGTCAGTATATCCTGCCGACCGGGCAAGTCTGGACGACGCCGGCAAAATTGCGGAAGAACCACATGGCTACGTTTCGCCGCGAGGCGGAACTGATCGGGATCGGTACATCCCCCGCCGTCGGCATCGGCCAGCGCGCATTATTGGTGCGCACGCCGCAGGGCAATGTGCTGTGGGACTGCGTCAGCCTGATCGATGACGCGATCGTTGAAATCGTCAACGGGCTTGGCGGCCTTAAAGCGATCGCGATTTCGCATCCGCACTATTACACATCGATGGTGGATTGGAGCGCCGCCTTCGGCGGCATTCCCGTCTATTTGCACGCCGCCGATCGAAGCTGGATCATGCGCTCCGCTCCGTGCCTGCAGCTATGGACCGAACAGACCAAAGAGATTTTGCCCGGCCTGACGCTCATTCGGGTCGGAGGTCACTTTGAAGGCGGCACTGTCATGCACTGGGCGCAGGGAGCTGGAAACAAGGGAGCACTGCTCTCGGGCGACCTCCTGCAAGTGACGCCGGACCGAAAGTTCGTGAGCTTCATGTGGAGCTATCCCAATTTCATACCGCTCGGCGAGCTTGCCGTGCGCGCCGTTGCGGCGCGCCTCGAGCCTTGGACATACGAGGTTATCTACGGTGCGTTCTGGGACCGCGTCATCGCCAAAGACGGAACGAACGTGACCACCAAATCGGTGGCGCGCCACATCGCTATCCTGCAGCGCGAAGCGCCGTGAAACTTTACCTCGATTCGTGCATCAAACCGACTTGGCCGCGGCGTGGATCGCCGCGCGCACCCGCTGATAGGTGCCGCAGCGGCAGATATTGGTGATCGCCGCGCCGATATCGGCGTCGGTCGGCTTGGGCTTTTGCTTTAACAGCGCCACGGCCGCCATCATCATTCCGCTTTGGCAATAGCCGCATTGCGGAACATCGAGGTCGATCCAGGCTTGCTGCACCGGATGGAGCTTGCCGTCCTGCGCCAGTGATTCGATCGTAGTGACAGCCCGCTTACCCAGCGTGCCGATGGGCACTTGGCAGGATCGCGTGGGCACGCCGTCGATCAGGACAGTACAAGCGCCGCATTGCGCGATGCCGCAGCCGTATTTGGTGCCGGTCAGTCCTATGGTGTCGCGCAGCACCCACAGCAAAGGGGTGTCGTCCTCGACGTCGACGCTATGGGTTTTGCCGTTGACGGACAAAGCAATCATCGGCCGTCCTTGCGTTTTGTGTTTCCGAGGGCCTGCCTCGCCTCGCAGCCCGCGAATATCGTCGCGGGCGAGTCTAACCCGAACCGCTTCTAATATAAATCATGCGCCTCACGGTCGCCTCATAATGAGGTCAAACACCCGGAGTCGCGCTGCCCGGCGACGCCGAAAGAAGACGATCCGGGCAGATTGCCACGTCGCCTGCCACTCTCTTTTCACGCCCATGAAACCAGGGCATTCTAGGTCTCGACACTATCGGCCCTTGCGTGCCTTGGAGCGACACTTAGCCGGCCGCCAGGGCGCAAAGGCCAGAGAAAATACGGTTTTGTGGAGGTTAGAGCTATTTCTTGCGCCCAGAATGACTTATCGAAAGGTTAGACACAAAATCCATGCACCGATTTCCATAAGGATTCTCTGCGAGTGTCTAACCTGGATGATCCAAACC
>JBAPZR010000081.1:0-2110 GCA_049285335.1 Xanthobacteraceae bacterium | reverse complement strand
GGCGATAGGTCTCGACGTACCGTCGCACCGCAGAAGAGAGCCGCTCCGACAGCTCCTGCTGGCTGCCTTGCCGCGCCTTGGTTTCCGAAGCATCGATGTTGAGGACAAACACTGGCCCCTGCCTAATCAGGTGGTGTCCAATGCGAAGCGAGAAGAAATTCCGCAGCCGCATAGGGTGGTGTGCGAGGAACAACAACACAAGGCCGTCGCGATACAGGGCGGCCCGACCGATTTCTGAAAGCGCTTCGTTTTCTTCCGCCCGCTTCAACATCTGAGAGCCGAGCGTGATCACGTCCGCAATCGGTAGCAAACGCCCTCGCTTATCGCGGGCAGGGATTGTGTTTCCTCGCAGCCGAGCGGCGGCTCGTTTAATGAAACCCCAGTCACATTCCGGCGCCAGCGCACGCATTGCAGTATGGCCTCGGTTTATATTTCTGAGGTCTTCGAGATAGGCCTTAAGTCGCTCTTGGGTAATGCGTTCGGCCGGGCTTGCAGTTTCGTTGAGCCCGTTGCGTTTTTTGAGCCAAAGCAGGAATCGTCCATAACCTGCGATAGTTTTGCGCCGCGTATCGGGTGACCAAAGCGCTGCGATTCCTCCCTCCTCAAAAGGACTTCCTGGGCGAATGGCTATCTCCCATGCAGCCTGATCAGCTGATGGCCATAATGAAATCGGCAAGCACTCGGTTCGGCCTTTCGGCATGATCAGGACCCCCCATTGCACAACTTTTCGAGAACCGACGCATATCGCTTGCTGGCAAGCGCCGCCTCAAGTTCGCGGTAATTCCGCATCGTGGTCTCGATGCTTTTGTGGTCGAGTAAGCGACGAACAGTTTCAAAGCCATCCGGATGCTGGTCTAGATATAGCTTTGCCGCCAAATGCCTGAATTGATGGGGCGTCAGCACGACGCCCACTTCTTTCGCGATGAAATCTGCAATCTGTTGACCGAAGCCGCCAGCGGGGCGCTCACCACCATTTTCTCCCGGGAATAGCCAAGGGGATGGAGTTTTAAGAAGAACAGGTCTGTATTTGCGGATGTAGATTTCGATCTGCCGCGCTAATTGGGCTGGAAGCTCTCGGTCGATGGCGACAGCATTCTTTGTCTCGTCCGACGCAATACTGAGAAAGGTACGATCGCCGAACGTCTGTAAATGGCGATCGATTCGCAAGCCAGCGAGATTTTTGATGCGAATCGGAATGTAAAGCAAAACCGCGATAGCAGTTGCCAGTTGGACCCGTACGGCATCCCGACGTCGGAGCGTACGACGTTTTGCGACCTGCGCGAGGACCCGTTGCGGCAAGGTCAACAAGGCCAGGAGCTTCTTATTGTCCGCGAACTGGCGAAGGCAACGGCAGTTTTTCTCTGTGAATCGTTCGGTTGGCGGCTTCAACTTCTTGCAAAGCTTGCGGAGCTGATCGACGGTTTCTTGGGGCGGGTGTACGTGGTGCCGCGCGATCGTCTTAAGCAATGTGCTCACATGATTGATCTGGTGATTCGATTTATTTCCGGCACGCTTATACAGAAACTCTAGTAGCCGTTTCGCGTTTGTGATCTCGACAAGCACATTTAATCCAGTGATCCGCTCGCTTGGCACACCGCTATGGACAAGCGCCGTCGCTGCCATCGCGATGTATTGTCGCCGATTATGCACCGTCGATTTGGAGAGCGGCTTGTAATAGTCATCGCTGAATACGTCCGGTTCGCCGCCTTTCGCTAGAAACCTTTCGAAGTCTGCTCGGAATGATTCCGGAAAAACATCGGGAGCGAATGCGAAGTTGCGTCTACGGTCTGGTACGGGGATTGCCAATTGCGGCCATCCGGGAATTGTCTCGGCTGCCAGATTCCAGAGTTTGCAGGTATCGCGATAAATGCCGCCTGGATCTCTCGTGAGACTGTTGTGTTCCAATTCCTTGCCAAACTGCACAAAGGTCTCAGGCGCGACAGCGGCTGGAACGATGTTGCGCGCAGTGCAAAAGTTCATGAACCGTGAGAGGCCGCTTTGAAAGCGACGGTTGGGTAAGAGCGCTCGCAGCGCTTCCCATTCCTGAGCGAGCGGATCTCGGCTTCGCCCCGCCATGGACTTCAACCCGGCGCGCTTCAAAGCCTTGAGC
>JBAPZR010000080.1:0-1953 GCA_049285335.1 Xanthobacteraceae bacterium | reverse complement strand
GCAAAGGGAAACGCAAGGCTATGTAGTGCCGGATGCCTTCACCCACGGCACTTCGGCGCAGCGCAAGCGCTGGTTCTTAAACGGTTTCAACTCAGGCAAAATTTCCGACTGCAATACTTTCTCTGCGGACACGTTATAGAGCCGACTGGCAGAAAGTCACTGAGCGTCTGGCCTGGCATATTGCTCTGTTTGGCGATCAATCGCGGAGGTCCGTACAGATCGCGTTTGCTGCACTGCATGAGTCCGCTTTTGGCACAAGGCGGACATGGTGATCAGGTTCAGCGATGTCCGGTTTTGGGGGTAAAGCGGACATCGGGTTGAGGCCGTGCAAACTGCACCCAAGCTCCCTTTCGCCAGCCGCCATTTCGGAACCGATAGACGAGATCGTTTCCGATGGGTGCAGCATTGCTGCCGCCGGCCGAGTAACGGCTGACGACCGTTGCAGCGGCTGCAGCCTCGAGCCTTCAGTGACTGATTTGCCTTTTTTGAACCGAAGTGATTGCCTCAAATGCCCTTATCGCCGATGGTGCACGAATTCAGGGAGATATTCTCGCGAAGGAGTTGACCACCGGTGGTTCTGGAGACAGCGTCCATGATCCCCTCAAAACCGAATTGGCATCTACAGCGACCGTCAGCGCGTTTCCCGTTTCGGACGAATTCAATCTCCGTTATCAGAGACGCCAATGCACCCCGTCGGTTCTCGAATCCCGATACCGACTGCGGCAGGGTAGTGAGTCTGGGCGGAAAATAGGACGCAGAAGTTGGGACACAGTCGGCTGATCGCAGGACTGGCCGCCTTGGCCTTAATTGTGGGTGCTATCTGGATCGTACTGGAATACTTTGTCCCATCGCTTCCATTAAGGGTAACTATCGCGACCGGTCGAAATGGAACAACATTCGAATATTTTGGAGAAAAATATCGAGCACGATTCGCACGTGCGGGAGTAGAACTGAATGTACGGCAGACTGCTGGCGCGCTAGAGAATCTGAAGCTGTTGCAGGACCCCTACTCGGGGGTACAGATTGCGTTCTCGACGGGCGGTTTCTCTAACAGCGCTCAGGCGCCCGATTTGCGGTCGATGGGACTCATTTTCAATGTGCCATTTTGGATCTTTTACCCGTCAAGCCAAACGCTTGATAGCCTGACACAACTCAAAGGTAAGCGCATTGCAGTAGGGCCGGAGGGAAGTGGCGCCCGGTATTCTTCGGAGCGCATTCTTAGTAGGGCTAACATCGACGCTAAAACTGCGATCCTGTTACCGCTCGCAGGTGACGCTGCTGTTGAGGCTCTGAAAAAAGGAGCGGCGGATGCCGCTATGCTCGTCGGCGGATCGGATGCGCCTTCTGTAGAGAGGTTGTTAAGTGATCCCAACGTTCGGCTTATGAATTTTTCAACGGCCGATGCTTTCACACGTGTTTTTCCAGACCTTGTCCGGCTCCTATTGCCAAAGGGGGTCATTGAGCTCGACCCTCCGAATCCGCCAGATGACATCACTTTGGTGGGGACCACAGCTAAGGTACTAATTCGCGATGCCCTGCATCCGGCCATTGTTCAGCTCTTGGCGCGGACGCTCAAGGAAGAACACGGGGGACCGGGCCTTTTTCAACGCAGCGGAGAATTTCCGGCGATTGACGATCCAGAATACTCGGTAGCGTCTGTCGCCATTGATTATTACAAAAATGGCCCTTCACTGCTCGCGAAATATCTTCCCCTTTGGATGACGATTTATGTGCAAAGGACAATTGCGTTTCTGCTTGCAACGCTAGCGGTCGCCTTTCCGGTTTTTGGCTTTGCGCCTAGGCTCTACGCATGGTTTATCCAACACCGCTTGCGCCAGCTCTATCGGCGGCTGAGGGTGATTGAAAACGCAATTCAAACAAAGCTCGCGGCTGCGGAAGTGGAGGCTCTAGAGGCTGAACTGGATGATATCGACAAGTCGACAAGGAGCGTTC
>JBAPZR010000079.1:0-7862 GCA_049285335.1 Xanthobacteraceae bacterium | reverse complement strand
GCACCATGCTGACTTCCCCGTCGCCGTCGGTCCCGTTGCCGTTGCCGTTGCCGCCGGCGGATTTCGGCAACGCCTCGAGCCGCCGCACCACTCCGGCCAGGGGCGCCTCGTCGCGCAGGAAGACGCGAAGGCTGTGCTGCAGCCGTGACGCCGCCTCGTCGAGCGGCTCGACCGACTGGATACGGGCGCGTACCTCGTCGCCCTGTACCTCGGCGGTGAGGAACAGAAGCACCGCGGCGCCCGGCTCCAGAAGGTCGCGGTATTGCGCGAGCCCTTCGGCGAATAAGACCGCCTCGTAATGGGCGCTCGGATCCGACAGGCCGATAATGCCCATCTTGCTGCCGCTCTTGGTCCGCCGTTCGGTGCGCGCAACGACGGTGCCGGCCACCCGTCCGGCGCCGGCGCCGCCTTTGACGGCGCGCGCGAATTCGGTCCACGGCTGCACGCGCAGCCGTTTGAGCGCAGCCGCGTAGTCGTCGAGCGGATGGCCGCTGAGAAAGAACCCCACCGCTTCATATTCGCGCTGCAAGCGCTCCGCCGGCAGCCACGGTTCGAGCGCCGGCACGGGGATGGCCGACTGCGATGCCATGGCGGCGAACAGCTCGGATTGGCCGCGCGCGATGTCGTCTTGGGTGCGCTGCGCGGTTGCCAGCATCACATCCACGGCGGCATAGGCGCGCGCGCGGTTCGGCTCAACGGTGTCGAACGCACCGGCCGCGGCCAGGCTTTCGAGCACCCGCTTATTGACGCTGCGCGGATTGATGCGGCGGACGAAGTCGGCAAGGTCAGCGAAGGGGTGCTCTCCGCGTATGGCGACGATGCCTTCCACCGCTTGGCGGCCAACGCCGCGCAACGCTGCCAGCGCATAATGGATCGTATCGCCGACAACCTCGAATTCGACGCCCGACCGGTTGATCGACGGCGGTTCGACTTTGATGCCAAGCCGCTCGGCCTCGGCGCGAAATTCCGCGAGCTTGTCGGTATTGCCCATATCGAGCGTCATCGACGCGGCCATGAACTCGACCGGGTAATTGGCCTTCATATAGGCGGTCTGATAGGTGAGCAGCGCATACGGCGCCGAATGCGACTTGTTGAAACCGTATTCTGCGAATTTCGCGCAGGTATCGAAGATAACCTCCGCATCCGCGCGCCCGATGCCTCGCTCGACGGCACCGGAGACGAAGCTGTCGCGTTGCGACGCCATTTCCTTTCTATCTTTCTTGCCCATGGCGCGGCGCAGAATGTCGGCTTTGCCGAGACTATAGCCGGCAAGATCGCGCGCGATCTGCTGCACCTGCTCCTGATAGGTGATGATCCCGTAGGTCGCCTTGAGGATCGGCTCGAGCTTGGGATGTAAATAGTCGGTGCGCTCGTGACCGAGCTTGCGCGCGCAATAGGTCGGAATGTTCGCCATCGGGCCCGGGCGATACAGCGCCACCAGCACAATCAGATCTTCAAATCGGTCGGGGCGCATGTCGACAAGCGCGCGCCGCATGCCGGCGCTTTCCACCTGGAACACGCCGACGGTCTCGCCGCGCGCCAGCATCTCATAAGTTTTGGCGTCATCGAGCGGCAGATTGGACAGATCGATCTCGATGCCGCGCCGGCGCACGAGTTTGACGGCTCGGTCGAGCACAGTGAGCGTTTTGAGACCGAGGAAGTCGAATTTCACCAGCCCGGCCGGCTCCACCCATTTCATGTTGTATTGCGTCACCGGCATCAGCGATTTGGGATCGCGATAGAGCGGCACCAATTCGGTGAGCGGGCGGTCGCCGATGACGATGCCGGCGGCATGCGTCGAGGCGTGGCGCGTCAGTCCTTCGAGCTTTTGCGCAATGTCGAACGCGCGCCGCACCACCGGCTCGCTGTCGCGCGCGGCCTGTAGCCGCGGCTCATCCTCGATCGCGCGACCGAGCGAGATCGGATTAGCAGGGTTTTGCGGCACGAGCTTGCACAATTTGTCGACCTGGCCATAGGGCATTTGCAGCACGCGGCCGACGTCGCGCAGCACGCCCCGCGCCTGCAACGTGCCGAACGTGATGATCTGCGCGACCTGATCGCGTCCGTACTTTTCCTGCACATAGCGAATGACTTCGTCGCGGCGGTCCTGACAGAAGTCGATGTCGAAATCCGGCATCGAAATCCGTTCCGGGTTGAGGAAGCGCTCGAACAATAGGCCGAAGCGGATCGGATCGAGGTCGGTGATGGTCAGCGCATAGGCAACGAGCGAGCCGGCGCCCGAGCCGCGGCCGGGGCCGACCGGAATGCCTTGCGCTTTCGCCCATTGAATGAAATCGGCGACGATCAGGAAGTAGCCCGCGTATTTCATATTGACGATGACGCCGAGCTCGAAATCGAGCCGCTCAGAGTAATTCTCGAGGCGGTGGCCGGGCGCCGTGCCGTAGCGCGCGAGCCGCTTCTCGAGACCGGCTCGCGCCACGCGGCGGAGCTCTTCGGCCTCCTGGTCGCCGTTGTCTTGGTCCTCGGCGCGACCGGTGGTGAACCGTGGCAGGATCGGCGCCAGCGTGCGCGGACGGAACATGCAGCGTTGCGCGATTTCGACGGTAGCTTCGAGCGCCTCCGGCAGATCGGCAAACAAGGCCGCCATTTCGGCGCGGGATTTGAAGCGATGCTCGGACGAAAGTTGCCTGCGCTCCGCATCCGCGATCAGCTTGCCTTCGGCGATGCAAAGAAGCGCATCGTGCGCCTCATAGTCTTCGTTTGTTGCGAAGAACGGCTCGTTGGTGGCGACGAGCGGCAGGCCGCGCGCATAAGCAAGATCGATCAGCTCCGGCTCGGTGATCCGCTCGGCCGCCATGCCGTGGCGTTGCAGCTCGATATAAAAGCGATCGGCGAACAAATTCTGCAAGATCTCGCAGCGCGCCAATGCGATCGGTTTTTGCCCGGCGATGATTGCGTGGTCGAGGGGCCCGCCCGGCCCACCGGACAGCGCGATCAGGCCGGTCGCATCGTCGAGCCAATCGACTTTGATATGCGGCCGTTCATGCGCGGCGGTGTCGAGGTAGGCCCGCGAGCATAGCTGCATCATGCTTCGATAGCCGCGCGAGTCCGCGGCAAGGAGCACGAGCCGCGGCCAAATTTGCTCGGCCGTCGGGTTGCGAATCTCCCAATCGCCGAAATCGATGGCGATCGCGCAGCCGATGATCGGCTGGATGCCGGACTTGGCGAGTTTTTCGGAAAATTCCAGCGCGCCGAACATATTGTCGGTGTCGGTGAGCGTCAGCGCCGGCTGCCGGTCTTTCTTGGCGAGCTCGGCCAGACGCGCGATCGTCAATGCGCCTTCGAGCAGAGAATAGGATGAATGGACGTGCAGATGCACAAAACCGGGTTCGGATGCCATTGCCTGTGCGGATATGGATGTCTTTACGGGACCTGCGGGACCGGTTTGGGATATGGCAAGCGCGCCGAACCATTGGCGGCGGCTCAGCCTGAGCTTCCTGCGAATCTCGCTTCAAGCATGGCCGATCCCGCTCGGGCGTGTCCACGGGCCATCACTCGTCGTGCGCGTTTTCCCCAATCTGCCCGGTAGGGCCGCTGCGGGGCCGAGCGACCCCGAGCGACGCCACCATGCACAATGACAGGGACGCAGACGCTACAGAACGCCACGCTTACCCGACGCCTACAGTACGCCAAGAACCTGCGCCCATACGGCCACGGTCGCTAGAAACAGGCTCAACGACGCCAAAGCGAGAGCTTCCTCACAAACCGACCGGATCATCGGTAACGCTCCTTGCTAGAATGAAAGGAGAACATAGTTCCCTTTTTGTTCTACGTCAAGGGCTTTCCATTGGGTTGGGCCGAAAACCTCGCCGCTAAAATCACCATTTTATGTTATCAAACATGGAGTGCGCGTAGTGTTTGAGTGGAGTTGTACCCGTGTTCAGAACCGAGGACTGCCTCGAGAAGGCGACGGAGTGCGATGAAATTGCGCGAGCCGAGGATCAAGAGGATCTGAAAATCTATTATCGCGCGCTGGCGGAGCACTGGCGGACATTAGCGCAGATCGCTGCGCAGAAGTCCGCGCTGCGTCTTTCGATCGGCTAAATCACTTCCTTCGATCTAGCTTTGCCGACGGCTGGGAAAGCCGCCGGCTTTTTTCTTGATTTTGCGCCACGCGGCCGCGCCGGCCGCTTTCGCTCGAAGCGCATGAGCCGCGCTCATTTCTGATGACTAAGCGCTAACAACAACCGGCATGACTGAATTTGCAAGGCTCCAGCGGGAACCGCGCGACGGGCGTCAGTTCACGTACTAAGAGGCCGTGCATTATGGCAACCGTACTGCTCGTTGAGGATGAGGATCAGGTTCGCCTCTTGGCGGAATCCTACCTTGAGGAGCAAGGACGCCAGGTCTTGTCCGCTAGGACCCCGGAGGGAGCACTCGCCATCCTTGCAAAACAAGGTTGCGGTCGATCTTTTATTCACAGACCTCGAGCTTAAAGGTGACATTCACGCCCGCATCCATTTGGCCGATCTGCCACAGCTTAAAGTCCTCTATACGACCGGCAGAGCAATCACCGATGGCATGAAGGCCCGCTTCGCTGCCGGATCAGCGGTGCTCGAGAAGCCCTATACGGTCGAGCAATTGCGAACGAGCCGGTCGAAACATTTCGACATCAATCCTTTGTTGCGATCCAAACAAACCTAAGCCATCCTCGCTCCCAAGGGCGACATTGAGCGGGGCCCGGCGCGCAGCTTTGTTGCTGCGGTCTGGTCCGATTGGTTTGGCTTTAACGGCGGAGCGAAGGAGAGTCTTATGCAGAAGCTCACGATCACTTTGACCGCGGTAGCGTTTGCGCTTGCAGCATCGGTCCTGGCGGCCAGCGCACAAACCCAATCTCCAGGTGCGTCCGGGCTCCACGCCCAAATTCCGAACGCGACGCCCATCAAGAAAGCCGCCTGCGTCGGATGGGGTCCCTATTGTCCGCCAGGCAGGGTTCGGCGCTGCGGCCCCTATCGTTGCTGGTGCGCCCCTTGCTGGTGACACCGACGGCTCTTTCCAATGAACTAACAAAACACCGCAGCTAACCATTTCCACTCATCAAATCCGTTGATGCGCGCCCCCAAAAAAGGGGCGCGCTGTCTTTTTTGCTCGGCCGCGTGAAATGGTCCGGCGCGGCTGGCCTTCATGCCGAGACAAACGAGCGGCTCACCGCCCTTCAAATTTGCGCGCGCAGGTCGTTATCCGCCGTGCGCCCTGCGATCGTTGAACCTAGATTAAGCCGAACGTTGCCGATGATGGGAAAGGAACAACCATGAAAACACTGCTTTGCCTTCTTGGAGTCCTAGCCGGCATGAGCGTGATCGGCACGCCCGCTCATGCACAGAATTATCCGTGGTGTGCCTATTACAGCGGTAAAGGCGGCGGCACGAATTGCGGCTTCACGACATTCGAGCAATGCTTGGCGACTGTCAGCGGCATCGGCGGCTTCTGTGAGCCCAATACGCTCTACCAACCTCCGATCGGACCGCGCCGGTATTACCACGCCTATCCGTACTGAGGCATTGCGGCGGTTAGCTTAGTTCGACGACGAGGCCGTTGCGGATCGTAACGCGGCGATCCATTTGCGCGGCGATATCCAGATTGTGCGTGGCGATCACGGCCGCCAAACCGGATGCGCGCACTAATTGATTGAGCGTCGCGAAAACGTGATCGGCGGTGTGGATGTCGAGGTTACCGGTCGGCTCGTCGGCGAGCAGAATGCGCGGCGCATTGGCAACCGCGCGCGCGATCGCGACCCGCTGTTGTTCGCCGCCTGACAACTCGGCCGGCCGATGCGTCAACCGTTCTTTGAGGCCTAGATAGCTCAACAGCTCGGCGGCGCGGCGGCTGGCCTCGCGTTTCGACAAACCGCGGATCATTTGCGGCAGAATCACATTTTCCAGCGCCGAAAATTCCGGCAGCAGATGGTGAAACTGATAGACGAACCCGATTTCGGTCCGCCTGATCCGGGTTCGCTGGATATCGGTCAGATGCGAGGTGGCGATCGTGTCGATATAGACTTCGCCGGCATCCGGATGTTCGAGCAAGCCGGCGATATGGAGTAGCGTCGACTTGCCGGCGCCGGACGGCGCGACCAGCGCAACCGATTGTCCGGGCCAGACGGCGAATTCCGCGCCCTTAAGCACGTCGAGCGTCGCATCGCCCTGATGAAACTGGCGATTGATGCCGTGGAGGAAGACGAGCGGCTGATCTCCTTTGACGGCCGCCATTGTCCCCTGACCTATGGTTGTGGTGTCGTCCATCGCGACCGGTCACTCGTAGCGTAAAGCTTCGACGGGATCGAGCCGGGCCGCCCGCCACGATGGGTACAGCGTCGCGAGCAATGATAGGCCGAGCGCCATCACGACGACGGCGGAAGTTTCCTTGACGTTCATATCGGCGGGCAGTTTCGACAGGAAATAGAGTTCCGGCGAAAACAACTCGGTGTTTGTCAGCCAGGAAAGGAAACGCCGAATTTCCTCGATGTTAAGACAAACGACCGTGCCGAGCAGGAAACCAACCACGGTTCCTACCACGCCAATCGACGCGCCGGTGATCAGAAAGACGCGCATCATCGCCCCTTGCGTGGCGCCCATGGTGCGCAAGATCGCAATGTCGCTGCCTTTGTCCTTCACCAACATGATCAGGCCGGATACGATGTTGAGCGCCGCCACAAGCACGATCAATGTGAGAATCAAAAACATCACATTGCGCTCGACCTGCAGCGCATTGAAGAAGGTCGCGTTGCGTTGTCGCCAATCGACCATGTAGATCGGACGCGCCGCGGCATCGGTCACGGGCTGGCGGAAGCGATCGATCTGGTCCGGATCGTTGGTATAGACCTCGATCGCGGTGACGTCGCCGGCGCGATTGAAATAGGCCTGCGCCTCGGTTAGCGGCATGAACACGAACGCGGAATCGTATTCGGACATACCGATCTCGAACACGGCGGAGATTTTGTACGTCTTGATCCGCGGTGTCGTGCCCATCGGCGTCACCGCCCCGCGCGGCGTCACGAGCGTGATGTTGTCGCCGGCGCGCACGGACAGTTGATCGGCGAGACGGCTGCCGATGGCGAGACCTTGGCCGTCGTCGAAACCGTCGAGCGTGCCCTGTTTGATATTCTTCGAAATCTGCGTGAGCTTGGCGATGTCGGCGCCGCGCATGCCGCGCACGACGACGCCGGAAGCGTTGAACGGCGACGACGCGAGCGCCTGACCTTCGACGAGCGGCGCGGCGAGGTAGATGCCGTCAACCTTGGAAACGCGATCGGCCACGGCGGCATAGTCGGTGAGCGGCGACTCCAGCGGCTGGATCAGCAGATGGCCGTTGAGGCCCAGAATCTTCGACAGCAGCTCCTGCCGAAAGCCGTTCATCACCGCCATGACGATGATCAGCGTCGCCACGCCGAGCATGATGCCGAGAAACGAGAAGCCGGCAATGACGGATATGAATCCCTCTTTGCGCCGCGCCCTCAGGTAGCGCAGCGACAGCATCCACTCGAACGCAGAAAAAGGATGAGTGCCGGTCGGCTCGGCCATGTAGGTCTTTATCCCCGCGGATATCCCGAGTTTCACACGATTCTGGCCGTTTCAAGCCCGCCAAATCGCGTCAGAGGGTCACCACGCACAGGTTCATGCGGAAAGCCGGGCTATGGCGTCGGCTGGGGATAAAAGTTCCCGCTGGCCGTCCGCGCGCCGCTTTATTTCGACCTTGCCTTCGGCGAGGCTCCGGGGACCAACCAGAATTTGCCAAGGGATCCCGATCAGATCGGCGGTGGCGAATTTCGCCCCGGGACGCTGGTCGAGATCGTCATAGAGCGTATCGACCCCCTTGGCCGTCAGCGCGGCATAGAGCTGTTC
>JBAPZR010000078.1:0-3148 GCA_049285335.1 Xanthobacteraceae bacterium | reverse complement strand
GATCAAGGCCTATGACGACCGGTACGAGCCCGACCTCGCAATCCGCAACACGCTGAAGCTGATGGATGAAGACGATGTCTTCGCGCTCTTCAGCTATGTCGGCACACCGACCATGAACCGGACCCTGCCGCTACTGCAGGTGCATCACGACAAAAATTTTCTGCTGTTCTTCCCCTTCACCGGGGCAGATACCAACCGGCTTCCGCCCTACGATCAGCTTTCCTTCAACCTCCGCGCTTCATACGACCAGGAGATGAAGGGACTGGTCGATCACTTCGTCGCCGTCAATCGAACTCGCATTGCGGTCTTTTACCAAGCCGACGCCTATGGCCGGGCAGGCTGGGCCGGCTTGCGCGAGGCACTAGGCGAGCACGGTCTGGAGATCGCCGGCGAAGCCACTTATCGGCGGGGCTCGCCCTTCGACCAGAGCTACGATCGTCAGGTGGCGATCATGCAGCGCGTGCAGCCCGATGCCGTTGTCTGTGCCGGCACCTATCCCGCCTGTGCTGGATTCGTCCGCGACATGCGCGACAGAGACGTCGACTGCCCCGTGGCTACGATCTCGTTCGTCGGCAGCGGCCCCATGCTCGAGTTGCTGTTCGCAGCAGAGCAGGCGTCGAACAAAGACTACACGTCGCGGCTGGTGACCTCCCAGGTTGTCCCAAGCTACAGCGACGATTCTGTGCCGGCGGTGCGCGAGTATCGCGAGGCTATGGATCGTTACCGCGATGCCATCATGCCACCGGCCTCGCTCCTGTACCCGCACGCAAAGGAGGCTGAGCGGCAGTATGCGCCGCTCCCCTATGGATTCATCAGCCTCGAGGGCTATCTGAACGCCAAACTCTTCACGGCGATCCTCCAGAGGATGGGCGCCGATCCCAGACGTGCCGATCTGGCGGAGACCGCGCTGGCGATGGGCAAGTTCGATCTCGGCATGGGCCAGCCGCTATCCTTCGGCGGCGACACGGTCCGCCGCCAAGCCTCGGACAAGGTCTACTACACCGTGGTCAGAGACGGTCGGTTCGTGCCGTTCGGCGATGGTGAGTGGGAGGCTTGGGCAAAGCGATGAGGATTGCCCGATTCTATCAGAAAACCCTGTTCGGCGTGTTCGCCATCATAGGGCTCCTTGTGGCGTTGACCTCCGCCCTCTACGTCAACACCGTGGATCGACAGCTGACTGGCGATTTCCTGAACAACAGTCGGGCGATTGCGCGCAGCATTGCCGACTCGAACGTCGACCTGATCGTCCACAAGAACTATTCGGCCCTCCAGTCCATCATCGATCAGTTCGTCGAGATCTCCGGCATTTCCTACGTCTTCGTGGTGGACGAGAACGGCGTGATCATCGCGCATACCTTCGTGCCGGCCGTTCCCGACGAGATCCTAGCCGACTACAAGAATGCGAAGAACGCCTACGACCGCACACTCGCAGGCCTCGGAAACTTCTCGGAGGTCACCGCGGGCATCCTCGCGGGCGAGGCCGGCTATGTCCATGTCGGCATGGACAAGGGCTACATCGCCTTGCAGATCCAGACGGCCATTGGCAAGGAGGTCTATCTTCTCAGTATCATATTGATTGTCAGCGTGTTGGCGTCCTACGGGCTGATGCATCTGGTCTCGCGGCCGCTCGATCACCTCCGAAGTTACGCTTGGCATTCGTTGTCCAATGAGCATAACGCGTCGCCCCCGGATTCCTTCCAGGTCAAGCGTCTGCTCGAGCGTACCGATGAGGTGGGCGAGCTCGGCCGGATCATCCGTTGGGCTTCCGGTCGGGAGTCTTGAGTATGCAGGCGAAAGAACGCGTGCCCAATCGATGGCTGATTGCGGCTATGTGCACTCTGCTGCAGCTCTGTCTTGGCACCGTGTATGCTTGGAGCTACTTCCAGCCGCTTCTAGTCGAGCAATTCCGCTGGACCAATACGGAGACCTCGTGGGCCTTCAGCCTGACCATTTGCTGCCTTGGTTTGTCAGCTGCCTGGGGCGGGATCAACCTCGCCAGGATCGGACCACGCAAGCTGGCCATCGCCGGGGGCCTTCTCTTCGCGGCTGGCTATGCCCTGGCGGCGGTCGCTCTCGCGGTGAAGAGCCTGACGCTTTTCTATCTGGGCTATGGCGCCATCGGGGGAATCGGCATCGGCCTAGGCTACGTCACGCCGATGAGCACCGTCACCAAATGGTTTCCCGACAAGAAGGGACTGGTGACCGGCATTGTCGCCATGGGGTTTGGGCTCGGCGCCTTCGTCCTCAGTTTCGTGCTTGCCCCGATCCTGATGCACGTCTTCCACCGGAATCTGACACTTGTGTTTGCAGGCCTGGGCGCCATCCTCGGCTCGGCCGCCTTCGGCGCAGCTACGATGCTGAGGAACCCCCCGGCGGACTATCTCCCGAGCGGCTATGTCCCGTCAACAGCAACGGACGCCCGCGCGGCCAGCCTTTATGCCAAGGCCGAGGAAGAGTCCGACCTGCCGCTCAAGGAATACCTTCTGGCCGGCCAGTACGCGATCATGTGGTTCATCTTCTTTCTCAACATCATGGCTGGCATCTCCATCGTCAGCTTCCTGTCGCCGCTCTACCAGGATATCTGGAAGCTCGACCACCCGACCTTGGAGCGCTCAGTTCTGGCGAGCTATGGCGCCACGTTGATTGCCGTCAGCTCTCTGTTCAACGGCTTCGGTCGCATCGTCTGGGGCGCGGTGTCCGAACGGCTCGGCCGTATCAACACCTTTCGCCTCCTACTCGCCTCGCAGCTGATCGTGTTTGGCATCCTGATGACGGAGCACAATCCGTGGGTCTTCGCCATTCTGGTATGTTACGTGCTGAGCTGCTTCGGCGGCGGCTTTGCGATTATGCCCTCCATGGTGATTGACGTTTATGGGCCGAAGCGCATGTCGCGGGTCTTCGGCGTCATTCTCACCGCCTGGTCGGCCGCCGGGATCTTAGGACCCATGATGGTGGCGAGCCTCAAGGACAGCTATCCCGATCGCGCCATCGTCTACTCGTTTCTGCTCGGCATCCTCGTGCTCGGGGTCGGCTTCATCTTCAGCTTTCTTGTCAATGACGACCGGTTCATACCGCGCCGCATCCTACTCCAGGTCTTCGCCACGGCCCCACCGCCCGATGTGCGACGAGGGAAGCGGCTAAGCTGATT
>JBAPZR010000077.1:0-2173 GCA_049285335.1 Xanthobacteraceae bacterium | reverse complement strand
GTTGTGCATTGGCAGCCCGCGAAATCGGGCGGTGCCTTGGAGGGAACTCCGGACAAAGATCAGCGGTTCGCTTATCTTAAATACGACGAATAAAACGGCATTTTTTATCCGAAAACTGACGGGAAGTTCGCAATGGAGCGCGCCTGGATTTTAGGGAGGCCCGCGGCGCTTGATGCTGCTGTTGCCGAGGCGGCCAATTTGATTGCGGCGAGTACGAATACCCTTATCGCTGGACTGGGCACCGACGTCGCCGGCGCCCGCGCCGCACTTGCATTGGCGGAGCGGACCGGAGCTGTTGTCGATCACATGCACTCGCAAGCCGCGCTACGGGATCTTGATGTGATGCAATCGTCGGGCGTCATGATGACGACCCCGACGGAGTGCCGTGTACGCGCCGATACGCTGCTGCTGGTCGGACCTATCCGCGGCCCCACGCGCGATCAGCTTCTTCAAAACGTCATTGGAAACGGGCAGGTGAAACAGAGCGCGCCACGGCGCATCATATGGCTTTGCCCCGGGCGCGACCTCCTGCCGCTGACGGAGACCATCGCGGCGACCCCGGTCGGCCGCGACCTCGACGACCTCCCTGTGCTTTTGGCGACGCTGCGCGCGGAAGTCGCGGGCAGACCCACGGCCAAAACCGGCGCCTCTTCGAAGATGCTGCAGCAAGCTGCGACCACCCTCAAACAGGCGCGCTTTGGCGCCGCGATCTGGTCCGGCGCGGAGGTTGATTCACTCGTGATCGAAATGTTGTGCGGTCTTGTGGATGATCTCAACGCCACGACACGGTTCTCGAGCCTGCCGCTCGCGCCGGGCGCCGACGCGATCGGCGTTATGCAGGTATGTGGCTGGACGACCGGCCTTCCGATGCGCATTAGTTTCGGTCGTGGGTTTTGGCAACACGATCCGTGGCTGTTCGATGGACATCGGCTTGTAGCCAGCGGTGAGGTCGATTGCGTCATCTGGATATCGGCTTACGGGAAAGCCGTTCCAGCGTGGGGTAAGACGCCGACAACGATCGCACTGACGGCGCAGGAAATGACATTGAATGCGCCGGCCCAGGTTCATATCGTTGTCGGCGACCCGGGCGTCGATCATTCCGCGGTTCAATACTTCGCCGCGACCGGAACCCTGGCGGCCTTCGAAGCGACACGACCGAGCGCGACGATCACCGTCGCCGCCGCGATCGAACGCATTGCGGCCGCGATTCCGGAACGTGGAGCGCGCTGATGCTGACGCGTATCGCCGGCGGACACGTCATCGATCCCGCCCATCAGCGCGACGCCCAGGGCGACGTCTGGATCCGCGACGGACACATTGTTGGCGCGCCCAATGCGCGTGCCGACGCGACCTACGATGCGACAGGCAAAATCGTCATGGCCGGGGCCATCGACATCCACTCTCATATTGCCGGCTGGAATGTGAATACAGCGCGGCTGTTATTGCCCGAATATCACAGCGCCGCCGTTGCGCGCCCGAGCGAGACGCCGCTGTCAAGAATGGGATGGTCGACATTCGAGACGGGGCAGCTCTACGCTACCATGGGGTTTACCGCGGTCGTTGAGCCGGCCGTTTCGCCCCACTATGCCCTCCACGCCCATCTCGAACTTGGCGATACGCCAATCATTGATAAAGCGACGCTCGTTATACTCGGCAACGATAACTATCTGCTCCAGCTCTTGCACGACAATGAGAGCGAAGCGGCGATCGAGGATTATGTCGCATGGACGCTCGACATGTCGCGCTCGCTCGGGATCAAGGTCGTCAATGCGGGCGGCGCCGCGGCCTTTAAAGACAACATGCGCGCATTTTCGTTCGACGATGTCGTTCCAGCTTACGGCGTAACGTCGCGACGGATTGTCAAAGCCCTGCAGGGTGCGGTGAATAGACTCGGCGTGCCACATCCATTGCATGTTCACTGTAACAATCTTGGGCTTGCCGGAAATTTCGAGACCGCGCTGGCGACGATTGCAGCCGCGGAAGAATTGCCGCTTCACCTCGCACACTTGCAGTTCTACGGCTACGGCAAAGAAGGTGACCGAAAATTCTCCTCCGCTGCACCGCAGCTTGCGGAAGCGGTGAACGGCAAGGCCAATGTGACCATCGATGTCGGCCAAGTCATGTTCGGCCAAACGGTAACGATCTCGTCCGACGTTTTGCGACAATTCAATGC
>JBAPZR010000076.1:0-1710 GCA_049285335.1 Xanthobacteraceae bacterium | reverse complement strand
CTCGATGCTCACAAATATTCGCTGTCTCACCAAAACACAAGGACAATCATGCTTTGAACGCCTGCGCAGTGAGTTCGGTCGGATCAAGCACGCCATTTTGGAACTGGCGGCTCTTCTTCACCCAGCGTTTTTCCCGTCGCCAAACTGATTAAATGAATCCTTCCGCAGAGGACGCACGCTACGACATCATAGACGCCATCCGACGTTTTGGTTGAAGCGTGACACTGCGTGTGAAGGCCCGTGTCGAGACAACGGTAAATAAAGGGCATAGGGGATGATACTGCGCGGCAGCTTAGATTGCGATTAAAAAAAGCCGCACGTTAGCGGCAGGTGATATGTGCTATTTTCCGCTTGATTGGACTGACCTTCGCCTCAGATGGAGGGGCTGTGAGCACCCACAAATTCAAAATCGGCCAAGCGGTGTACTATACATCGGGGCTGTACGGCGCAGGCAACGCGCCTGGCGTCTATCAGATCATTCAGCTCTTGCCGCCCGAGGACAACGACTTTCAGTACAAGATCAAAAGCGCCGCCGAGGCGCACGAGCGGGTCGCCAAGGAAAGTCAGCTTAATCACGCTGTATGATGTCGGAGTTTTGATCGAAGGTTAAAATCATGACGTTCGACTATGCCGCATCCGCCGAACTGTTCCTACCAAAAGGTAAGCCTGGCGCGCGCCGGACGACCAGTTATCGTCGCTTCCGCACCGCCGCAGAGGCAATTCGCTTCGCAGTGGAAGAGTTCCCCGCTATGCGCACGCTCGGTGCATGGATGCGGGTCGGAGATGAGCGCTTTGACGGCGATGACATTCGGCGCCTATACGAGAGCAACAGCTATCCACGGCGCCGTCGCGTGCGGAAGTCCGGTTCATCGCTGATAGTGTGAGTGCGTGGACTCCGCGACTTTAAGCGCCCGTCGATGGCCGATTGACGCGCAGTGCGCGGCCGGCATCGCTTGGCTGTAGATACGGGCTTGCTGGGACAGCTGGGAACGAACAGGACCTTCGACTCGCGGAAGAGGCCTTCGCGCTGCATCTTCTTCTTTGAGCGCCTGGTCGACGTTGTTGTCACAGACGAAAACCTGCACGCTGCGTTCCTCCTCAGATCAAATCGGTGGATGGGCCCGACGGCTCGGGCCACTGGACACGGTTCTCACGATTTAGCGGTGGGACGTGAACCGGTACGAGAAGATCGGCTTCTCGGGTCAGTCGGGATACTCGCTCAACATAAGCTTGAGCGCCGCTTTGCCCGCTCGACTGGCTTCCGTTATGGAGTCGAAATAAATCTCGGAATGGTCGACCGCGCTGGCTCGCCCAGCACGATAGATCTCCCACCGCCATGACTTTGGCGGCGGGGCTCGGTGCTTCACGACAACGGAAAAGTCTTCGTGATCAATCATGAGAATCGACACACTATCACACAAAAGTGCAAATGTCGGAAAATAGCGGCTTTTAAAATAAAACAGCGAATCTCGCTTGTTTGGCGTCGCTCTACGTCCGCTATGTGCCAAACTGCGACATCGATTAGTCTATTCGATCACCTCGTCCGCGCGTAGGAGAAGACCCTTCGGGACTTCGTGTCCAATTTCCTTTGCCGTCTTCAGGTCGTGATTGCGTTGTCGGCTTGCTGAAACTCCTGAAACAGCTTGGCTTGATCGGCAGCGGAGATGCCGGGGCCGGTATCGGGGACGGAGACATTGAAAGATCCATTGT
>JBAPZR010000075.1:0-1641 GCA_049285335.1 Xanthobacteraceae bacterium | reverse complement strand
ACCAAGACTGCATAGGTTGACCATTATCGCCGACAGCGGCTCTGCCAGGCGTCGGTGGCTGAGAGACCGGTCGAACTCCCGCCTGTAACAGCAAGGGAGTTCGGTCATGGCCGATCATCAGCGCCTCGCACTTCTTACAAAACTCGACATCAGCGATCCCGATTTCCCGCGCAAATGGGACTTGTGGGCCTCCGAGATCGCAATTGAGATGGACGAACTTGTTGCGAAGACCAAAAAGACGCTAGCGCAGTCGCGAACCGTCATGGCTGAAGCCGACCGGCTACGCGCCCAGAATAGGTCGCCTCGTTAGGCGGCACTCCGCTCTTCTAATTCTTCAATCTGCTTCGCCATATCATGCCACTGAGCACATTATGATCAACAACCACCATTTCCTCTCGCGCACTTGTCCAGCCGATCAGCCCTTTGACCTGGAAGCAATCGAAGCGATATCGAGAGCGTATCAAGCGGCCTGCTGGAAATTAGGCGTGGCCGACCACGATGACGCCTCAAGCGAGCTCGTCGCCCAACACGTCGTCGGGTTGGCTCAGACGGGGGTCCGCGATCCAACCGCGCTCTACAGGCTGACGGTGAAGGTATTCAGAGACAAGATAGGGTAAGTGCTTTGGTGGTCACTCAAACGCGGCAGCACTCGTCAGTTCGGCAAAAGTTCAGATATGTCGGTGTGATCGCCCTAATCCTGATCTTCACGGTGGCATTGTGTTGGGGTTTAACCCACATTTAGAAGTTCACCCGGCAAGCGATGCCGGCCGCTCATACAAAAGGCCACCCGGCGTCACGGAACGACGAGCGATGAATCGAGTTAGCGGATTCAGCCGGCCGAGGTGACTCTCCCCGCTTTGCTTCGTTCGCGCTAGTGGCCCGGGACCTCATAGCCCCTCGACAACCAGTCCTGGCCACGGCTCATCGTTCATGACATCGCGTTGCTTCTCGCGACACCACATCTCATTCTTGAAGTGTGTGCCCCTCCGGCAGTCCAACGCCGGGGTCTCTTAAATCAAAACTTACTTCGTTTGGCTCAGCAGGTTGGCGCAGGCCTCCGCCACGTGCCGGTCAGGCTCTGAGCCGGGAAACGTTGCCCACCCGGCTTTTTCTATGAGTTCGTCACGGTTCCAGGAGTCGCTCTTTTTGAGTGCCTCCAGATTCGCGCTGACATCGGCGGAACGCTGGAATTTATCGGCGCAGATGGGTGCCAATACCCGCACGATACTTGCCTGTTCGGCATCCTTGACCTGTTTCTCGGCGGTACTCCCGAGCGTCCATCCGCCCCAGTTGAAACCGATAATCATTGTAGCCACAGCGCCGACGGCTGCGCCTTGCAGCAGCCGCGTCAGCGATTCTCCTCGAAGGATTGAAGGCAGTTGCATTGTGGTTCCTTTCGCCCGACATGTTCCGGAGCAGAGTACCGGATACCCGGATGGGTCCCGCTTCTGCAAATTGAAATGAAGACCGAACGCTTTGTGATGGCGATTATTATTTGGCTGCACCTTTATCCGTGGGGAGTCTGAGCAAAATAGCTCACATTCTTGCGCGCGCCCTTCGCACAACCGACGCTGGCATGGTTCTCGGACGCGCAGTTAAATGTTGCGCAGTTGATCGGGCTGCGGCCAGAGCGTACAATGT
>JBAPZR010000074.1:0-1857 GCA_049285335.1 Xanthobacteraceae bacterium | reverse complement strand
GCATTAAGAAGGTCGAATGCATCGAATATCCGGAACTCGGCATGGAGGCGATCTGGCGCATCGAGGTGGTGGATTTTCCGGCTTTCATCGTCGTCGATGACAAGGGCAACGATTTCTTCCAGGAATTGAATTTGGGATGAAACGGCAATGAACACACCGACCGGCGCATTGGCAAAGCCGAAGGGGCCGATCGTCTGGCTGGACTTGGACCAGCAGCAGCTCGACGACGCCTATGATCAGCTCGTCTATGCGCCGAACCGCGATCAGCTTGGCAAGCGCCGGGTCGCCAACAGCGCGGCGGCGCGCGCGCGGGTCGGCGAACCGCTGCGCTTTGCCTATGGGCCGACGCCGATCGAAGCGCTCGACATCTATCGGCCGCTCGCGAATAAGCCTGCCGCCGACGCGGGTGCGCCGGTCGCCATCTTTGTGCACGGTGGGGCCTGGCGCGCCGGCTCCGCATCCGAATTTACGTTCCTCACCGAGCCGTTCGTGCGCGCCGGCGCCAATTTCGCGGTGCTCGATTTCATCAATGTCGACGATGCCGGCGGCGATCTATGTCCGCTAGTCGAACAAGTGCGCCGCGCCGTCGGCTGGATCCATCGCAACGCCAATCAGTTCGGCGGCGACCGCGACCGGCTTTATCTGATATCGCATTCGTCCGGTTCGCATCTTGCCGGTTGCGTCGTCACCCACGACTGGGCGAGCGAAGGATTGCCGCGCGATATTCTCAAAGGCGCGACCCTGTCGAGCGGGATGTACGATCTCAAGCCGGTGCGGCTGTCGAAGCGCTCGAAATATGTCACCTTCACCGACGCGACAGAGCACGCGCTGTCCGCCATCCGGCATCTCGACAAGCTCGCGACCCCGCTCATCCTCAGTTACGGCACTTGCGAAACTCCGGAATTTCAGCGGCAGACGTGCGAGTTCGCTGCCGCCGTCGGAGCTGCCGGCAAGCCGGTCGAGCTTCTGGTCGGCGAAGCCTACAACCATTTCGAAATGCTGGAGACGCTCGCCAATCCTTACGGTCTGCTCGGCCGCGCGGTACTCAAGCAGATGGGCTTGGCGTGACGGTTGGCGTTCAGGCGGCCGCGGCGTCCGGGTTCGGTATTTTTCGCACCGAAGTCCGAACGACTTCGGCACCGCAGCGCCCACACGCATAGACGGTATCTTCTAGTTCCGCGGAAACGGTGTGTCGCCCGTTATAGCTCATGCGCCCCGCGCAAATCGGGCAGGGCATCATCAGCGAGGGCAAACTCGAGGCGGGTACGGCCGCTTTGTGGCGCATAAGACCTACCGATGACGGTTCTATGAAATACTCGCTCCTTTTGCGTCGGAGTCAAGAAAATTGTGCATTGCACACCGTACGCTGCGGCGCGGTAAGTTTTTTGGGGATAACCCTTTCAAGCCGTTGTGGAACTTGGAATCTGGGCTGATTGCGGCAGTGCCGTTACGATTCGGCGAGGGCCTCGCTGGCGATGCAGGGGATGCGCAGTGCCGCGAACGTGGCGTAGGTCGCGGCGACCGAGCCATCGACGTCGATGCCGCGGCAGGCGTCCTCGATTACGAAGACCGTGAAGCCTTCGCGGACCGCGTCCTCGGCGGAGTAGCGCACGCAAAAATCAAAGGCGAGGCCGGCGAGGAACAGGCGTCGCAGGCCGCGTTCGCGCAGATATCCGGCGAGACCCGTCGGCGTGGCGCGGTCATTTTCGTAGAGCGCGGAATAGGAATCGATGGCGCGGTCGATTCCCTTACGCACAACCAATCCGGCATGGGGAATATCCAGGGATTCGTGAAACGCCGCGCCTGAGGTTCCCTGCACGCAGTGATCCGGCCACAGCACCTGCGGGCCGTAGGGGG
>JBAPZR010000073.1:0-9717 GCA_049285335.1 Xanthobacteraceae bacterium | reverse complement strand
GGCGGCCTGGGCGCGCGCGGCAATGCCGCCCCGCACAGGCGCGATCTGTCCGGGCGGCAACGGGTCGGCAGAACCGCTATTGCGCTTGAACGGATCGGCGAAAGCCTTGTCAGCCATGGTGTCGGTTATGGCGCCGGTTTTGGCCTAGCAACGGCTTTTGGGGCCGGTTGATTCTCATGCCGAGAAAGATGGCACCTGGGCGCGGCTTTTACGAGGCTGCCCTCCACAGGTCATTTCGCATCGCCGGCCGCTGTCCGCAAACCCGGAATGCCGCGAGGTTCATTTCTTCCGCATTTCGATGCGGCGGCCGGCGGCTTCCGGTAGCGCCAAGCCCGAATGTACCGCCTTCATGCGGGCAAGCCGCGCCGCGACGCTTTTCGGGAACGACGCGGTCTTGCGCGCCGTCATGTCGACATGGAGCGCCATGTTCTCCGAAGTCGCCGACAGCCAACCTTCCTCGGCGTGGCGCAGCTCTTCGAAATAACGCAGCCGCTTGGCGTCGCAATCCAACAGCTGAAACGTCACGCGGACCGGATCGCCGGCATGCAGTTCGCGCAAGTAGCGCAGATGCACCTCGGCGGTGTAGCAGGAATGCCGGCTTTGCTCGACGTAAGCGAGGCCGCAGCCGAGAAGCTCATAGACCTCGTCCACGGCGCGATCGAACAGCACATTGTAATAGGCCATGTTGAGATGGCCGTTATAGTCGATCCAGGCCGGATCGACCCGCATCGGCGAGGAAACAAACGGCGCAAAGAAGGCGGGTTCCGGATCGCGGCGATCAAGCATCGGGACGAGAGTGGCGGATTTCCTGCGTCGCACGCAAGGCCCCGCTTGACCCGGCCGGCCGGCCTCGCCACGTTGACCCAAAAACCGGACCAAAAAACCCAAACCAGGACCTTCAATCATGGCGCTCGCGGAACTCCCAGAACGCACCAAGCAGGACCGCAAGGCCGCCGATACCGTCATCGCCGCGCTCGCGGCGCGCTACGGCAATCGCCTGGTGACGTCGCAGGCGGTGCGCGAGCAGCACGCCAATACGACGACCTGGATCGACAATCAGCCGCCCGATGCGGTGGTTTTTCCGCAGACCACCGAGGACGCGCAGGAAATCGTGAAATTGTGCGCGGCCAATCGCGTGCCGGTGATCGCGTTCGGCGCCGGCACCTCGCTCGAAGGCCAGGTCAACGCGCCGCGCGGCGGCATCTGCCTCGATTTCCGCGACATGAATCGCGTGCTCGCGGTGCATGCCGAGGATCTCGATTGCGTCATCGAACCCGGCATCACGCGCAAGCAGCTCAACGACTATCTGCGCGACAAAGGCGTGTTCTTCCCCATCGATCCGGGCGCCGATGCGTCGCTCGGCGGCATGGCGGCGACGCGATGCTCCGGCACCAATGCAGTGCGCTACGGCACGATGAAGGACAATGTGCTGGCGCTCAAAGTCGTGCTCGCCGATGGCGAGGTAATGTCGACCGCGCGCCGCGCCAGGAAATCTTCCGCCGGCTACGATCTCACCCGCCTCATGGTCGGCTCGGAAGGCACGCTCGGCATCATCACCGAATTGACGCTGCGGCTTGCCGGCATTCCCGAGGCGGTTTCGTCCGGCGTCTGCCCTTTCCCCTCAGTCGAGGCGGCCTGCAATGCCGCGATCTTGACCATTCAAACCGGCATCCCGGTCGCCAGGATCGAGCTTCTCGACGCGCTGCAGGTCTCGGCATGCAACCGCTATTCCAATCTCACGCTGCCGGAAACGCCGATGCTGTTTCTGGAATTTCACGGCACCGAGGCGAGCGTCGCCGAACAGTCGCAGCGCTTCGGCGAAATCGCGGCAGAGCTCGGCGGTGGCCCGTTCGATTGGGCGACGCGCGCGGAGGATCGCAGCCGGCTGTGGCAGGCGCGCCATGACGCCTATTGGGCGGCGCGGCGGCTGCGCCCCGGCACCACCGCGTTTGCCACCGATGTCTGCGTTCCGATCTCGCGGCTCGCCGATTGCGTGACGCAAACGCAGGCGGACATCGCGGCAAGCCGCCTCACCGCGCCGATCCTCGGTCATGTCGGCGACGGCAATTTTCATTTGTCGCTTACCGTCGACCTCGATGACGCGGACGAAACCGCGCGCGCCAAGGCCTTCATCGAACGGCTCGTCGAGCGCGCGCTGGCGATGGACGGCACCTGCACCGGCGAGCATGGCGTCGGGCAAGGGAAAATGAAATATCTCTTGGCCGAGCACGGCGAGCCGGCGCTCGCGGCGATGCGCGCGATCAAGCGCGCACTCGATCCGCTCGACATCATGAATCCGGGAAAGATTTTCAGTTCGTGAGCGGCGGCGCGGCGGCGGTCCGGGCGTCGGGAGCCTTGTCGGGATCAGCGCTTCGCCCGCGATAGTGATCGAGCACGAATAACCGGATCGCCGACGACAGATTGCCGTCGCGGCGGCCGCCGTCGATCGCGGCGATCAGTTCGGTGAGACTGACACGCCGTGCGGCGGCGATCTCCTTGAGCCCCTGCCAGAACGCGTCTTCAAGACTGACGCTGGTCTTGTGACCCGCAATCACGATCGAGCGTTTGATCACCGGTGAATTCATGGCGCGTTCTCGAGTGTTCGGCTCAATCGCGTGGCCGCGTCATGCGCTCCGGCCGCACCAGGCGGTCGAAATCCTTTTCCGAAACATGGCCGAGCCGCACCGCCTCTTCCCGCAAGGTGGTGCCGCGCGCGTGCGCCGCTTTGGCGATTTCGGCCGCCTTGTCGTAGCCGATCTTGGGCGTGAGCGCGGTGACCAGCATCAGCGACTGTTCCATCAGTGCGTGAATGCGCGGCTCGTTGGCGCGAATGCCGACGACGCAGCGGTCCGTGAACGAATTGACCGCATCGGCCAGGAGCCCGATCGATTGCAGGACCGCGTCGATGATCACGGGCTTGAACGCATTCAATTCGAAATGCCCCTGGCTGGCCGCCACCGTGACGGTGGTGTCGTTGCCGAAGACGCGGCAGCAGACCATCGTCAGCGCCTCGCACTGGGTCGGATTGACCTTGCCGGGCATGATCGAGGAGCCCGGCTCGTTCTCCGGCAGGATCAATTCGCCCAAGCCCGAGCGCGGGCCGGAGCCGAGCAAACGGATGTCGTCGGCGATCTTGAAAAGGTCGGCGGCAAGTGAATTCAGCGCGCCATGGGCAAAGGCCAAGGCGCCGTGCGAGGCGAGCGCTTCGAATTTGTTGGGCGCACTGACGAAGGGCAGGCCGGTGAGGTTTTCGATTTTTGCGGCAAAGCGCTTGGCGAACTGACTCGGCGCGTTGAGCCCGGTGCCGACCGCGGTGCCGCCTTGCGCCAGCGGATAAAGCTCGCGCAGCGCGAGCCTGAGGCGGCGGATGCCGGAAGCGACTTGCGCCGCATAGCCGGAAAATTCCTGGCCGAGCGTGAGCGGCGTCGCATCCTGGACATGGGTGCGGCCGATCTTGACGATGGCGCGGAACGCTTTGCTCTTGCGCATCAGTTCCGCGTGCAGGCGCTCGAGCGCCGGTAGAAGCCGCCCGGATATTTCGCACGCCGCGGCGACATGCATCGCGGTCGGGAAACCGTCGTTGGTCGATTGGCTCTTATTGACGTGATCGTTGGGGTGGATCGGCGACTTGGCGCCGCGCGCGCCGCCCAGAATCTCGTTGGCGCGGTTGGCGATCACCTCATTGACGTTCATATTGGTCTGCGTTCCAGACCCGCTTTGATAGACCGACAGAGGAAATTGATCGTCGAGTCTGCCGGCGGCGATGTCTTGCGTCGCTTGCACGATCGCCTTGGCGTGCCGCGCGTCCAATTTGCCAAGCGCGCGATTGGTTTCCGCCGCGGTGCGCTTGACCAAAGCGAGCGCGGCAATCAGCGGGCGCGGCATGCGCTGCTCGCCGATCGGGAAATTATGAATCGAGCGCTCCGTCTGCGCGCCCCAATAGCGGTGATCCGGCACTTCGATCGGGCCGAAGGAATCGGTTTCGGTGCGCGTGCGCACGGACCGGCGGGGCCGCTGGGCGGCAGACGAAACGGCGCTCGGTACCGACGCCGCTTTTCGCCCTCGGTCGTCTGTCTTCATTTCTTTCTGAATCGATCGAGCCGAACGACCTCGCCACCGCCACCGCCGTCAGTGCCGGTGGGCGGTGGCTCGGGCGCGCCCTGCGGCTTGGCGGGCGCCGCGGGCAGCGATTGCCGTTGCGGCGCTGGCGATTTTTCGGGCGCACTTTCAGATGTTTTGGCAGCCTCGCCGCGCGCGCCGGTCTCCGTCTCCGCCTCGAGCGCCTCGAACTGAAAGCCGAATTGCACGGAAGGATCGTAAAAGGCGATGATCGAGTCGAACGGCACCGCGAGCCGCTCCGGCACGCCGCCGAACGACAAGCCGACCTCGAACGCATCATCGCCGACGCTCAGATCCCAAAACTGGTGCTGCAGGATGATGGTCATGGCTTCCGGATATTGCGCGCGCATGCGGTCCGAAAGCCGCACGCCCGGCGCGGCGGTATTGAAGGTGATGTTGAAATGATGCTCGCCCGGCAGGCCTTTCGTGGCGACGTCGGCGAGCACGGTGCGCACGACGCCGCGTAAGGCCTGTTGCGTGATAATATCGTAGCGAATGTGGTCGGGCATTTCAGAAATCGGTGGTCAGAGATCAGAATCAGAGTTCGGGTATCGGACAATACATAGGGCTGAAATCATGGCACGACAAACCAACCCCGATTTCCGATCCCTCACCACTGAATTCCTGGAAAGTGGAGGCTTCTGTTGCCAGGTGCCTCCGAACCCCGCCTAACGCTGCTAAGACGCTAGGACTTTAAGTCGGTCTTTCAAGCCGCGTTACGCGGCCAGAGCAACCGGAGCATAGTTGTCGTTGGCAACTATGAATTTGGCCCGATAACGCCGGAACCATGCCGGGCAAAAGCACGCCCTTTACGCCCTCGTCGATCCTATTTCGACCCCGTAATCAGGAATCGGTCATCAGCAATCAGGTATCAAAACTTGATCCCTCAACCCTGATGCCCGACTCCTGGAATTGGTGGAGTCGCCGGGTACTGCCCCCGGGTCCGAAAGGTTTATTACGACGGCCATTTATTGCCATAGCCGGCTTGCGCCGACAGTCAGGAATATAAGCGCAAAAGGTTGCCGAAAAAAGAGTGTCTCTTCTCATGGAACGGCCGCGGCTGGCTGAAAAAGCCGGCCCGCGTTAAACAAATTCCATGAGTTCCCCCGCAATTCCCGATTCCACCCAACGGTCCGCCGCCGCTTCCCAAGCCTCCTCCGCAGCGCAACCGCAGCCGGCGCCGCCGACGGTCGCCGAGCTTTTCATCGCCTTCGCCGCGATATCGCTGTCCGGTTTCGGCGGCGTGCTGGCCTGGGCTCGCCGCAAAATGGTGGAAGAGCGTCGCTGGCTCACCGCCGAACAATTCAACGAGGCCTACGCGCTCTGCGCCTTTCTGCCCGGCGGCAACATCATTAATTTCTCGGTCATTTTCGGCGCGCGCATGCGCGGCGCGCCAGGCGCTCTGGCGGCGATCGGCGGCCTGCTCGGGCCGCCGATGGTTTTGGTCACCATCGTCGGCGCGATCTTTGCCCATTACGGCGATGTCCCGGCTTTGCGCCGCATGCTGACCGGCGTCGCCTCCGCCGCCGCCGGCCTGATGATCGCGACCGTCGCCAGGATGGCGCGGCCGCTGTTCCGCAACCGCGCCGTCATCCGGCCGTTGATCGCGCTTTCGACCTTCGCCGCGATCGGCATCATGCATTGGCCGCTGCCGCTGGTTCTGATCGCGATCGTGCCGGTGAGCATAGCTGTGGGCTGGGTGCGACCATGAGGGTGCGACTATGAGGATGCGACCATGAAATCCGGCGGCGGCACGCTCCTGACGCTAGCAGGCTTCTTCGCGCTGATGTCGCTGTTCGCGATCGGCGGCGCCAATTCCGCCGTGCCGGAAATCCACCGATTCGCGGTGAACGTCCAGAATTGGCTGTCGGATCGGCAGTTCAGCGAGTCGTTCGCGCTGGCGCAACTGACACCGGGACCGAACGTGATCCTCGTTACGCTGATCGGCTATCACGTCGCCGGAATCCTCGGCGCGGTGGTCGCGACCTTTGCCATGTGCGGTCCGACTTCCGTGCTGGCCTTTTTCGTCGGCAGCGCCTCCGACCGCTTCAGAGGCTCACGCTGGCATATCGCGCTGAGCCGCGGTTTGATTCCGGTGACGCTCGGCCTCACTGCATCGAGCGCAGTGGTGATCGCAACCGTCTCGGACTTTAACTGGGTCGCGATCGCGATCACAGCCGCCACAGCTTTGACCGCCTATTTCGCGCGCGTGCATCCGTTATGGGCTTTCGCCGCCGCGGCGTTGCTCGGCCTGATCGGGCTTGTTTAAATGACATGGCATTTAAATGCCATGTCATTTAAATGCCATGTCATGATGCATGCAGCACGCGATGAATAATGATCGCCCCAACGCGATGGCGCGGTGGATGTGGGACGCGCGGACGCGCCGCCTGCCCTATCGCAATCTGCCCGATGAATTGCGGCCGGTCTCGATCGCCGAGGCCTATGCGGCGCAGGAAGCTTATTACCGCTTGGCGGAGGCGACCTACGGCGCAGTCGGCGGCGCCAAGATCGCCACCACCACCAAGGTGATGCAGCAATTGATGGGGATCGATCATCCCTGCGGCGGCGCGGTCTTCGCCCGCACCATTCACACATCGCCGGCGACGCTGCGCAGCACGGATTTCGTCAACCTGCGGATCGAAAGCGAAATCGCGCTCAAGCTCGGCGCTGACTTGCCGGCCGCGGGCGCGCCATGGACGCGCGCAACGGTGGCGCCGGCAGTCGGGGCGGCGATGGCCGCCTTCGAACTGATCGAGGACCGCAATGCGGACTACGCAAGGGTCGAGGCGCTGTCGCTGATTGTGGAGAATTGCTGGAACGGCGGCATCGTGATCGGCGCGGCCAAAGCCATGCCGGTCGCCGACCTCGTCGGCATTCCAGGCCGTCTCACCATCGGCGGCAGGATCGTCGGCGAAGGCCGAGCCGAGGACCCGTGCGCCACCCTGGCTTGGCTCGCCAATCATGTCGCAGAACGCGGCCGCGGGCTCAAAGCCGGCATGGTAGTCATCACCGGCAGCCTCATTCCGACTGTCTCGATTGCGCCTGGGCAGCGGGCGGTGTTCACGGTCGATGCGCTGGGCGAAGTGGCGATGGACGTTGTCTGATCCTTCTATCGTCTACTCATCACGGAAACCTGAGCAATAGTTCGACCGAGCCTTGCGTTCCCTTCGTCCACCGCTCATTTGAAGCTAGACTCCCCCAAACCGAATCGGCGACACGGCATAACCAGATGCGCCAATACCTCGACCTGATGGAACGCGTGCTTTCCGAAGGCGTGGAAAAGCGCGACCGCACCGGCGTCGGGACGCGGTCGATCTTCGGGCATCAGACGCGTTTCGACCTCAAGCGTGGCTTTCCCCTCGTCACCACCAAGAAGCTGCACGTTAAATCGATCGTCTACGAGCTGCTGTGGTTCCTGCGCGGCGACACCAATATCAAATATCTCAACGACCATGGCGTCACGATCTGGGACGAATGGGCCGACGCCAACGGCGATTTGGGTCCCGTCTATGGGCGGCAGTGGCGGTCGTGGCCGGCGCCGGACGGCCGCAGCATCGATCAGATGGTGAACGTCCTCGACGAGATCCGCCGCAGTCCCAATTCGCGCCGGCTCATCGTCAGCGCCTGGAATCCGGCGGCGGTCGAGGGCATGGCGCTGCCGCCGTGCCATTGCCTGTTTCAGTTCAACGTCGCCGAAGGCGCGCTGTCGTGCCAGCTCTATCAACGGTCCGCCGACGTTTTTCTCGGCGTGCCGTTCAACATCGCCTCCTACGCGCTCCTGACCATGGCGGTAGCGCACGTCACCGGTTTTGCGCCGGGCGTTTTCATTCACACGCTGGGCGACGCGCATCTTTATTTGAATCACATCGAGCAAGCCCAACTGCAGCTGACGCGCCAACCGCGGCCGCTGCCGACGTTGCGGATCAATCCGGCCGCGAAGGATTTGTTCGCATTGCGCTACGAGGATTTCACGCTCGAAGGCTACGAGCCGCATCCGCACATCAAGGCCGCAGTGGCGGTGTAGCGATGGACATCGTCATCGTCGCCGCCGTTGCCGCGAACAACGTTATCGGCCGCGACAATGGTTTGCCGTGGCGGCTTAAATCGGACCTGATGAATTTCCGCGCCGTGACGATGGGCAAGCCGGTGGTCATGGGACGCAGGACTTTTGCGTCTCTCGGGCGGCAGCTCAAGGGCCGTACCGTCATTGTGGTGAGCCGCGACCCGACCTTCACTGCGCCGGGCGTTATCGTCGCACCAACCTTCGATGCCGCGCTCGCCGCCGCGCGCGGCGATGCACTCCGGCGCGGCGCCGACACCATCATCGTTGCCGGCGGCGCCGACATTTATGCGCAGGCGCTGCCGCTTGCCACACGGCTTTTGATAACCGAAGTGCACAAAACGGTCGATGGCGACGTGCGTTTTCCCGAGATCGATCCGAAGGTTTGGCGCGAAAGCGTGCGCAACGAGCAGAAGCCGGCTGCGGAAGACGAAGCGGCCTTTGCTTTCGTGACCTACGAACGCACCGCCGACCACGCGACAAAACGCCAAAGCGCGGCATGACTGCGCGTTGTAAGGCGCGTTGTAAGGCGTCTTGCGCTACCCTATAACCCCGGCGACCAAGCCGGCACCCCGCGACCAACACCCCATATATACGGGAACCATGCGGGGGCGTGGGCCATGCCAGGCGCTTGCCGGCGACGAGGAGCGACAGATGCCGTGGAGCAACCAGTCCGGCGGCCCTTGGGGTTCGGGATCCCGCGGGCCATGGGGTTCAGGCCCTCAATCGCAGGGCCCGAAGCCGCCCGACCTCGAGGAATTTCTCCGCCGCAGTCAGGACAGGCTGCGCGGCCTGTTGCCCGGCAATCTCGGCGGCCGCGGCATCGCCCTGATCGCGCTCGGCGCCATTGCGCTGTGGGGCTTTTCCGGATTCTTCCGCGTCGAGCCCGACGAGCTCGGCGTGGTGCTGCGGTTCGGCAAGTTCGTGCGCGAAGTGCAACCCGGGCTCAATTACCACCTGCCTTATCCGATTGAGACCGCCCTCACGCCGCAAGCGCTGCGCGTCAGCAAGATCGACATCGGCTTCGATATGCGCCGCGGCAGCACCATGCGGGACTTGCCCGAAGAAAGCTTGATGCTGACCGGCGACGAGAACATCGTCGATGTCGATTTCTCGGTATTGTGGAAGGTCAAGCCGAACCGCGTCGGCGACTATTTGTTCAACGTGCAAAGCCCGGAAGGCACCGTGAAGGCGGTCGCCGAGAGCGCCATGCGCGAGGTGATCGGGCACTCCAACATTCAGGCCATCCTCACCGGCGCGCGGCAGACCATCGAGACCGCCGTGCAGGAATTGATGCAAAAGACGCTGGACGATTATGGCGCCGGCGTTGTCGTTCAACAGGTGCAGTTGCAGAAGGTCGATCCGCCAACGCAGGTGCTTGACTCTTTCCGCGACGTGCAGGCGGCGCGCTCCGACATGGAGCGCTTGCAGAACGAAGCCCAGACCTTTGCCAATCGTGTGGTGCCCGAGGCGCGCGGCCGCGCCGCCAAGATCATTCAGGACGCCCAAGCCTACCGCGAACAGACGGTCGCCGA
>JBAPZR010000072.1:0-5729 GCA_049285335.1 Xanthobacteraceae bacterium | reverse complement strand
GTTCGCAGGTTCGCGGGGTGGAGCATACAAAGCGAATGACCGAACTAACGGGTTACGCCGCGTCTCCTGTCGGCTTCATTTTTCGCTATATCCGTTTGCGGCCGATTTCCCACGCGGCCATCCTTGGCGCGGTTTTGGCGGCGGTGGCCTGCTCGGTCTGCACGCAATACGGCATAAAGTTCCTGGTCGACACGTTGGGCGCCGGCACCAGCGGCGCCGCTTGGACGGCGTTCTTCCTGCTTGGCTCGCTGATCGCCGCCGACAACCTATTGTGGCGCGTAGCGGCCTGGATCGCCAATTACGCGTTTGTCGGCGTCACCGGCGACCTGCGGCGCGACCTGTTTTATCACCTGATCGGGCACTCGCCGCGCTACTTCTCGGAACGCCTGCCGGGCACGTTGACGAGCCGCGTGACGGCGACCTCCAATGCCGTCTTCACCGCCGAGAACATGTTCGTGTGGAACGTGCTGCCGCCATGCGCGGCCACCGTTGCGGCAATCATCTTAGTTGTCACGATCAGCCTGCCGATGGCGGCTACTCTTGGAGCCATAGCCGGCATCATGGTTTGCCTGATGTTCCGGCTAGCCGCCGCCGGGCGGCCGCTGCATCACGAGTTCGCCCGCAACGCGGCGGCCGTCGACGGCGAGATGATGGACGTCATCGGCAATATGCCGCTCGTGCGCGCTTTCGGCGGCTTTCGGCGCGAGCGCCGCCGCTTCAATGCGACCGTCAATCGCGAAATGGAGGCGCGGCGGCGCAGTCTGTTCTACCTGGAGAAACTGCGCATATTCCATGCCGTCGTGACCATAACGCTGACGCTTGGCCTGGTGGCCTGGGCGCTGATGCTGTGGGAGCAGGATCAGGCGACAACCGGCGACGTCGTGCTCGCCTGCACGCTCGCGCTATCGGTGCTCAACGCAACCCGCGACCTTGCCGTGGCCTTGGTCGACATCACGCAGCACATCGCGCGCTTGTCGGAAGCCGTGGCGACGCTGTTGGTGCCGCATGAATTGAACGATCATCCCGAAGCCGAGCCGCTGATCCGGCGCGGCGCCAGCGTGAAGTTCGATCATGTCGATTTCACCTATCCCGACGGCCAGCGGATATTCCAGAATTTCTCGCTGACGCTGATGCCCGGCGAGCGGGTCGGCCTCGTCGGCCATTCCGGCGGCGGCAAGTCGACAATGTTCGCGCTGTTGCAGCGCTTCTACGATATCCAGGCCGGACAAATTCTGATCGATGGCCAAAACATCGCGCGCGTCACCCAAGAGAGCTTGCGCGACGCCATCGGCATCGTGCCGCAAGACATCTCGATGTTCCATCGTTCGGTGATGGAGAACATCCGTTATGGGCGGCCCGAAGCCACCGACGACGAGGTCATGCAGGCGGCGTTCGCGGCGCGGTGCGACTTCATCGAGCAGTTGCCGCAAGGCATGCGGACCATCGTCGGTGAACGCGGCGTGAGGCTCTCCGGCGGTCAGCGCCAGCGCATTGCCGTTGCGCGCGCGTTCCTCAAGGACGCGCCGCTTGTCCTCCTCGACGAGGCGACCTCCGCGCTCGACAGCGAATCCGAGGAGGCCATCCGCGAAGCTCTGACGCGGCTGATGACCAGGCGTACCGTGATTGCGATCGCGCATCGGCTTTCGACCGTCCGCAGTTTCGATCGCATCGTCGTCCTGCAGGCCGGTCGTGTCGTTCAGGACGGATCGCCCGATCTGCTCATGCGCCACGAAGGCCTTTATCGGCAGCTGGTGCAGCGCGAGATGGATCGGCTGGCCGCATAGCCGCGTTTACTGCGGCCTAAAGCGAGACGATAGCGCGATCCGTAGGGACGAAAGCAACGTTCGTGCGTTTAACGTGCATGCGTTTAAGGGCTCGTATGGCAATTATGCCGACGATGGTTTGCGATAAGTCAGGCCAGGGCGTGTATGCAGAACGCCTCATGGTGACTCATCGCGAGGCCAAGTTGATGTTGTCCATCACCCAGATTGCTACAGCCGCAACGAGCCCTGCACCGGTGAACACTCCCGATACCACGACCGCGCTAAATAGAATTACTCCTAGTGCATACGCGATCCTATCGAGTGCCCATCGTATCACTCCGATGAAGCGGCCGAACACCCAATAGAACGCATACAAGATGAGCAGGAGCACTAGAACAAGCACTACAATCTTCAAGATCGGAGCGCTGCCCAATTGCGTACCAAAAAGCCGCGAGACCTGGCTGATACCCCAGAGGCACCCGAACACAATCACGTCGACGAGCCAGCCAAATCCCTGCTTAAGCCAAGCACCAAACTCCCGAATCAGATGCTCCATGGACAAGTCCCGTCTTTTGTTTCCAGCCACTAACGCTGCGGCAACGATTATGTTTCAAAACGTCATTGGCACGCGATAGGGGACGTCACGCCAAAAGCAGACTCATTGCACCGCAGCAAAAAGCGTTTATTCGATCACCTTGTCGGCGCGGGCGAGCAGGCTTGTGGGCACTTCGACGTCCAGCGCTTTCGCTGTTTTCATGTTGATCGCGAGCTTGAACTTGTTGGTAGTTCGAGAGGCAAATCGCCAAGCTTGGCACCCCTTAGTATCTTTTGCACAAAAGTGGCGGCGTGGCGGAAGCTATCAACTTCGTCGCCCCCATAGCTGATGAGACCACCGCCGTCGACGAACAAAGTTGCAATCCAAACAGTAGAGAGCCGCTCTACAGCGGCTAACCCTGCAATTCTTCGATGTTCGCTGAAAAACATCGAATCCTGCACCACAATAACCGCTTGAACGTTAGCACCGGCAAGTGATCAGCAACACACGCTTCGGTCCTGGCGCCGCTGTAGTGAGGGTGGCAGCGAAAAGTGCAGTTACGCGCACAACATGAAGAACTGAATACAAAGGCCATATCATATCAGCCGGCCTTTGGCAGCTCCCCAACTCAGTCTACTACATCCCGTGCCGTCTGCCACGCTGACTGTTGCGGGCGCGCCTGGCCGCATGTTCCAATGTCCGCTTTGTGCCGTTAGGAGACAGTCAACGCAGTCGGTGAGTACCGCTGTTGTCTCTGAGTTTTGTCGTAGTGCCAGGCCGTGTAGTTCCGGAATATCAAAGACTGCTGCGGGGTGCGTCTGAAGTACAGCTTGGAAGTCGCACACAGCCGTGTCTGTACCAGCTGATCGCGTCCCCTAGGCGGTCGTCACCCCAAAAAAGCTCACGACCAACGACGAAAGTCGGAGAACCGAAGATACCAAGGCTTCGAGCAACGCCTGTTTCTGCCATTAGAGCTTCTTTTGCCTGGATCGCATTTGCTAATGCGAGTATCGGCTCCGGTTCCAGGCGAATCTCACGCAAGCTTTCCGATACATTAGGCTCACTTCCCGTTTCCTCGCCGAGCTGGAGCCAGCGACGATACGCAGCCCGAACAAAATCAATTCCCCACCCTTGACGCATACCGACATTCGCGACGAGATTCGCTATAATTGATCGTTGTGCGGGATATGGTGCGGGCAGCGAAACGGGTATGCCATACATTTCTGCTCGCCGTTTGATGTCGCGCCACATATAGGCGGACTTTGTCGGTTTGTCGGCGAAAGGGACATGCTTCATTTCCTGAAGAATGACGAGCAAGTGGAATGGTCGCCAACGAAATCTGATGCCGCTAGATCGTTACAGTTCGGGGAGTCTCATCACGCTCAAATATGAATAGGTGCTGCCCATGGAGAACCAGAAATCAATGTGCTCGGCTGACACTGAAAACTCCTGGGCGACCGTGACAAAGGGAAGACTATACTTCGCGAGCCTTGTCCGGTCGACTGAAGTAACCCCGATGCCGACATTGTTCAGCGCGGTGACTTTCCTCCATAAGCGGACCCCTGCACCGCAATAAATCGCATCTCAATTCGATCTCAGGCGCGGTGCGCCTCGAAGGAATGCCCGAAACCGGTGTGCGCCCTACACTCGAAAGACATCAATATATTTGAAAAGCCATGAGTTGGTAGCGAGCGTCGCATTTTCATCTCGCTCACCCTCGCCGCGACGAAAAGTCTTAGGATGCGGACTGTCTGTCGTTGATCTAAATCAATGCGCTCAACGCCGCGATTGATCTGCTCAAATCATGGGAACTATGATCCGAGCGGGGAAATGCCGATGAATGCCGCTAATGAAATGGCTGCGCAACTTAAAACTAATGAACACCAGTCAACCGGTATCGCGCTAGGTCGTCGTGATGAATTTGATAAGTTTGACGAACAGGTACGTGCCGCTGTCCAAGATTTTCAATGTGCAAGCGATCATTGGAAGTCTACAGAAGATATGCAAAACCGTCTTTCTCTGATCGATCGTCGTCTTGACCAAGAGACTTCGGAGCGGAGAGCAATTTATTACCGTCTTGTAGCGACAGAAGGGGAGATGAAAAGGCGAGGATCCCTAAGGTGGACCCGCTACCTGATCGCGATTTGTATTGGTGTTGTCGCTGGCGCCTTGGCTTGGCAATCGTACGGCGAGGCCGGCCGGAAAATAATTGCGACAAGAGCTCCCCAACTTGGTTGGTCACCGGAGGCCAAGCAAATGATTGCGGGCTGGGTCGAGCAAATTGGCTTGACGCAGCCGCTGCCCGGTCACCAAAACACTGACATTCGGTCATCTCCCCGGAAGACACCTGCGCAAACGGCGCCAGATGCGGTTACGGCAAACGCTTCGCTACAACAAACTGTCGAGGAGAATCTTGCTGCTGTGCGAGAAACCCTCAAGGAGCTCGCCGCCCGTCAAGATCAGATGGAACACGACATCACTAAGCTGCAAGCCGTGGACATGGAAATTCTCGCGCAGAACCCATCGCCTGTGGCGCAGCGTCCGGCTACCCCCGCGCGCAACCCGACGCGCATAGCTCCGCCAACGTTGCGTCAGCCATAAACAGTGCTCGCAGATCGGCTTAATGTCCGCTTTGGGTCATAAGCGGACATTTCGCTAAGTCCAGCCGACTGTCCGCTTCACCCCCGAAAGCCGACATCGATCACGACGGCGGCAATGTCCGCTATGTGCCACAAGCAGACGTGACGAAACTAATTCGCGCATTCAAAAACAAAAGGCCCCGCTAGCTGGGGCCTAGTACAGGAGGAAACACTACCCAGTCGCACTGCCGCTAAATTCCCCATGCGGCCCGCGACGGGACAAGGTTTCAGTTGATTTGTGGCGAAATTGGGCGAAACAGGTGTAAACATTTGGGAAATTTGCGACCTACTTATACTTTTAGACAATGTGTTTATCCCTCCATTCGATGGATCCAGGAGCTCAATCTCGAAATGCTCATAACCAGAAAAAATTCGGGGAAGGCGAAGGATGATGGCTACTCGCACAGCGAATGCCAGAGTTGCACTGGACACCGTTGTTGCACGTCTCAACATAGAGCGTTTTTGCAAGCTATTTCCTGATGAGTCTGACGAAACAAAGCGGCATACGCTCGTGCGCCTGATTGCTGAAGAGAAGGCCAAGCTATGTGCGCTAGTCGCGTCACCAGCGATGCAGTGATTTCTGGGAAATAAGAGTTGCAACCGGTCTTGTCCCCAACGACGCCGGTCTGCAAAAGGCCCCGGGCGCTCCCCATCCCCCGACACCCCGGCGTCCGGGGCCAACCGCCAAATAAGGAGTGTTCCCGCTTTGGGTCAAAAGCAGACGTTGGGGTTTAACCGCGCGATGTCCGCTTTATCGCCGAAAGCAAACATCGTTCACCACCCCTTTTTAGG
>JBAPZR010000071.1:0-35570 GCA_049285335.1 Xanthobacteraceae bacterium | reverse complement strand
CCTCGATCGCGTCTGGCCACGGCAAAAGATCAGTTATCTTTACCGCTCGACCCTGGCCGGAATCGTCATCGTCGCTGCCTAGCCCAAGTTCACGACGCTTCTTCCTGACCACGGTGTCGAGAACGTGAGACCGAAAGCCGAGACGTTCAGCGGCCTCGGCACGGGCCGTCTCGTAGGCGACCGTATCTAAGCTGGCGAGCTGCTCGATCTCTACGATTCGATCGACGTTGACGTCGCAATTCGACTGCGATAAATCTTCCATTGCTTCTCTTTCAGCCCGGTTCGTGCTTCCAACACGGCCGGGCAAATTTTTTGCTCGGCGCCGGGCATCTGTTAGATTTTCAGGAACGCATTACGCTACGACTGGCACAGTTTCGGCACAGATATGCGGGTAGTTTCCCGCTTCGTTCACGGTCGAACTGCCAGCTCCGATACTGAGAAATCAATATCTTAGCTTTATTCACATTCTGTGCCGGAAAGGAACAACCTGATGACTTCCCGCCGCCAACTCCACCTCGGCGCGTTCATGCGCCCGGCCAGTATTCACACCGGCGCTTGGCGGTACCCGGGCGCCTGGCCCGACATGAATTTCAATTTCGCGCATATGAGGGAGGCGATCCGGAAATTGGAGCGCGCAAAATTCGATGCGTTCTTCATGGCCGACCATATGGCGGTTCTGAACATGCCGATCGATGCGCTCAAGAGAAGCCACACCGCGACTTCGTTCGAACCGTTCACGTTGTTATCGGCTTTGTCGCAGGTCACCGAGTGCATCGGCCTTGTCGCCACCGGCTCCACCACCTTCGATGCGCCGTACCACATCGCGCGGCGCTTCGCCTCGCTGGATCATTTGAGCAATGGCCGCGCCGGCTGGAACATCGTTACGACCTCCAATCCGGACGCCGCGCTCAATTTCGGTCTCGACGAACACATGGAGCATGGCGAGCGCTACCACCGCGCGCGCGAATTCTACGATGTCGTGACCGGGCTTTGGGACAGCTGGGCGGATGACGCGTTCGTCCGCGACGTCGAGGACGGCGTTTTCTTCGATCCGGCGAAAATGCACGTGCTCAATCACAAGGGCAAATATCTCTCGGTGCGTGGACCGCTGAATATCGCCAGGCCAATCCAGGGTTGGCCCGTGATCGTGCAGGCGGGCGCGTCGGACTCCGGCCGCCAACTTGCCGCGGAAACGGCGGAAGCGGTTTTCACCGCGCAGAGCGATCTTGCCGCCGGGCGGCAGTTCTACGCGGACGTCAAGGGCCGCATGGAGAAGCTCGGCCGCTCCCGCGAGCACATGAAAATCCTTCCGGCCTGTTTTGTCGTGATCGGCGATACGGTCGAGGCGGCAAGAGCCAAGCGCGCCAAGCTCGATAGCCTCGTCAATTACGCCAATGCCATCGCCTCATTGTCGATCGCACTCGGCCACGATGCCTCGAAGTTGGATCCCGACGGACCCTTGCCGGACGATATTCCCGAAAGTAACGCATCCAAGAGTGGACGGGAGCGCGCCATTGCGCTCGGCCGGCGGGAGAACCTGACCGTGCGGCAACTTGCGCAGCGACTTGGAGGGTATTCCGGGCTCGCCATGATCGGAACGCCGCAAAGCATCGCCGACGAAATGGAGGAATGGCTCGAAACGCAAGGATCCGACGGCTTCACCGTCATGTTCCCCTATCTGCCGGGCGGCCTCGACGAGTTCGTCGATAAAGTCGTTCCCGAATTGCAGCGGCGCGGCTTGTTTCGGCACGATTACGAGGGCGTGACCTTGCGCGACCATCTCGGTCTGCCGCGCCCGAAAAATCGCTTTTTTCAGAACTAAAGCGCAGGAGATTTGAAGGTGCGTGTGCTTTAGCGTCGGGGAGATCGCATGGTTGACGTCGATTTGCGCTCGCGCAGCGCCCAGTCCGAGCTCATGGACACCGAGCCGGTGGCTTTTGCGGATTTCCGCCAATGCCTTCAAGAGCTCGAAGTCATCAACGTTTGTACGCTTGCCTACCGGCCAACACTGCGCTGGCTCAAAGCGATGCTCAAAGGCACAACGCCGGGCGAGACTATATCCGTGCTCGATGTCGGCAGCGGGGGCGGCGATATGTTGCGGCGAATCTGGAAATTGCTGCGGCGGCGCGATCTCACCGCCGACCTTGCCGGCGTCGATCTTAATCCCTGGTCGAAACAGTCTGCCGAGCAATCGACGCCGACCGAAATGCATATCGCCTACGAAACCTCCGACATATTTTCGTTTGATCGATCGCGGCGGGCCGATTTCATCATCTGTTCGAATTTCACGCACCATTTGTCGGATGCGGAGCTCGTCCGCTTCATTCATTGGATGGAGGATCATGCCAATCGCGGTTGGTTCATCAACGATCTGCATCGCCACCTGCTGCCGTACTATTTCATTAAAATCCTTTTTGGCATCCTGCCGCTTAATCGCATGACCGCCAACGACGGGCCGATCTCAGTATCGCGCGCTTTTACCGCCGCGGACTGGCGACGAATATTGACCGCGGCTGGCGTGCAAGACCGCGCGAAAATCGAATGGTTCTTTCCGTTTCGTTACACTGTGGCCTGTCGCAAATAACCGCGCCAGGTGCGGGCAGGGATTAAGCGCAACTATCGCCGAGAGCAATTGGCCGTGTGTGAGGCGAGCGGTCCGTGTTGCCAATGAAGATACGTAATAGGTGGCATTGCAATTCATCGTTTTGAACGCAGCCGTGGCGGGTGGAAAATCAATTGCAGATGTCTCTGAAGGAGATGACCCCATGAAGCGTCTGCTCGCTTCGACCTCAATCCTGCTGGCTGCGATACTGTTGGCCGTGAGCACTCCAGCGATTGCAGTAGACCGGACGTTTCAGACCGAGTTGGAGGACATCCTGAAAGGAACCGTGCCGTCGAATTGGTGGTTGCGTGCAAGCTGGCGCGACCAGACCCTGGTCGTGTTCGTGTCACCTCCAACACAGGAGTCGTTTGATCTTTGGTACGATACGCCACGGCAAAAGGAGATCCTGGAAAACCTCTGTAAGGCGATCCCGACCGCCATATGGAACCAGGTCCAGCCTGACCAGGACATTGCGGTTGAGCAGGTGGTCGGCGGCAATGGCGGCAAAGGCAGCTTTCAGTTCTCGTGCCGAAAATATCTGGCCAACTCAACCGACTAATGGCGATCCTTAACGACTGCTCACGCGATGCAAGCGATGAAGGCCTAATGATCAGCCTCATATGCATTGATCCGGCAGACGCCGTTGCTCGACGCCACGGCACCAGCCAGAATGGCCTTCCGTAAAGGCCATGCACATGCGGAAAGCTATCCGATGTTCCTAGACATAGTCCTGTTGCGCACCTTCGTCGCGGTCGTTGAGGCAAACGGCTTCACCCGCGCTGCCGGCTTTGTGAACCTGACGCAATCCGCCGTGAGCCTGCACATCAAGCGGCTCGAGGAGTAGGTCGGACGTCGGCTTTTCGATCGTACCGCTCCGAAGCTTACTCTCACCTCGGACGGCGAGATCCTTCTATCCTATGCGCAACGCATCCTAGCGCTTGAGGAGGAGGTCAAAACCCGGCTTGGGCATCCCGAGCTTGAGGGGATTGTTCGATTTGGGGCGCCTGAATATTTCGATCCCGCAACTCTGGCATCACTACTGGCCCAATTTAAGAGCCGCTATCCTGCCATCGACCTTGAAATCCACATGGGCATTGGGACCGACATTGCCGCTTTGTACGGACGCGGCCTGCTCGACGTCGCAATCATCAACCGCGAGACCGACGAAACGGGCGGGGCCGACCGCAACGACAACAGGCCAGGCGAAGACATCAGAGTGCTGTATCGCGAGGGCCGCGTCTGGGCGTCGCTCCCGGACATGAAGCTTGATAGCGAGCGGCCGGTGCCGTTGGCGCTCTTCCCCGCGCCTTGCGCCTGGCGACAATTGGCGCAGGAGCGGCTGCAAAGAGCTGGCCGTCGTTGGACGGTCGCGCTGCAATCCACCGGGCTTTCCGGCATCGTTACCGCGGTGGAGGCAGGACTTGCGATATCGATCTTTGCGCAGAGTGGCTTAAGCCCGCGGCTGCGGGCGCTCGGCCCTTCGCAGGGTCTTCCAGCGCTACCGGAGTTTGAATACGTCGTTCGCCGCAATGCCAAGCCGTCCTTAGCGGCAGATCGTCTGCGCGATGTCGTCATCGATTATTTCCAGCTTGCCGCGGCGCTGCGTTGTACCAGCGACAATCCAGATACCCGAACCTCGGGGCACACACGCGTCAGGCCCGCTTTGGGTCATAAGCGAACATGACGATTGGGCGCTCTGGGGGAATGTCGGCCTTTTGGGGAGTCGAGCCGACGTCCGCTTTATGAGTACTGGCCTAACGGCGCAGACGTGTCATTCTGACAATGAATGTCGCGACCTGCGGCAAAGCCCACGGCGCCAGGCGGGCGACAGCGGCTGTGAGCCGCTGCGCCGATGCGTTGACGAAGGCGACATTGGCAAGTGTCGCCCAGCCGATTTGCGGCTTGAGTTTTGCGATTGTCTGCCGTTGGAATTCGCCGGCCGATTTATTGTTCAAGACGGCGCGCGCCGCGCTCCGTCCGGTGTGCAATGCGAGCGACGTGCCGCCGCCGGTGTAAGACGGAATGACCACGAGCTGATCGCCCAATGGGTAGACCACGTCCGAGATCACGGCTTCGCGCAGATAGCCATAAGGAATTGCTGCGACGGCGACAGGCTTGTCCCAGAGCGGCGTCGCTTCGCGCAACAGCGCGGCATAGAACGACGACCGATCGGAGAGAAAATTGACGTGCGTCGCCCACCCGGTCGATGCATCGTCGAGGACCAGATCGCTTTCGACGACCCAGCAGATCGTCGCGATACCGTCCTCGACGAGACAAACCCCGGCATAACCGCCCGCGAACATCGACAGATGGACGAGATCGTCCAGCATGGCGGTCCCTGCCGCGCTGGGCCGCAATTGCATTTTGAAAGCGACCGTCGGCGCTTGCGGCCGCGGCAGGCCGCGCAGATTGTGCTTGCCGCTCGCGAGCGCGACATGGCTTGCAAGAAGCCGCTCGTTGACGGTATGCACGACCGCCGAATGATTATCACATTCCAGTTTGGTGACGGTCGCGCCACGAACGACTTCGGCGCCGCTTTGCGCGGCAGCGTCGAGCAGAAGCTGATCCAATCGAAAACGCGACAGGCCGGCGCCGCGGAACGGCAAGCGAAACTTCGCGCGGTATCTGCCGAATTCGAGGCTGAGATTGGTCACTGAGGCGGCGCCCACATCCCAGACATCGATGCCGAGCTGTGCGAGCAAGTCCTGGGCTTCGGCGCTGAGAAACTCGCCGCAGACTTTATGATGAGGGCCGCCGGTTTTTTCCAGAACGACGGTGCGCTTGCCGTGCTGCGCAAGCTCGATCGCAAAGGCGGAGCCGGCAAGCCCGCCGCCGATAATCACCGATGCTGCTTCGCTCATCGCGGAATTCGTGCACGCAGTCGTGACGCACCTGTGCTTGGCATAGGCTACGCAGCATGCCCGATCAAGTTGACGGAATTGCGGGTGCTTTCGGCAGGCCGTAGAGTGGCGACCGGGAGGAAAGCGATGTCTGATAAGGCGCTTCGCGCGTCGCCGTTCGATTGGTCCGCTACGATTGAAAGCGCAAGCGCCGACGAATTGCGCGCGCTGCAATTGGAGCGGCTCAAGCAAACAATTGTCCGTGCGCTGCGGGTACCCCATTACCAACGGAAATTCGCCGCAGCCGGCGTCGGTGCGGCGGATATCACGAGTCTCGCTGATCTCGCGCGCCTGCCGTTCACCACCAAGGAGGATCTTCGTCAAAACTATCCGTTCGGCATGTTCGCAGTGCCGATGAACGAAGTCATTCGCATCCATGCTTCGAGCGGCACGACCGGAAAACCGACGGTAGTCGGTTATACGCGCGGCGATATCGACCTTTGGTCGGCGCTGATGGCGCGATCGATCCGCGCCGGTGGCGGCCGGCCGGGCGATAAAATGCACGTCGCCTATGGCTACGGGCTGTTCACCGGCGGTCTTGGCTTTCACTACGGCGCGGAATATCTCGGCTGCACCGTTGTCCCGGCCAGCGGTGGATTCACCGAGCGCCAGGTGCAGCTCATCAGCGATTTCAGGCCCGACATCATCGGCGTTACGCCGTCCTATTTGCTTGCCATTGCCGACGAATTCGACCGTCAGGGTCTTGACGCCCGCCAATCATCGTTGCGCATTGCGCTGTGCGGCGCCGAGCCTTGGACCGAAGCCATGCGCGCCGAAATTGAGCAGCGCTTCGATCTCGATGCGCTCAATGTCTACGGATTGTCGGAAGTGATCGGGCCGGGGGTGGCGCAAGAATACGCTCCGGACAAGGACGGGTTGACGATCTGGGAGGATCATTTCTTTCCCGAGATCATCGACCCGGACACGTGCGAAATTCTGCCCGAGGGCGAGGAGGGCGAACTCGTCCTCACCTCGCTCACCAAGGAGGCGATGCCGGTTATTCGTTATCGGACCCGCGATCTCACCCGGTTGCTGCCCGGCGATGGACGGGCCATGCGGCGCATGGAGCGGATCAAGGGGCGAAGCGACGACATGCTCATTATCCGGGGCGTCAACGTGTTTCCGTCGCAAATCGAAGCCGTTCTGGCCGAAGAAAAAGAATTTGCGCCGCACTATATCTTGGTGGTGACACGTCCCGATCGTCTCGACGAACTCGAAGTCATCGTCGAGACGCGCACCGGGCTCGATCCCGGTGCCGCAAAGGTGTTGGCCGATCGTGCGGTGCATTTGATCAAGGCGCGTGTCGGCGTAACAGTGACGGTGCGCGCGGTGGCGCCGGGCACCGTCGAACGGTCCCAAGGCAAGGCCAAGCGCGTGATCGACGAACGGCCGCGGGCTTAATAGAGAGAAAGTCAATGGCGCTCGTGGAGCAATCATCGCAAGACGCCGTGACGGCCGTCCTCGTTCACGCCGGCCTGCCGAGCGATGCCGTAGCGGCGTGGCTCGAGGAGGACCATCCACTCACCGGTGACGATCGGCGCGATGGAGAACAAGCTTCGCGGCGCTGGCGGATTGGCGCCGAGCTTTTGGCGCTCCTGCCGCCCAAGCAGGTGCGGTCGAAAGAGCAAGCCACCGCTGCGGCAGCGATCCTGGAACGAGAGCGCGCATCACGCCACATGTTTCTCGATCGTCATAGTGAGACGCTCTATCGGCGCCTCACCGATAATTTCTCGAAGTTCAAGCGCGTCGACGAATTGGTGCGCGATGCCGCGGTCGCCGTGCCGGGCCTCGTGCCGGACGACAAGCAGCTCGATCGTGAGAATGCGTTGCAGCAGCAATACAAGGACGGGTTTGAAATCGACCAAGGATTGTTTCTTTCGCGCGTTCTCGGCGAGGCGGCTTGCGGGATGCATTTGTGCCACGCCATGTTGTTGCCGCGGGCGGAAGCGGTGGAACAGAGCCGCCATTTCAGCGAGCGCGATAAATTGGAATTCGAAGGCGCGAGGGTGGAACGGCGTGGCCGGGCTGCGCTGGTGACCATGCGCAATCCGCGTTTTCTCAATGCCGAAGACGAGACGACGCTCGATGGCTTCGAAATCGCGGTGGACGTGGCCACTCTAGACACCGCAACGGATATCGCGGTCCTTCGCGGCGACAGTGTGCAGCACGCGAAATACCGCGGGCAACGGCTGTTCTCTGCGGGGATCAATCTCACTCACCTTTATCACGGCAAGATTTCGTATCTTTGGTACATCAAGCGCGACATGGGCGTCGTCAACAAGCTCTTCCGCGGCGCGGCGCATCCGCAAATCAGCCCCGACGAGATGACCGGCGGCACCACGGAGAAGCCGTGGATCGGTGTCGTCGAAGGCTTCGCCATCGGCGGAGGCTGTCAGCTTCTCTTGGCGCTCGACTACGTGCTGGCCGCAAGCGACGCCTACATGACGCTGCCGGCCCGTAAGGAAGGTATTATTCCAGGCGCCGCCAATCTGCGCTTGTGGCGCTTCACCGGAGATCGTATCGCGCGGCAGGCGATCCTCTACGGCCGGCGTCTCGACTGCGATACGCCTGAAGGGCGTCTCATCTGCGACGAGATTGCGCCGATGGACAAGATCGATGGCGCTTTGGATCGCGCAGTCGACGTCTTTACCAGTTCAGGAGTGGTCAGCGCGGCCGGCAATCGCCGGGCGATCCGTATCGGGCAGGAGCCGCTTGATCTATTTCGCCGCTACATGGCGGTCTACGCGCGCGAACAGGCCTGGTGTCATTTCAGTCCGGCGCTGATTGGCAATCTCGAGCGCAATTGGAATGCGCACAATCGCGCGACTTAAAGTTTGCCGCCCTCCGCCACGAATCGAGCCGTTCATCGCGCGGCGAAATTCATCGCATCGAAGCGTTGCTTTTGCTCGTCGCTGAGTTTTGTCTCGAAATTGGCGAGTGCGACCTGGATGGACAAGATGGCGCGCCACGTGGCGTCGAGACGAGCCTCGATGGTCTCCAACCGAGAAAGGGTGGACTGCGGCACCGAGGTCGGACAATGGGTCTCGAGATCGCGGGCGGCCTTCTCGAACACCTGCTGCAAATCGCCGAGTGCGGCGCGCTGCTCGTCGGTCGGCTGCACCGAATTTTCGATTTGATCCACCGACCAGCCGACGACTGCGAGGGAAACGCCGCATGAGCCGAGTGCGGGGTCGGCGTCGTCATGCGCATCGGCAGTGGCCGCGGGTGTGGATGTAGCCGTCCCAGCGAACCGGCCACGCTGATCAGGCGTCAGCGATTGCCCAAAATCCTGCAGCGGGGCGTGAGCCATACCGATAGCGACCGCGAGCTTCTCGATCTGGGATTCCATCAACTGCAATCGTGCCGTAGGCTGCGACGGCACCTCACTGGGGCATGACTTGGCCAAATAGTCGCTCGCGGCGCCGAGCGCACCACCGAGCCGCATCAGTCGCTCGGTTTGATCCGGGTTCGGGCCGACCTCTGTTCGGATGCGCTCGACAATCGAATTGGCATCGAGCGGCTGACGGCACAGATCGGAATTTCGGTCGGTGGGCGCCGGCGCGAAGGCCGTGGAGAATATTTTCTCGTAGCCGAAGGGCCAAGACGACGAAAAGGACGGCCAGAAAATATTCTGGAAGACGACGGGGAGGGCGCGGCTCGGATAGAGCAACGCATAGGTCACATGATGCGCACTCTCCTGCGGCTGTTCGCGGCGCGCGACGTCATTGGGGTTGGCGCGGGCGAAATGATGATGATGCCGGTGGCCAAAAACCGGCAGGCCAAGATGGAATGGCCCGATCCGGAAGGCGAAGGCCGCAATTGGCGCAGAAGAAATGAAAACGGCCGTTAAACCGGCAATCAGAAAAAAAGCACCGAGCTTTCGCATGGCCATGCACCACGGAATGTCGATGGGAAGGTAACGCTTACCGAACCCGTAAGTTCCATTCGTTAGATTCGAGAGAAGACCGACGATGTTAAGAACGATTATGTCGACGATCTCGCCCCACAGCACGCGACAACGAACAGGATATTAGCAGATGTCGCGCCCGTCGGCACCAGATGAATCGCGAGACCACTCCAATTATGTCAAAGCGTGCTCGAACGCGGCCTTCAGCGCGGCCAAGCCGGAATACAAGTCGCCGTTAAAGTGAACGCGCAGCGCCCTCCGCCCCCGCTCCAGCAAAACCTCGAAATCTCCACGTGCCTGGGCGGCGTTTACCACGCCGAAAGTGGCGCGATGCCCCGGAATCGCCAGGTCCTCGCGATTGTCCGCGGTGATTTGAAGAAACACGCCGCTGTCGGGGCCGCCTTTGTAGGCTTGACCGGTCGAATGCAGGAAGCGCGGGCCGAATTCGAGGCAAGTCGCAACCCGGCGTCGATCGCGCATCGCCAGTCGCAATTGCTGCAGGAACGACATATTGCGCTCATCGCGGGCGAGATAGGCTAAAAGCGCGAAGTAGTCGCCGCTGACAAGGCGGGAAAAATGCGCGGCGAGAAAGCTCTCGGCGCTGTCGTCGGCGCCGGCCTTGCGCAACGCGGTCGCGTTGGCCTCGTCGGTATAGAGTGAAAGCGGACCGTCGGAGCAAATCGGCTTTTCTTCGGGCAGCACGCCGGATTGCTCGAACGCGCTGGAAAGTTCGCGCGTTTTGACCTTGCTGAACTCAACGTCCGGCTGATCGAAGGGGTCGATGCCCAAGACCGATCCGGCCGTGGCGGTTGCGATCTCAAAGCGGAAGAATTCCTCGACGATATGGGCCGGCGAATTCTGATCGATGCGCGCCACGGGATGGCCTGCCTTCTCCAATACCTTGAGCTTGGCTTCGTGATCGGCGTCAGTCTGCCCCTTAAGCGCCAGCGCGATGAAAAAACGATCGTCGCCGTAGACTTCGGGCCTGCCGATCGGCTCGCCGGTGATCGGGATCAGTCCTTTGCCCTGTTTGCCGGTCGATTCCGCCAAGAGCTGCTCGGCCCATGCGCCAAAGGCGGCGATTTCGGGGGAGGTGAGGATCGTGACTTTGTCGCGGCCGCGCACCGCGGAGAGTCCGAGTGCGATGCCAAGCTCAATCCCCGGATTTTGCGCGGGCGGCACATCGGGACCGCATGAGCGCATCATGGCGCGCGATAATTCAACGAGCCGCGCGACATCGAGCCCCGCGATCGCCGCTGGCACGAGGCCGAACGGCGACAGCACCGAATACCTGCCGCCGATACTCGCGACGCCGTGAAATGTCCGGCGGAATTTTTGGTCCTTGGCGCGTTGTTCGAGCGACGAACCGGGATCGGTGATGGCAATGAATTGTCGACCTGCCTGTTCCGACCCAACCGCGTCCGCGACCTTCTGGAAGAAATAATCGGCCAAAATATTCGGTTCGATCGTGCCGCCCGACTTGCTCGATACGATGAATAATGTCTTCGCAAGCGCGAGATCATCATCGAGGGCTTTGATCTGTTCGGGGACCGTCGAATCGAGGATGCGCAATCGCGGCCAGCCGGCTTGACGGCCGAAGGTTAGCGCGAGCACTTCCGGTCCGAGACTGGAGCCACCCATGCCGAGGAGAACCGCATCTTGGTAGCCGTCCTCCTTAACCTCCTGCGCGAAGGCGATGTATTTTGCGATCTCGGAGTCTTGCACGCTTTCGAGCCAGCCCAGCCAATGATCCTCGTCCTCATTGGTCCAGAGCGACTTGTCGCGCTGCCATAACCTTCGGATATTACCGCGCACGCGCCAGTCCTCGGCGGTCTCTTCCACTTTTTTCGCAAGCTGCGGGTCAAGCGCAAGCTGCTGCTTGTCGATTTGTCCGACGAGGTCGGCGCGCTTGTTGGCAACGACGCCAAGAAGCTTGTCGGCGGCATCGGCGAACAGCCGCACGCCGTCGTGGAGGAGTTTATCGGTCACCGTTTGAAGTGAAATGCCGACGCGGCCGAGTTCGCCCAGGATGCGTTGCGTTTCCGCGGTATCCGCTTCGAGCGTATTGCGCACCTTGCCATGATCGCGGAATGCATCGAGCGTCGCGACTGGCATGGTGTTGATCGTGTCGGGCCCGATCAACTCTTCGACGTAAAGAACGTCGCTATAGGCTTTGTTTTTGGTCCCGGTCGAGGCCCAAAGCAACCGCTGCGGCTTGGCGCCGTGTGCCGCCAGCGCATGCCAGCGCTCGCCCGCGAATAGGCGCAAATAGCGCTGATAGGCGAGCTTGGCATTGGCGATGGCAATTCTGCCCTTGAGCGCCGCAAGGCGCGCCTTTTCGTCAGGATCGTTGGCACGAGCGATCTTTTCATCAAGCATTTTGTCGATCGCCGTGTCGATACGGCTGACGAAAAAGCTTGCCACACTCGCGATTTGCGAAATGTTACCGCCGGCCGCGGCAAGCGTCTCAAGCCCCGACAGATAGGCCTCGACGACCTTTTCATAGACCTCTTGCGCAAATAAAAGCGTGATGTTGACGTTGATGCCGTCGGCGATCAGATCGTGGATGGCCGGAAGTCCCTCGGGCGTCGCCGGCACTTTGATCATCAGGTTCTTGCGATCGATCTGACGCCAGAGCCGCTTGGCTTCGGCGATGGTCTGCTTGGTGTTTGTCGCAAGGTAAGGCGACACTTCGATACTGACAAAGCCGTCGGCGCCTTGTGTCGCATCGAAGACCGGGCGCAGAACGTCGGTAGCGTGCCGAATATCCTCGACCGCCAGGTCCTCGAAGATTTCGCCGGCCGAACGATCATGCTGCCCGAGCATGCTTTCGATTGCTTCGTCGTACTCGTCGGACTTGCCGATGGCCTGTTCGAAAATCGATGGATTGGACGTTACGCCTCGCAAACCGTCCTCGTCGACGAGCTTCTTCAACCCGCCACTGGCGATGAAGCCGCGCGAGAGAAAATCAAGCCAGACCGCCTGACGGTATTCTTGGAGGTCTTTGAGAGGGTTCATTGCGGGGGTTTCCCTATGCGGTGCATGATCTCAAGCGCGATGGCGCCGGACTTCATGCCACCGGACTTCATGCCGCCAGATTTGGCGTTGTCAATCTTCATGCCACCGGAAGTCATGACCAGTCATGCCGATCTATGTTTTGGCGAACTCATTCCAGCAATCTCGCTTTTGGCAATCCAGTTCTCGGCGCAGCTCCCAATATGCGGCCAGCAGGAAGCCCGAATTTCTGCCGCCGCATAAAAACGATCGATCTGCCGCGCCTGTTCCAACCGATTGCGGGAAAACCGGTATTTCGATACTCCTGGCACGCCGACGGCGACGATCGATGAGCCAGGGATTGGGATTTACGATGCAACCGTGGAACAGCGCCCGCGCTACGATTTATGGCGTTGGCATCGGCTTGGCTGCGGCTGCAGTGAAACTGGTCGCGCCCTGGAGCGAACCGCATAGCGGCGCAGTCGCGATCGTTCAGGAGTTCGTCGGCGCCGGGCTTGCCTTCGGGCTCCTTTGTGGCGCGGCTGCCGCCTTGCGCAATTTCGTCGCGCGGCGGCTGATCCAGCGGTGACTCGCTTAAGACTTACGCATGAGCTCGGGCAGCTTGGCGACGTTTGCAGCGATGCCGCGCGCCTCCATTCCCTTGAGAATAGATGATGCCGCGCGCATTTCTGCCTCGCTCATTTTCGGCTCAAGCGACCGACGGATCCCATAAAGCTCGGCCTCAATCTCCTTGAGCTTACGCGCGACTTTGAGGATGTCAGACACCGTATAGGCGCGGCTTCCGGACGATAGCTGTGACTGTCCCCATGGCACTTCGCCTCGAACCTCAACGGTTAAAGTCCGACGGTTGAAGCAACACCATGTCCCGTGAGCGAGAAAATTGCGGTCTCTGCAAGGATGAATAGCTGTGTTCAGAAGGTTTTTGATTTGCTCGGTCTGTGGAAGCCCGCTGCCCCGATGCTGTTTAATCAGGATGGTTATCTTCCCCGTACCGCTCTCCGATGCCGTCCATTGATTCTCTGGCCGTTCACCGAAACCCGGCTCCTTCGGGTTGATGGCGTCGACTAACGAGCGCACCTCACGCTCCAACGCCGCATGAGCAAACATCATTCGCGCAAAAGCTATGGCGTGTGGCGCGATTTCACTAGGATCGGGAAAAGCCACATCGTCGGGGCCCATGGCTCCAGCCTCCGGCAGGCGCCCATAGCGCTGCAGTTTCGGTAGCTTAGCGATGTTCGCAGCGATTCGCCGAGCCCGAAGCCATATTTCGTGTCGTTCGGGGACTCGCTCAATTTGCCGCTTGGCCGTCGATCGCCGTCCCAGTTTCTCGACCGCTTAGCGACCGCGACTGGTTGTGGCACCGACCGTTACCGAACCACCGATTTTAACGCAGGCGTCAGTGCCCGGAACGTTAACAAAGCCGGCACCATACGCGCCGCACGATTTTACCTTCGCTTTTATATCCGGGTTGGCGGCGTTCGGCCGCGACGGCGCGTGTTGCGGGCTCGGATCGGTGAGTGTCTGTGCATTGGCGCCATCGCCAAGCGTGACAATGAGCGCGGCCGCCGCCGCGACGGCGGCGCCGCGGAGCATCAAGCGGTATCGCATAGTAGGCATAGTACCATTTTTTTGTTTTCGTGAAACGTCGTCAGTATTGTGACCGCCGGCTTTCGAGCGCCCTGAAGCGGCGATGCGCAGGCACCGCCTCAGAATTTCCCAGAAACAACCGCCGGCGAGTCGAAATGCTGTCACTGGCAGTGCGCTAGGGTCTACGTGTCGGACTGGACATCCTCCCTCTCCGCACCGAGGTATGGAATGCGAAAGTGAGGCCAGCCGCTTCACTGCCAGGTTCGACATTCCGCACGATGCCGTTTGCTCACGACGGCACGTGTGGGGGACGAAGGCAAAGCCGTCGCGGTGACCCCCTCGACGGCTTTTGCCGACGGTCTACGAAACGAATGGTGCCCAGTGGGAGCGATCGGGAGAACGCAATCAAGATTGTAAACCAAGAGTCTTAGACGACCGACGAGAACCCGCGACTCATTACGAAGAAAACGGCGAAGTCGGCGGTGCATCCTGCCTATCGACTTTGGTATTTGACGCTTTCTCCTTCTTCTTCAATTTCTTCATCTCCTTCTTCGCCTTCTTCATCATCTTTTTGGCCTTCTTGATAAGCTTGTTTGCTTTTTTCGACTTGTCCTTCTTGGCCACGGCTAACCTCCTATGCTTCTCGCCGGACTTGCGGAAACCAGGGCAACGGACTTCGCGGCGAAGCCGGTGCGCCTCTCCCGTACCAGCATTGCATGAAATGCGGCGAGGAACATCGGCGGGGATTGCTGGTTTCATGAAAAATGTGATCCAAGAGAGCAGTGGAAAGCGGCGATGTCCCGCTGGTTCCACTCGACGTCCTGTCACGTATTCGGATAGGTGTTTTGGCCAGCATTTCTTTCCGGTCGGTCTACTGAACGGAGAAGCCGCAATGAAATCCAGCGTGTTGTCAATTTCGCCGTCGATATATCGAGAATACGCGGATGAATACAAAAAGCTGGCGCGATCAGCTTTTGACGAGCCTCAACGCGCGCTGTACTTAAAAATGGCAAGCATGTGGGAACATGCCGCCCTTCGATTCGAAAATGGACTCGAGACTGGTCTAACTTCCGAGCCCGATCCGGCGCCAGGCGATCGATAGTCTTAGACGGCCAACTTTATGCGCGAGGACGGATGGCGGCATTCGCTCACTGCATTTAGACAGTGCGAATAGTCGAGGTTAAGCCGCCGATTTGTGAAGTGTTGAAGCAGCGTTGTGATGCGACATCTCTATGTATCTGATGAGATCGCCGACGACCGCGATTTCTTGCACGCTGGCATCCGAAAATTCGACTCCGGGAAACTCATCCTCGATCAGAATCATCAACTCAAGCTCATCGAGCCAGTCGAGGCCAAGATCGCTCAGGTGCACTTCATCTGTAATTTGATCGGCGTCAATACCAAGATACTCGGCAACAATCGTGCGTAGCCTATCGGCATCATTATCCGCCTGTGGCGATTGCGCATCCATGGTTTCCCCCCGATTGGGCCGTCCCCGCGAAAGACCGCGCTTGGAGAGTGGTGACCGCCGCGCGATATCTATAGCTGATTCGTCCCTTGGATCACGACTGCGAATCGCGGGCCGCCCCGGCAGCCCGTTGTTTGCTTTGCTTGGGTCGTGTTTCCAAGAAGAGGCGGGGTGGAACGCGGCGGGTTGTCCAGAGTTGGGTCGACGACGTTCGTTTCGAGTCACTGTCGTGGTTTCTTTGTTCCGCTACGTTCTCTGCATGATTGCGCTCGTTCCTTCGCTGACTGTTGCGGCCGAAGCCTCTTGGGGCGGGTGGCAGAGCGGTGGGGCCGGTTGGCGCAGCGCTGTTGCGATTATTCCGTACTATGGCTGCTACAGTTACGGCTATCCGTATTACGGAGCAGCAGCCGCGGTTATTCGTCTTACCGGCGGGTACGGCTATGTCCCGAACTATAACTACGGTTGCGGGTACCTGAACGTCTGCGGCCGCCATGGACGCCGTCGCCTTTATGCCGCGATTCAAGGTGTTCGGCGGGTGCGCACCCATTGGTCTGCCCCCGCCGTCTCCTCATTGGGGTCGCCCGCACCATGGGTTCCATCGTCGCCAGCGAAAACGGTGCAGGCGGCACCCGCTGGTTCAGGATCGGCCAAGAGTGCATGGACGCCGATGACGGTTCCTCTTTCGCCATCTCCAGCTAACGAGCCGCCGAAGGTGACGACGGAAGCTAGCGGCGACTGGGCGAAGAAATTTCAGCAGAAATTGAATACGCTCTCCCCCGACATGTCCGCGGCAAGCGCTCTGCTTGCGCAAGAGGGCTTCAGGGTGGATAGCGGCAACAAATCCGCTACCGGATGGTTTCTAACTGCCCACGATAGCGACCAGCGCCGCGGCAGCGTTAGGCTGCAATCGGACGGAACTAAAATTGTTCTTACCGTGACGGGTTAGGCGAATTTGCAATACCGATTGCTTATGACGGACTGTCCAACCGTCATCCAAAATATGGGCCGTGACAGACTGAATATCCGAGGAAGCTTTTTTGGCTGTGATGCCAGTAACAAGATTGCGTCGGCGCGGGCTGCTATGTCTTCGAAAACAGCTGCAAGGCATCTGCCATAAAAGTATTTTATCAGGCATCTGGTGGATTTGGCTCGAACTGTAGCGTGCTGCAGTCCAGAGACATTACAGCTCCAGCAGGTTCGCCGGGAACGGCGATAGATTTCAGTTGCAGCTTTCCTCAAGTCAGTAGTGCAGAATTCACAAAGTAGACTGCGGCCACTATCTCGATTCTTTCAGCTGTTAGGCCAGGAACTTCGCCTGGCGCCAGTTCCCGGTGACGCGACACGCTGCTCGCGTTCCTTCCGCCGGTACCGGTGCGCATAAGCCCTATACCAATGGAAAGAAGGAACAGACCAAGAGGTAATTGGGTTTGGACGTGCAAGCCTTGAATTTACCGGTTAGCCGGCTGGGTGTGGCGCAGGTTCTGCTCCGAGTTGTCGGCTGTGGCTTCTTTCATCTACTACTTTCTGTTTTTGGCCGCGCTCGGGACGGCGATTATCGGCTTGCTCAACTTTTCAAGTTCGGAAAGGACGCGCCAGTATCCGGGCCCTGAGATTGCACGCAATGCTATAGCGACCAAGAAACAGCCGCGTCTCTTCATGGTTGTCCCCAAAACGAAGCACAGGTCGGCTGCAAAGAAAGCGGCCAATTCAACTGCGTCCTCTACAGAAAATGCCGACGCTCAAAAAAACAGGCGCCACAAATCAAGGGCCGGCTTCAGCGGCGGCTATTAGAGAGCTTCAGCGCGCGCGTTAACACAACGTTAAATGCGGCGGTCAGATAGTCCTCGACGGCGCAATATAAGTAAGGAGTCTGCAGTCATGCCGAAAGAGTGCTGCAAGCCCATCACGGACGGTTTGGATAGGGCGTCAACGCAATTTCGCGAATTTGCTGTCGAGTGCATGCAATTGGCTCGGAACTCGTCTTCACTCCGCCAACGTATGGTGTATCTAAAAATGGCCAGTGCTTGGCATCAAACGGCGCTGCGCTGGGAAAAGGACTTCCATAGTCGAGGAATTGGGGCAGCGTAGGTTTGGGATACCGGCGGAAACAGGAAAATTACCGAATTGCGGTGATTTCAAATGAATGGGGCGGCCGGATAGGTCGCCCCTCATAGACTACACGACGCGTTAGGCCGTTGTGATGGGGCGATGCGGACGATACGCTTTGAGATTGAGCGCCATTCCGGATTACCCCCATGCGTGCCATGATCTTCTTGCTCGTCATTTTTGCATCGGCTGCTGGCGTTGGGCATTCGTTCGGCCAGACGTCTGATGAGAGCTGTCCCGCGGGCACAAATCTTCTACGCCGCTCGACCGATGGAATTCCCTATTGCGAATCGCTTCGCCCTCCGCACTTCCATCTTCATCCGTTGCATGGCGAACAATGTGCGCCAGGTGAACTCTTAACGGAGATACTAACTTGCAAATGCGAGGGCGGAGAAACACCTGGCCCCAACTGTGAGCCCTGCGGCTTTGTCAAAAAAGAACCGTGGTGCGAAAGTCCATAAATTATGGCGTACGATGGTTTCAAATGGTTGGAGCGGCCGGATAGGCCGCCCCGCTTGTCATTCTGCGCGGTCTTAGATGGCGCTGATATCCCGGTCTTTCGTTTCGGGCAGGAAGATCAACGCGACAACAAAGCTCATCGCCGCAACGATGATCGGATACCACAGGCCGGAATAGATGCTGCCGGTGGCAGCCACGATGGCGAAGACGGTTGCCGGCAGGAAGCCGCCAAACCAGCCGTTGCCGATGTTGGTAGGGCAGCGACACGCCGCTGTAGCGGATACGGGTGGGGAACAACTCCACCAGCCAAGCCGCGATCGGGCCGTAAACCATCGTTACGTAGATAACGAGGATCACGAGCAGCAACAGCGTCATCGGGTAGTTGATGTCGTTCGGGTCCGCACTCGCCGGATAGCCGTGGCTTTTCACGGCGGCGGCGATTGCGTCGGCGAGTTTCGGCGTGTCGGCATTGATCGTGTCGTTGCCGATTTGAACGCTCGCTTTGGTGCCAGGCGGCGCAGCGACATTGTTGTAATTGACCGACAGATTGACCAATGCGGTTTTGATCAGGTCGCATCCGCTGGTGAATTTCTCGGTGCCCGTCGCCTTAAACTGGAACGAGCACTCGGCCGGATCTGCGGTCACTGTCACCGGCGATGCGACGAGAGCCGCCGCCAGTTTCGGGTTGGCGAAGTGCGTGAGCCCCTGGAAGATGTAGAAATAGGTCACGGCAGCGAGCAGGAAGCCTGCCAGCATGATCGGCTTGCGCCCGATTTTGTCGGACAAAGCGCCGAACACGATGAAGAAAGGCGTACCGATCACAAGTGCAAGCGCGATCAGGATCTGCGCGTTGAAGGCCGGGACTTTCAGGGTCTGTGTCAGGAAGAACAGCGCATAAAACTGGCCGCCATACCAGATCACGGCTTCGCCGGCGGTGGCGCCGAGGAGCGCCGCAATGGCGATTTTCAAATGCCTCCATTCGCCAAAAGCTTCGGAGAGCGGACGCTTCGACGTCTTGCCCTCTTCGACCATGCGCAGGAACAAGGGCGACTCATTGAGCTTGAGCCGGATCCAGATTGAAACGATCAACAAGATCGCGGACAGCAAGAACGGTATGCGCCATCCCCAGTCGCCGAATGAGCCTTCACCCATCGCGGAGCGAATACCGAGGATGAGCAACAATGCCATGAACAGGCCGAGCGTCGCCGTCGTCTGAATCCACGACGTGTAATAGCCGCGCTTGTTTGCGGGCGCATGCTCGGCAACGTAGATCGCCGCGCCGCCATATTCGCCGCCAAGCGCAAGGCCCTGCACCAGCCGCAACGCGATCAGCACGATCGGTGCGAGGATGCCCCAGGTCGCGTAGCCGGGCAGCACGCCGATAAAGAAAGTACCAATGCCCATGAGGCTCATGGTGATCAGAAAGGTGTATTTGCGGCCGATCAGATCGCCGAGCCGGCCGAAGATCAGCGCCCCGAATGGGCGCACCGCGAAGCCGGCGGCAAATGCGAGCAACGTGAAGATGAAGCCTACGGCCGGCGCAACGTTGGAGAAGAAATACTTTGCCAGGAACACGCCCAGCGTGCCGTAGATGTAAAAATCGTACCATTCGAAAACGGTGCCGAGCGACGATGCAAAAATGACGAGACGCTCTTCGCTCGTCATGCCGCCGGAGCGCGGCGGGTTCAGGGCCATGGTGGTCATTGGCGTATTCCCCCTCTCATTATGTCCTGTGGGGCCATTCCGTCCCGCCGGTCGGCGAGACGGACTCTTCCGAGTGTGCACGCTAATCCGCGAGTCGGGCCGTGTCTGTTAGCCGAAAGTCGTGGGGAAAGGTTCGGGGAAAACCCAAACCCTTCAAATGCGCGGCGAGCGCGTAGCCCGTGATTAATGTTACCTCGCAAATTAGTCGCTCAAGGCCTCGGCTATAAACCAATGGCTTTCAGATACTCATTAGCATTGGCCTGAATTCATGCGCATTTGCGGCGCCCCAAGCGGGCGCCGACAAGGGAGTATCATGTCCTTCAAACGCATCACGCTGGTGGCTTTGGCCACTCTGTTCTGCATCCTCTCAACCTCGCTGGCGTCGGCCTGCTGCGAGGCGAGAGCTCCGCTCGGTTATCTGTGGGTCCCGTCGCTCCGGTCGGTTTTGCCAACTGTTTCGGCTGCGTAGCACCGGCAGTCAGCGGCACGCCGGTTGCGCCCGCGCCCATCGCCGTCAGCGGCGTAGTTACGGGCGGGCCGTGCTGCGGCTGGTACGGCTGCGGCAATTGCGGTTGGGGTCCCGGTTGGGGTTGGTCCGGCTGGTCGTCCTGGAGCGGCGGCGTGGCAGTCCCCTTTGGTCCTCCGTCTGCGCTCTACGTCGTCAATCAGGGACCGACTTTCTCGGGCCCGGGCATCGTGGTTCCTTACAAGACCTATTCGCCCGATACGGCCTACGCTCCGGCGGCCGACTATCCCTACGTTCCCGGCTACGCGCGCCCCTATTACGGGCACTATGCATTCCACGATCCGGCCTATATGAACCCGCGCTATGGGCATGTGCCGCACCGGCGGCCTGTTTATTAGAAGCAACGGCGCCGCGAGGAGGCATTACCAAGGCCCGCTTCGCCGGGCCTTTTTATGAGGTGGCGCGCGATGCGATGTAGAGCGCCAGCGCCGCGGCATTCGAGACGTTGAGGCTTTTGATCTCACCGGGAAGCGCAAGCCGCCCCAGGCGATCGCATGTCTGCCCGGTCAGTTGGCGCAGGCCTCTACCTTCGGCTCCAAGCACGAGCGCAAGCGGCGGGCGAAGCGCGATTGCGGCGAGGTCGTCATCTGCCGCACTATCCAGTCCTACGGTCAGAAAGCCGCGCTCCTTGAGTGCGCCAAGCGCCCGCGCGAGATTTTGAACCAGCACGATCGGCACCAGTTCAAGTGCGCCGGATGCCGATTTCGCCAATACGCCAGTTGCCTCGGGACTGTGCCGCGCGGTGGTGATGACCGCGGAAACGGCGAAGGCTGCGGCCGTACGCAGAATGGCTCCGACATTGTGTGGGTCGGTGATTTGATCGAGGACAAGGACCGTGCCCGCGGCTGGCAAATCCTCGACAGCGGGCGAGGGCAGGGGATCGGCCTCTACGATCAGTCCTTGGTGCACGGCATCGGGCGTCAATCGCGCGGCCAGCGCCTCGGGCCGCATCAATTCGGGTTCGACCGGCGTCGCTATCCCTTCCTCGGCAAGTCGGCGTAGCGCATTCTCGGTCGCGAGCAGCCGGCGAATGCGCCGCGCCGGGTTTGTTAGCGCCGCGGTCACCGTGTGCCAGCCGTAAAGGACGACCTCGCTTGCGCTCTCGCGCCGCCATTCCCGGCGTCGATCCCCTCGGCGATCTTGACCGCGGCGTGCGCCAGCCTTTGCGTGCCATTTCCGTTCGCGCATAACGGATTTTTTGTCATGTGGCGCCGGCATTAGCAATTCGGATTATCCAAGGCGGCGTCAGGCCATCGCTTTTGCTAGCGCGTAGATCTGCTCGGCATCGAGCACTTGATCAGAACGCTCGAAGAGCTGGCCGATACAGGCGCGATGCAGCTTTAATTTGAGCGCGCCGATCCCGAGCGCGCCGAAAATAAGTTTGCCGCTGCGCTCCTTCGCTTTGTCGGTTGCCTCGATGCCGGCGACGCCGAGCGGCGGCTGGGCGTTGCAGTCGGCGATCAATTCAATCTCGGCTTCACTCTGCCATTGTGGCGCGGCGAGGAGTTCTGCGCCGATCGAACCGGCAGCGAACACGATCTGCGCCCCTTTGATCGCCCGATGTCGCGCCGCATTGTCGGCCGCCTCGATGGACATCGGGGCCACGCTAAAGCGCGACGCGATCGCTCGGCAGGCGGCGTCCGCGCGTTGCTTGACGCGCGATGTCAGGCTGACGATTGCGCCTTCCTTGGCAAGCAAGGCCGCCGCGCGCATGCCGACGGGTCCGGTTCCTCCGAGCACGACGGCCTTCTTGCCGGCAAGATCACACGCTTTGGCAAGTTGCGCGACCGCAGCCGCGGCAGTGGTATTCGATCCATTGCTGTCGAGCATGACGGACACGCGGAAATTTGCGAAGAAGCGCTTGGTGATCGCGCCGAGCAAATCCTCTCCGGCCGCCATATTGTCGCCGCCGACGAAGATCGCGGTGTAATGTTTTTCACGAGGCGGCCGCGTAAAGATCGTGCCATCAATCAGCGCGCCGACATTACCGGGCGTGACGCCGCCATAGCCGACGACATGATCGGCGCCGCCGTCATAACCCACGACGGTGTCGAAGACGCTCGGAACCTGATCGGTATCGAACAGAAACAGCAGCCTTTTCATGGTTTCTCTGTCATACTAGGCAAACCACACGACCGCCTCTTACGCAGTCACCACGTTTAGGGGCCGGCCGGCCACAAAAGCTTCGATAAGATCGACCAACTGATCCGCGAGAATTTGCATGGCCTCCCGGCTGGCCCAAGCAATGTGCGGGGTTAAGATGAAATTCGGCAAATCGAGCTCCAAGAGAATATTGCCGTCCTTGGGCGGTTCGGTCGTCAGGACATCGAATCCGGCGCCGGCAATGACCTTCTCTTTGAGCGCTTGCGCGAGCGCATATTCATCGACGAGCCCGCCGCGGGCCGTGTTGATAAGGATGGCGTCGCGTCGCATCATCGCCAGTTGCTCCTTGCCGATCATGGCGCGTGTCTGAGGAGTCAACGGCACGTGCAGCGTGACGACGTCGCTCTCCTTAAGCACCGTCGGAAGATCGGCGAGACCCGGCTGCGCCACGATGTCGGTCGCCAGCACCTGCATTCCCAAGGCCTTTGCCCGCTGCGCGACCGATTTGCCCAATGCGCCAAAGCCGATGATGCCGATCGTCGACCCCGCAATGTCCCGAATCGGATGGGGGAAGAAGCAGAACTGATCGGCCCGTTGCCACGCGCCTTTGCGCACATCCTCGCGATAGGCGACCAAATTGCGTCGTAACGCGAAGATGAGGGCAAAGACGTGTTCCGGCACGGTGTTGAAGGCATAGTTGCGGATGTTGACGATCGTGATGCCGGCGGTGCGGCAGTAATCCTTGTCGATGACGTCGGTGCCGGTCGCGGCGACGGCGATCAGTTTCAGCTTGGGCAATTGCGCCAGGGTCTCCTTGCGCATGGGGACCTTGTTGATGATCGCGATCGTGGCGTCCTTCAGCCGCTCGACAACCTCCGGGCCGCGCGTAACGGCGTATTCGCGGTAGCTATGCGGAAAGCTCGCCGTTCGCAGCTCGGCGCTCAGCGTTTCGCGGTCAAGGAACACGATCGAGTGTTGCATCGGCTCCTCCTCTGTCCGAGGCTTCACCCACATAGTTTTTACATAGTCCCGCAGCAAATCGCAGAGCGATTGCTCGACTTTATGCGCTGCCGTCGGAAGGAACCTTACTCGGCCGCCACGCGCATGGCATTGCCGGGATCGGAGAGATAGCGCACCGCCGCGCCGGCACCCACCCCCGGTTCGAACCGGATACCGACATCGCGCATCGCAAGTTCGACTCCGCCCAGCGTCTGCATCACCATGATCTCGTTGAGCCAGCCGAGATGGCCGATTCGGAAGACCTTGCCATTGAGCTTGTTGAGGCCCGTACCGAGCGACAGATCGTAACGGTAATACGCCGTTTTGATCACGTCATTGGCGTCGAAGCCGTCCGGCACGACGACCGCCGTCACCGTGTCGGAATACCATTGCGGACCCTGCGCGCAGGGCCGCAGCCCCCATGCTTCGACGGCCGCGCGCACGGCATTTGCCAAACGGTTGTGGCGGGCAAAGACATTCTCCAAGCCTTCTTCGAGCAGCATGTCGATCGAGGCGCGAAGCCCGCGCAGCAGTGTGGTCGCGGGCGTATAGGGGAAATAGCCCTGCGCGTTGGACTTGACCATGTCGCGATAGTCGAAGAAGCAGCGCGGCAGCTTCGCTGTTTCGCCGGCCTTCAACGCCTTTTGACTGACGCAGACGATCGCAAGCCCCGTCGGCAGCATGAAGCCCTTCTGCGAACCGGACACAGCCACGTCGACGCCCCACTCGTCCATGCGGAAGTCGATCGAGGCGATCGAGCTCACGCCGTCGACGAACAGCATGGCCGGGTGATTGAGCTCGTCGAGGATCTTGCGCACGCCGGCGACGTCGGACGTCACGCCGGTGGCCGTTTCGTTGTGCGTGACGAGGACGGCCTTGATCTTGCGCGCCTTGTCCGCGGCGAGGCGCTGCCGGTACTGTTCGAGCGGTACGCCCTTGCCCCATTCGACGTCGACGGCGTCGACGTCGAGGCCAAAGCGCTGGCAGAGATCGACCCACAACAGCGAGAACTGGCCGAATATGGAAGCCAGCACCTTGTCGCCGGGCGACAGCGTGTTGGCGGTGGCCGATTCCCAGCCGCCAGTGCCGGAACCGGGGAAAATAAAGATCTGACCCGTCTTGGTCTGGAAGATCTCTTTCAGATCGCCAAACAGCGGAATCGTGAATTTCGGAAAATCCGGCGCGCGATGATCTTCCAGCGCGACGTCCATCGCTTGGCGGACATGAAACGGCATGTTCGAGGGGCCGGGTACCGAAAGGCCCTTAAATCCTGGCATTTGTGACCTCCGTTGGAAGCAACTGTTTGGGGCGACGGAATCGTTTGTTCAGGCGGCAGAAACCTTGACGCGCGTCAGCGCAGCATCGACCAGCGCGACGGTGCGATTGATCGCTGGATGGGCGATGCCGCAATGATGGCCGACGAGTTGCGCGAGCTTGTCGACGCGCTCGACCGCAGCGGCGCCGCCGGCGATCGCGCGCGCCACAGAAGAGGGCGCGACGAGGCGGTCGGTCGCCGCCACGTATTTGTCGAAAGCGACGAGACTGTCGGCGGTGCCGCCGAGGCGAACCACGATCGACACAACCGCGGAATAGATTTCGGCGGAGAGCGCAAGATCGGACCGCACGGCCTCGCGGATCGAAACCGGCTCGCCCGCGGTGATGCAGCGATAATTGCCGGTGAGCAGCATCGGCCATTTTGCGAACGGGACGAACAGCGAGTCGTGCACCCGCAGCTTGACCGGCACGTCCTTGCCGTCGAGCGTGACGGCGTCGATGTCGCGCTCGAGCTGGCGCAGAAGCGCGTTGTGGTTCGCAGACGGAAAGGTTGCCGCCTTGAAGTTGGTGGGCAAGTTGACCGAAAGCACGTTTGCCGGTTCATCGGCCAATCGCGTTGCTTGAGGGTCGGGCGAACACAGCGTCACGAGATGCGGATCGAAGCGATCCCATACGCGCGCGTCCGAATAAGCGACCTCGGCGGCGACCCCATCGATGCCGGCGATGCGCTTGAGATAGGGCGGCGGCGGCATGTTCATCAGCGACAAACACGGTAGGCGCGCTTCGCCGATCTCGTTGAGAAGCGGACGCACGGTGTGGTGCAGATATTGCGGCTCCTGCATCGCCAGAACGACAAGATCGTAGTCGCGAGGCTCGACCATCTCGGGATCTTGGGCGTCGAGGTAGCCGGGCAGGTCGGCCGAGCGGATACGGCGGCGGGTGGGCTCGCCTTTGAGCGCAAGGCGAACTTCGGTGCCGCGCATGTTGATCAATTCAGCAGTGGAGCGGCGACAGACTAGCGTCACGTCGTGACCCGCCATCAAGAGCTTGGTGCCGAACAAAGACCCATATGAAGCACCAAGAATCAAAGCCTTGATGGCCATGTCAGACCTCCTGTCGAACCGTTTCCTGCCCCTGACGGCTACGCCGCCTTGTTAATTCCGGAGGTACCATGTGAGGTCGCGAAACTCCTTTCTTTTTGGGTTTATGTGTTGTATGTTTCCATACAGATGAGCTTTATTTGTAATTTTGTAATGTTCAAGGTGCCGGCCTTTCAATGATGAGGCGATGACAAAAACCTTCGTTGGACCGCAACTTCGGCAGCTCCGCCGCGAGCGCCGCCAGACCCAGGCTGAAATGGCCAAGGCGCTCGGCGTGAGCGCCGGTTATGTGAATCTCCTCGAAAACAACGAGCGAAGTCTCTCGCTGCGCGTCCTTATGGCGCTTTCAGACAATTACGGGGTCGAATGGCGGGATATCGTTGCCGACAAGACCTCGAACCTCTTGGCCGAACTGCGCAGCGTCATTAAGGATCCGATGTTTTCGACCAATGCGCCGGACCTCACGGAGCTGCGGTCGGCTATCGATCATGCGCCGCGGTTGGTCGAACAGTTCCTCCATCTCTACGGCATTCATCGCAACGCGCTCGAGCGCCTGATGCGCCAGGGCACGAACGTCACGACCAATCGCCTACTTGCGACCTCCGCCGAAGCGGTGGTGCACGACTTCTTCCGCGACAATTCAAATTATTTCCACGATCTGGAAGTCGCCGCCGAAGCGCTGCGCGCGACCGAGGCGTGCGAACCCGATGACACCTATGCGGCGCTCAAGGCGCGGCTTCTCAAGATGCACGGCATTCGCATCAAGCGGCGCCCAACGGAGGAGATGACTCAGGCGCTGCGCGTTTACGACAGGGAAAACCGCGTCATCTATCTGTCCGAGGCGCTCGACTTCGCCAATGTGGTCTTCCAGGTCGCCCATGTGCTGTGCCTGGTCGAGCTGCGGGATTTGCTCAACACGCTGACCGCCGGCCGCAAAATCAGCGCCGGGACCAGCCTGGCGCGTTGTCACGTCGAACTGGCAAATTACTTCGCCGCGGCCTTCCTCATGCCCTACGAGCCGTTTCTGCGCGAGGCAGAGGCGATGGGCTACGATATCGACCGCCTCGCGGCGCGCTTTGGCGTATCGTTCGAGCAGATATGCCATCGCCTGACGACGCTGCAGCGGACCGGCGCTGAGGGCGTGCCGTTTTTCTTTCTGCGCGTCGACAAAGCGGGCAACGTCACCAAGCGGTTCAACTCGACCTCGTTCCACCTCGCCGAATATGGCGGCGCCTGTCCGGTTTGGAAGGTGCACATGGCGTTCCGCCTGGCGGGCGTCATCATCCCGCAATTCGTCGAACTGCCGGACGGCGACCGCTTCTTCACCATCAACCGGACCGTCGACCGTCCTGCGGTCAATTCGGAAACGCAGGACCATCGGCTTGCCATCTCACTTGGCTGCGAGCTGAAATATGCCAAGCGCCTCGGCTACGCGGCGGGCTTTAATATCGACGATGAGCGCATGTTCAGCCGCATCGGCATCAATTGTCACGTCTGCCCGCGCCAGGCCTGTTCGCAGCGCGCCCACCAGCCGCTCTTCATGGATCTGCCGCTGGACACCAATCGGCGCGGCAATACGCGATACGAGAGCTGAACGTTTCTTAGGCCGCGCTGGAAATCGGCGCGGACTTCGCGCGTCGCCCGGTCATTCCCGATCGCACATGACGGGATTTCGGTCATGCAATGAATTCGGGTTGTATAGGCTTCGACCATTTGGGAAGATGAAATTTCAAGGGAGGACGCGCAATGCAGCGTTCGACGCTTGCCTTTCCGTTGTTGATCGCCCTTGTTTCGATCGCCCTTGTTTTGGTCGTCCTAGTTTTGGTCGTCCTTGGGGTCGATTCGGTCCGAGCGCAGCAACCGACCAGCGAGCAACGCAACGCGATCCGTTCCGCGTGCCGTTCCGATTTCATCGCCAATTGCGCCGGCGTTGAGCCCGGCGGCAAAGAGGCGTTTGAATGTTTGCTGCGCTCGCACGACAATCTTTCGGCGTCCTGCAAGGCGGCAGTCGATGCGGTGGCGGCAAAACTGCAAACGCCAGCGGCACCGACCGCCGGAGCGTTACCGCCCACTGCCGCGCCGCCGCCGGCTGTGGCGCCATCGCCGGGTGCGGCGCCATCGCCTGCCGCAAACGCATCGCAAACAGCAGCGCCGGCCACCGCCACGCCACCCCCGTCAAGGGTGACCCAGGAGGAATTGAACGCGGTGCGCGGAGCCTGCACGCTCAATGACATCGCTGAGCACTGTTCGTGGATTGCGCCAAGTAGCCCCGAAATCGTGCTTTGTTTGCAGGCCAATCTCGCCGGCCTGTCGTCGGGCTGCCGCGCGGCGGTAAGCGGCTCAGGAGCGCCGCCAAACGCTGCCGCAGAGCCGTCACCGGCGCCCGCATCCGCGATACCGCCCGCCCGGCAAAATTCACGCGAAGCTTCGCCGTCGCGCGCCGCGACGGCTGCAGCGCCCGGCGCGGCATCCGGTGCCAGGCCTGGCAAACCCACGGCCGCGCAGACCGCCACGATCCGTTCAGCCTGCCGGTCCGACTTCATGGCGAACTGCTCCGGCGTTCAGCCGGGCGGGCCAGCGGCCCTTCAGTGCTTGCAAAGCAATGCGCCGAAGCTCTCGCAGGCTTGCCGGACCGCCATCGCGGCAGTCGGCGGCGCGCCTTCGGGCGCAGTGCCGTCACCGGCAACGGCCGAGGCTCCGGCCGCCGCGCCGCTTCGACCACGCGGATTCATTCCGCTTCAAAATCGCTTGGTCGTTTTGCGGATTTGTCGGCCTGACGTGGTTGCGCTCTGCGCAGGAACGCCGCCAGGCGGCGGCCAAATCATCGACTGTCTCGCCGCAAATGCGCGCAGCCTCTCGCCAGACTGCTACGCGGCGGTCGCCAGTGTCAGCCGCTAAGAGCCGTTGGGAAAGCAATGGTAGCTCGTGTGGTGGATTTTAGTTCCTACGATTCTGCGGCACACGCGTATAAGAACTTCGAATCCAAAAACCACACTAGAACTATAAATTCGCCAGCGCCCTTTCGATTGCGAAGTTCGCCAAGAACGCGCCGCGGGGTGTGGCGAACCTCCGAATCGGGACGCTAACGATGTTTCTTGTCGCGCTTTGGCGCGTCTTGGCCGCGTGTCTCGTTTCGGCTTGGCTTTCTGGGCGAGACGCCGGGGCGCAGCCGGCATTCTATCAAGCGACCGAACCAGAGATCGCCGGTCCCGCCGGTACGCTCATTCGTCAAGAGCCGATGCCGTTCATCGGTGGCAAGGCGTTTCGCATCCTCTACCGTTCGACCGGGATGAATGACGAGCCGATCGCAGTCTCAGGCATCGTCATCGTGCCGCTCGGTCCGCCGCCGCCCGGCGGACGTCCGATTGTCGCGTGGGCACACCCGACCACAGGAATTGTTCCGCGCTGCGCACCGTCGTTGGCAAGGTTTGTGTTTCAGCAAATGCCAGGCTTAAGGAACATGGTGGATCGCGGTTACGTCGTTGCTGCGACCGACTATCCGGGCCTCGGCACGCCGGGACCTCATCCTTATAGCGTCAGCGAAGCGCGGGCCGTGCTCGATTCGGTACGCGCCGCGCGGACGATGTCGGACACCGGAGCGTCCGAGCGGTTCGCCGTGTGGGGACATTCGCAGGGGGGCCAAGCCGCGCTTTTTACCGGCGCAATTGCGAAATCCTATGCGCCGGAATTAAAGCTCGTGGGCGTTGCCGCGGCCGCCCCTGCGAGCGAGTTGATAACGCTCATCAACGAAGACCTGGGATCGATCGGCGGAAAAAACATCGCCGCGATGACGCTGTGGTCCTGGGCGCGCGTTTACGGCGCGCCAATTCAAGATGTTGTTGTGCCCACTGCCATGCCGACCATCGATCTTCTGGCGCAAGAATGCATCGAGTCAATTTTCGATCTTGAGCAGCGCCGCATCACCGGCCGGCCGCTGGAACAAAATTTCTTGTCGGCCAGCAGTCCGACCGAGGTCGAGCCCTGGCGTTCCCTGTTGGCTCACGATTCCGCATCCTGTCCAACTTTGCCCGATTGTTCGGTCGAATTTTTTCCGTTCGCGGCTGGGCCGGATTTGTTCCCTGGCATGCCTTGAACGCCGGCGCCGCTGTTCGGCGTTCCGGTCGTTTGCGCGATAGCCGCCGGCGCACCAATCAGGGTGGCGGCGACGATCAGCGAAATCGTGGTCCGCATCAGTTTCCTCCTAATTAACCACACACAGTTTGGGCAACGCGGCCACGAAGGACGTTGTTCCTTGCGCGCCGAAGTTCCACTACAGTGCTCATGGAACGTCAGTCCGTGAGACCGTTAAAATCACTCATTCCTTTGCCCGATTATGCCTCGGAAAGAACCGTGGTATTTGAAAATTCGCCGCCGGTTTCGAAGGCCGTTCAATAAAATCTTTCGTCGTCAACGCTATTCTGTCTCGCGAGATCTCGGCGCCATCGGCCAAAATTTCGGAGCGGCCGGAGTTGAATTATTTGATCGCCCGGTGCGCCGAGTTCGGTCCGGAACTCTTTATGGACATCGGCGCCAATATAAGGATGTACTCATGCATTTTGTTGAGAAAACACTCTGTGCCGCGAGCCATCTTGTTCGAACCCGATCGGCGCAATCTCATTCGTCCGCGGGCCAATCTCTTGATGAACGGGTTGCTCGAACCATCACGCCTTAATGAATTCCAATAAGTCTTTGTCGATGTGGACGAAGAAGAGCATCTGGGTGTCCCAGTCATCGGAGCTGAGCGGCCAGCCATGATGAAAGACAATCGGTTGGCCGTGGCCCCAATCTTTGTAGAAGATATGGACGCCATCCTTGGTCGTGACTGTACTCATGGTCTTACCTCGACTCTGTCGCTGTGGGCGTTGGACGTGATCTGCCGCTCGCACCTGCCTCGACTCATCAAGCGAGCGCACTGCGGAAACGCTTTGATCTAAGTCAAAGGTTTCTACGTCTCTGAAGATCAAAAAATAGTATCGGTCTGCGGAAGCTGAGTTCCGCTGGTCCGGCAATGGTGCAGCGCGCGCTTACTGAGCGGCTTGCGCAATTACGGCACCCTCGCCAAAGAAGCACGGCAAGGCAGTCGACATCGTTTATGCGGTTGAAGCTCAATTATTTCCGCGTACCCGCTTACCTTTACCATGCTTTGAGCGTAGGCTTGATCATCACCGATAACCCCCACAGGCATCGGTGGCTGAGAGACCAGTCGTGCTCCCGTCTGAGAGAGGTGAGCGGCATGGTTTCTCAAGCTATCGATTACTTGTCCTCGTTAGACCAGGACATCTTGCAATCTGAACTCGTCATTACCAGACAGCGAATGCGTATCAGCGGCATAGAGCGCGCAGGAAATGACGCTTCACTCTCTAGATCGGTATTGCGTAACTTTGAAACAGCGTTGCATCTAAAATACGGGAATCGCGACCGCGCTCGGCACGAGTTCCGGAGCGAAGTTGCGCGCTTTTCCTAGTCCTGCAAGCGTTGTCCACGGTCGTCGGCGCTCTCCAGATGAGCGGCGTTAATCGTCGCTTCTTGGCTCCTTTGATCCGTCAGCGATCTTAATCGATTGTAATGAGCGACGTGCGCTCGCTGCGTCATCTCTAGCGTGCGCAGCAAAATCGCGGATGCAAAAAATTCTGGTTGGCTACCGCGACAACACGCGGGCCGCAGCGAATTTCGAGTAACCCCAAACCTGTGTACCCTGGCTTGGGCTCTTTTTGTCGCGCCTCTAATAGCGGCCGTTCGTGTTCGTCCTATGCGTGCGAGTGCTGTGTCGTGGCACGTACATGTACATGCTTCTGGGGTGTGTTGGCGCAACATATTCTGGCCCCCATTGTTGTGGAGGCGCTGAAGGTGTCGACCCGCATATAATCCGACACGCTGGTGCCTCGGGGTTACAATTGCACGACCCCTCAGGCTCAATGGCGTTTGCCACCGTCGCGGTCGCCAAGCCGATTCCCAGCGTCAGCAATGCTGTTGTCAATCTTACCATTGTTAGTTCCTCCTTAAGTGACAAGGAGAGTTGCAAAGCTCATCTGGCTCAGCATTGACTCAATGACCGGCCGTCGCCGCTTCCCGCCATACCGGTCTATCGAAAATCGAGTCGAGGCCCAGTCGTGATGGGTGGCGTCGTCAATCGAGGTCTTTAGCCCTGTAGCTCCACTTCGCCTGGCCGCGTGTTGTCGCCGGTTAATTCGTAGAGGTTTAGCTGTTTTACAGGCTCGCAAGTCTCCGCCAGGTTAAGTTGCACATAGTGCCTGACGAATTCGCCAACGCGCGCCAGCGCGCCTCTCGTCGAGCAGTATTATTTGGCCGTCGATCGGCAGTTGAAGTTCGGATTTGGAACATTCGAAACAGCTGAAAAGGCGGCGCGGGAGACAAAGGAAAGACATCTAAATCCACAAGTTACGGTCTTTAACTTGGAAAAGCGGCGCGGTACCCCCATTGAACGATCGACCGTTTCCCTTTTGAAGAAGAAGCGGTAATAATGTGACGAACTGTGTCACCGCTGGGCTTTGGCAATCCGCCCGGAATACATATGTGTTAATCATCTGCTTTAACCCACGCAATTGAATACGAATGACAAGTAAAAGAGACCCTGAATCGGTAGAGACTGCACAGTCCAAAAATGCCCGGCGAGAAGCTGAGATTGCACTTGCTATGAAGCAAGAGGCAGAAAGGCATGCCGCGGCTATCAGGAATATGCATCGGCTTCGAGCGCTGCGTCTGTCGCGTGCCAACGGACAAGTTGTACAGCCTGGTAAATCAAAAAAAAACTCGAACCGCAGCTCGGGCAGTTGAAAGTGACTCACCGGTAGTTTTTGCGGATGATTATCTTGTTCTGAAATTCGCCCGACTTTTTCTTGATGATTACCTTCGAACCGCCGTTATCATAGTCGTTATGTTTCTCGATAACCGTTGTGTCCTACGCCATCACAGAAACCGCCGTTACGCCGATTACGTTGCGGTTGTTCAAGAACATTGAGTAATGGGTCATGACCAATTCTTGAGCAGGCGATCAACCGCGCCTGATACTGCTGCTTGAACCGGCGCCTGCAGCAGCAAGGAGGAGGACCAACAATGATCAGGTTGGAGATAGCATTGCTGACGCTGGGTGTTATCACAGCAACCGCAACGACAGCAATCGCGGGATGCAACACGTGCAATCCCAACGCACCGCGGTGCAGGCAGATTTGTCCGCCGCCTCGACACCAAAGGCACCATACGACGCAAACACAGACGCACACACAATTTGCGATTGCCCTCACGCCGACCCGGCCACACCGTGGTCGCGGCTCCCTAGATGCGCAGTGAGAAATTGCCGGGAAGCCCTAGGGCCCCGTGACCGTTGCCGGAAAATTACCGGTCAAACGGCGCCGCCTTCGTCGTGAAGACTCTGCCGGCCAGACTTGTTAGGCTGTCATCAGGGAGGGCTTTCCGATGCGATTGTCTGAGCGCGGCCTTCGAAATGCCCACATCGCGCTACTTGCGGCAGGTGGCATTTGGCTGATGTCGCTGGTGCCGTCTGGGGCAGAAGATTCGACCATTCAATCAATCGTCGGAAGGATAAGCGCTGAAGCCTCGAGACTTTCCGAGGCGGCGCACGGAGCGCATCCAGCGGTCGGCGACATCGCAAACGAGGCGTTAAACCTCAGCACCATCATGGCTGGGCTCGATGCAGCTATTGAAAAGGAGCGTGATCAAGTATCGTCGCATGTTGATGCGCTTAAGCAACTTGGCGCAGACGAGATAAATCTCGGTATTGCGATAACCAGCCTGAGCGATGCTGACGCCAGCTCGGAGAAAGACCTTATTGCACATATGGCTGTGATTGCGGACGACATCAAAGCCGACGCGTCGGCTTACTAAGGACGTGTACTCAAAAAGTCGCCGTGTCCTTATTACCCCCGACAGCAGACATTGGTTGAGCGTCACTTCGCGCTGGATCGCTTTGTCGGAACTGGTCTGACCCCGCGCGTCATAACATGGGCAGCACGCTGCAGAGCTCGGTCTGCTAACGTGTCGTAATCATTCGCCAGCTTGAGCATTGTTGATTTGGTTTCGGCATTTGTCATGACTTCAGACAGCACCCGCGTTTCGGCGGCCCGGTCGCGCCAGTGCGCCGCGTCGTTTAAGTTTTGGCGGGTCATGAGGCGACACTCCTTCGGGTTGATGCAAAAACCAACGCGATATTCTGGCCAACGTTCCCCCTCTCACATTCGGTCCCGCTGGTCAGTCGCGCATACGAGGCACGGCGGATTGCGGCCAACGTGGGCGGGGTCACGACCCGTCTGGGAGCACGAACATTTCGCCGTTGTTGACCTGATATTCTGCAAGCATGTCCGGACTAGCTTCCGAGTGTATCTTAACTTCTGCGTCGGGAAGGCACGCTTTTACTGCTCGGAGAGCCTCGACTTTGTCGGAAATGGCGACAAGAAATAGCTCCTGGCGCATTGCGCCACTGGCGCCCCTGCCAGGCCTCACCGCGCTAATCTTCCAGCCCTTTGCCATGGCTTAGTATGACATCAGTTCTAGTTTCTAGCGAACCCGTCGCCGATCCCTCACCTAAGGGCAAGGTGAGAGGGCGCTAAAGCGAAAATACCAGCGAAATCAAATGGGATTTTTCGAGTGGTGGGGGAGGGTAGGACTGCCACAGATGTTGATTTAACTAGCACATTTCCAAAGTGCGACAATCTGAGGCCCATTAACCGCAAACAGAATCTTTGGCGGCCGTCGCACCCGATCTCTTTCCCTGCCCGGATTGTGCCAACAGAAAAAGGCGCCTTGTTTATTTCGCCAACATTGGTCAGTTCGTTAAGATTGGATATTCGAGTAAACGTAAGGCGACGGCTGAGTACCTTCGCCACGTCCACCACACAACCAATCATACTCCCTTGTAAGGCACCTGATCCGCGTCATCCCCCATAGGGCGAAGCCGAATCGCGATCGCGAACTTTTTCCTTGAGACTGTGTCTTTGTAGCACTAGTCAAGCGCGCTGTTCCGCCGATACGATTAAACTGTCATGACAAAGGGGGAGTTTACTTCATGAAGAAGATTGCTTTTTTGACGGCAGTGGCGATGACTCTCTTTAGTGTCGCCGCCTCTGCACAAACGTACGGAGTCGGCAAGGGCAAAGCCCCGCCGCCGCCTGTCGTTACCAAAGGTTGAGAACAATTCGGTCATTTTCCAAGCGCAACGATAACTCGCCGGGGAGTTCCTAAGCTTGCCGGCGTTTTTCTTTGCGCGATTGATCCAAGAAACGACGTTGCATTACTGCGGCAGGCACGCACATCTAAAATAATAGGTCGCGTTTCTCACGCTCATGCGGTTTGCTACCCGCCACCCGCGCTATCTCGGCGCGAACAAGGCGTTCGACCAGGGGTGGCAGATTGTCGTTAGCCACGATTTCAGCATCGGCCGCAGCATTTCCTGCACCAGATCTTGGAGCGTCCTCACATTTTCAACCAGGACAGTCTGCTCGAGCGCATCCCATGCGGAATGGACAGCGTTTAGCTGCCTACGCTGCTCCAGTGACGGTTTCTGAATTTCCATCGCTTGTCCCATAGAACACCCCTCGCCTCAGTCTGCGGTAATCTACGCATCAGCGATTTAATATGAGGTTTCCGGGGATGTGGCGGGCCTTTGCGAGGCTACGGAAGTTTACGTAATTAAATTTGCGCCGGTGTTCTGTTAATTGTTGGACGCGCTTAGGCCACGACCAGGCGGCCACCCCATCCCCCGACACCCCTGGCCGCTCAGCGTAGAAGCCTAACGTTTGAGGCAATAACTAACAGCGCCCCAAGCCCCAGACTGCTTGGGGTTCT
>JBAPZR010000070.1:0-2085 GCA_049285335.1 Xanthobacteraceae bacterium | reverse complement strand
GCCGTGACGCCGCGCGATTTGAGGAAATCGACCAGGCGGAGCACCATCGAATGCACATCGTGGGACGCGCCGGCGTTTAAGAGGGCGGACAACGGATCGATGATGACCGCGGCGGGTTCGAAATCGGTCACATCGCGGTGCATCGTCGCCAAGTGGGTCTCGAGACCGAAAAGGCTCGGCCGCCGTGCGCTGAACCGCAGCAACTTCTTGTCGACCCATTTTTGCAGATCCATCCCGATCGAGCGCATGTTGCGGATGACCTGATCGGGCGACTCCTCCATCGCGAAATAGATGCAACGCTTGCCCGACGCGCAAATCGAATCGGCGAATTGCGCCGCGACCGTCGATTTGCCGCTGCCCGCCATGCCGGACACCAGGATGCTGGAGCCTTTGTAATAGCCTTTGCCTTCCAACATCTGATCCAGATCGGGGATGCCGGTCGAAACGCGTTCGGTCGAGGCGTCGTGCTCGAGCCCGCTCGACGTGATCGGCATCACCGTGACGCCTTGCTCGTCGAGAATGAACGGGTATTCGTTGGTGCCGTGCGCCGAGCCACGATATTTGACGATGCGCAGACGGCGAGTCGTCAGCTGATCGTGAACGCGGTTGTCGAGCAGAATGACGCAGTCCGCGACGTATTCTTCCAGACCGTAGCGCGTCAACGCGCCTTCGCCGCGCTCAGCGGTAATGATGGCGGTGACGCCTTTCTCCTTGAGCCATTCGAACAATCGGCGCAATTCGGAACGCAGCAGCTGCTCGTTTTCCAACCCGCTGAACAAGGTTTCGATGGTGTCGATGACGACGCGCTTCGCGCCGATCGAATCGATGGCATAGCCGAGCCGGATGAAAAGGCCTTCAAGATCGTACTCACCGGCCTCCGCGATCTTGGTGCGTTCGATCTCGACGTGATCGATCGCAAGCTTCTTTTCGGAAATCAGCGTTTCGACGTCGTACTTAAGCGAACCGACATTCTTGATCAGGTCTTCCGGCCGTTCCTCGAAAGCGATGAAGACGCCCGGTTCGTTATATTCGACCGCGCCGTTATAGAGGAAGGTCATCCCGAACAGGGTCTTGCCACACCCTGCCGAGCCGCACAGCAAGGTCGGCCGGCCCTTCGGCAGTCCGCCATAGGTCACTTCATCAAGGCCGTCGATCCCGGTTCGCGATTTGCCTATGGCCGGCAACTCGCGGGACGCTGCGCGCGCTTTGGTGTCCACTTTCATAACCCTCCAGCCCATTTTGCTAATCGCGCCACTCCCAGTCGAGAGCCGGGCCCCCAAGGGGTAACAATCATCTTGACGATTGGAAGTTCCATCATCTTGAATTGGGGATCTATGGTGCCGGTGCTATCACGGGGGACCTGTTAGGCGGATCTCAATGCGTTGGCTACTCATCCTAGCAGCACTCACCTTCGGCGAAGTTGCCCAGGCACAACCTACTTTCTCGCATGTAATGGAGACATGGCCGATCACGCCCGCGGCACAAGTGAAAAACGTGCAATCATTGTCGCGGTCAATTTGGAAGCTCGCACGATAACAGTGCTGGGTTACGACCCGGTAGTCATTGTCAGTGAGGCAGCTGACGGAGCCGTAGGATTTGCCGCTACTGAACGCGGGGTAGTCAGTGGGGTTACAGCAGGGAAAATCAACCGCATAAGGGGGCTCGCGTCGATTGATTTTAAGGCGAATGATGGCGTCCAAAGTTTCGATGGCGCCTGCAAGCGAGCCGAAAAGCTGTTTTAGCGACCCGGCCCTTTGTCGTCGGGTTCGCGCGACCTACCAGTGAGTCGCAATGAGTCGGTCGCTAGGGATGTGTCACTGAGGACATGTCACCCAAAACGTCGAAGCCGCTACAAATATCAATCTGCTTTCTCAGTTGACGCTCTCGTTCGTTAGCAACTCTTTCCCAAGCTCTCGCCATGGATTGGAGCATCTGCTTTCCCCCTCGCTTGTCAGTAGTGACAGCCAGCTTGCGACACTCCTCGGCGAATTGCCGGTATTGAGCTACGAGTTGTATTTGATACCAATTCTCCGCCCCGCTGATGATTAAATCCGCAAAGCACTAATTGTTCCACTGGCCTAGAGC
>JBAPZR010000069.1:0-4382 GCA_049285335.1 Xanthobacteraceae bacterium | reverse complement strand
ACCACGAAGCGACGATGGATATCGTCGGCGCTCTCACCAAGCGGCCGCCGCAGAATTTCGACTGGCTGTTTACCAAGCGCGACGTCTATCACGACCCCGACATGCGGCCGAACCTCGAAGCCCTGCAAAGAAACACCGACTTGACGCACGATCTCGGCTTTGTCACGTCGCGGTTTGACGTCAAAGCTCATTCCGATCTCAGCTTGATCGACGAGGCTGCGCAACGCCTGAAATGAGGCATCGGCTCGATAAGCTCATCACGTCACGAGCACATTGCTGAACTGCCAGGGATCGTCCTTGTCGAGGACCTCCGGGAACAGCCGGCCGCGCTCCGCCAGCGGCGTCCAATCGGTATATTCACCGATCACCGGCCCGAGATACGACCGCTGGATCGCGAGGCAGCGGCGGAAGTCCATTTCATCCGCCTCGACAATGCCGCGATCGGGATTTTCCAGCATCCACACGATGCCGGCAAGCACCGCCGAGGTCACCTGCAGGCCGGTCGCATTCTGATACGGCGCAAGCTGGCGGGTCTCCTCGATCGAGAGCTGCGAGCCGTACCAATAGGCATTTTTGGCATGGCCGTAGAGCAGTACGCCAAGCTCGTCGATGCCGTCGACAACGTCGTTTTCGGACAGAATGTGCCAGGTCTTTTGCGGCACCCAGCCGCGTCCGGCCATTTCGTCGAGCGACAGCACGGCGTCATCGCAAGGATGGTAGGCATAGTGACAGGTCGGCCGGTAGACGACCTTGCCGTTCTCGCGCAGCGTGAAGTAGTCCGCGATCGAAATCGACTCGTTGTGCGTGACCATGAACGCAAGCTGGGCCTGCGCCGTCGGCGTCCATGAGCGGACCCTCGTGCCGGCGCCAGGGCGCGTCAGATAAATCGCGGCGCCACATCCGAAATCGTGGTGATGGGCGCCGGACGGCATGGTCTTCTCGTGCGTCCCCCAACCAAGTTCGGACGGCTGCAGGCCTTCTGAAATGAAGCCTTCCACCGACCAGGTATTGATGAACTTTTCGCGCGGTTTCGGCGTGTTGGCCCGCTGCGTGTCGCGCTCGGCGATGTGAATGCCCTTGACGCCGACGCGCTGCATCAGGCGGCCCCATTCCTCACGCGTACTCGGCACGGCGACGTCGAGCTTCAAGTCCTTGGCGATATCGATAAGCGCCTGCTTGACCATCCAGGACACCATTCCCGGATTGGCTCCGCAGCAGCTCACCGCGGTGACGCCGCCGGGGCGGCGGCGGCGAAGATCGAGGACGCCCTCGCGCAGCGCATAGTTCGAGCGCTCCGAGATCGAGCGCTTGGCGTCGAAATAAAGGCCGGGCCAGGGCTCAACCACCGTATCGATGTAAAAGGCGTCGATGTCCTTGCAGAAATCCATCAGGTCGACCGAGGATGTGTCGACCGAGAGGTTGACCATCATGCCGCGGCCGGGACCGCTGGTGAGCAACGGCATCAGCACGTCGCGGAAATTTTCGGGCGTAAGCGCCAGATGCATGAAGCGGATCTGGCGCTGGTCGAGCAGTCGGCGGTCGGCGTCGTCGGGAGCAATGACGACAAATTTCTCGCGGTCGAACGCCAGATGCCGCTCGATCAGCGGCAGAGTGCCCTTGCCGATCGAGCCGAAGCCGACCATTACAATGGGCCCGTCGAAGCGGGCGAGCAATTCCTTGTCTGTCATGTTTCGCCGTCCACGGTGCAGATTGTATCGCCGGCGGCGTCAAAAGGACGTCGCGGCTGGCGTTGTGTAATGGTAGGAAAGTTTTTTCGCAAATTTTTCCATGAGGTGCCCCGCAATGCCTGCCTTGCGGATGACCTTCGCCTGCGGCCTCTACGACCGTATGCTGGCGCTGCAAACCGGGGATATCGAACCCGACGGCATCGACCTCAATTTTCTGGTCATCGACAACCCACGCGAGATTTTCGACCGGATGTCGAACCGGCTGGAATTCGACGCCTGCGAAATGTCGAGCTCGGAATATGTCAGCCGGCTGGCCGCGAAGAAATTGCCTTTCGTGGCGTTACCGGTTTTTGCCTCGCGGGTTTTTCGACACGGCTTCATCGTCGTGAACCGCAGGTACATCACTGCCGCGAGGGATCTTGCCGGCAAGCGCATCGGCGTTCCGCTCTACACCCAGACCGCAGCGATCTTCATCCGCGGTCTGATGCAGCACGATCTTGGCGTCGACCTTGGCGATATCGAATGGGTCGAAGGGGCCGTCAACGAACCGGGCCGTTACGGCCGTCCCTCGGTGATGCCGCTCCTGCGCCCGGTCAATATCGTGCCGAACCACAGCGGCAAATCGCTCAGCGAGCTTTTAGAGGCCGGCGCGATCCACGCCATTATCGGCTCCAATCTGCCGCGCGCGCTCAACCGGCACCCGGACGTCGTGCGCCTATTTCCCGACTATCGCGCCCGCGAGCAGGATTATTTCCGCCGCACCCGCATCTTTCCGATCATGCATTTGATCGTCATCCGCAACGACATCTACGAGCGCCATCCATTCGTGGCGACCAGCCTTTACGATGCGCTATGCGCCGCCAAAGATCGCGCGCGTGAGAAAATGCGATTTTCCGGCACGCTCCGCTACATGCTGCCGTGGCTGCCGGCCGACATCGAGGAGCTCGACACGCTGTTTGGCGGTGATTGCTGGCCCTACGGCATTGAGCCGAACCGGCCGACGCTCGAGGCCCTGGTGACCTATATGGCCGAACAGGGCCTCATCGTGCAGCCCATTCCTATCGAACAATTATTCGCGCCGACTTTTGGTTAGATCCAGACGGCTTGGCGGGGCCTATAGCGAGTAGAGGCACTCCGCGCCGTCGATCGTGTCTGATGACGCTGGGCTCGTTTTGACGGCCGTGGTCGCTTATGAGTTTTGACCCCAGACTCTCAGCGCTGCGGCCCGCACAGACTGTCACGCTCGGCGCGATACACGTTGCTGTAGAGGTTAGCGACCCACTGCCGCCCGCTCGAGGTGACGTTCAGATAGTGGATGGCGTGCTGGATGTGCGGCGAAATGCTGTTCCAATAAAACTGCGGATATAAATCCGTCAGATCGGCCGGCGACGTGTAATCAAGCTGCCTGTTCATGCCGACTTCTTCGAACTCAAAATACAGCGCATTGGCCTTGCGCAGATAATGCGGATCGCCGAGCTGTCCGATCAGATCGGCGGCCCGCACCAACAAACCCTCTTCGTTGGCGCTGTCGTCCGCGTCTCGCGGCGGGAAACGGGTAAACTCGATGGCGTCGGCGACCCGGCTGGCGTCGACGAGCTTACTCTTCGCCAGCCGATCCATGACAAAGAGCTTCGAGCGATCGACGTGGTGGGGCATGAGCGCCGCGTCGGAGGCGCCGCGCGGCAGCTTGTTTTTGTTGCCCTTGGCGTCGATCACGTAACCGTCCGGGCCGTCGCCGTTGAGAATGCCGCGCACATAGCCAATGTCGTGAAACAGACAGGCGATGATCAGATGCGCGAAGTCGCCGGCATCGGTCTGCGTCAGCAGCGCTCGACCGCGCATGATGTCGTAGCCGGCGAGCGTCACCAGCATCGTGTGTTCCACATTATGGTAGAGCGCGTCGCTGTTGCCGATGCAATCGAGAGCAAGCCTCGCCGCCGAGGGAAGGGCTTCCGTCAACTCCGCGTCCGTCGATCCAAAGCGCCGGCTGATATGCTCGGCAAGGAAAGACCCCAAGGCTTCTGCCGCGAGTTCTGGAACGGTAATCATAGCCTCTCCACTCAAGACGAGGCATCGCGGGTCGAGATTAGCACATCACGACACAGCGCGCGCGGCGCAAGTGGCCCGTCAAAGCAAATATTTGTCCTCGAAAAAAAGATTTCGCGGGCCGGACCGGTACCGGTGTGAGCCCGCCAACGACAGGCATCGCAAACCTGCGCGCCGTTCCGATGCACAGTTGGGGCAGCGGATGTCGGGGTGGGACGGCGCGACGTGTATCAGGGCACGGATGCGCCGCTCTCATTTTAGGCGCCGGTTTCGCCGGGCCCGCCCAAAGGAAGCATCGATCACCGCCAATCAATCACAACGAGTGCAGAACCAATGTTCGTATTTGACGATCCCAACGCGCAATGGAAGCCGATCGCCACCGCGCCATTTGATCGCGATTTGGAATTGGTCGTTATCGACAGCGCAGGCGTGCACGCTCTTTCTTTCCCATGCCGACGCACGGCCGACGGCTGGGTCAATATCGAAACCGGCAAGTCGCTCTACAACATGCGGCCGACGCATTGGCGGGAATGGCCTTCGGGACCAAAACCGAACTTTTAGGTGTTTCCGCCGATGTTCAGGTGTGGCCCCGGCCGCTCTAGCTAGGGGGCTGGGGCGCGGTCCGGGGCCACTGGCACGACTAGGGGG
>JBAPZR010000068.1:0-1797 GCA_049285335.1 Xanthobacteraceae bacterium | reverse complement strand
ACCGACGACCAGCGGATGTGAGACGCCGCCAACGCTTTCCTACGCGATCCCGTCGGACATCGCCGGCGCGAATTGGCAGGCGAACGTAAACTGCTTGGCTTGGCAAGATTTCATCGCGGTCAATTGGCAAGCTTCGCCAAAAAAATGCAGTGCCGACACAACGATTTCGGCAGCAAAATTTGGCGAACCCAACAACACCGCGCCGGTTGTGTGGGAAACCTACAAAGAAGCTTCGGATGTCTTTCAGAAAGGCGCCGCTCCGCCCTCCCCGTGGTGCTCCGGTGAATCGCGCGCACAGGAAAATAAATCCTTGGGTTCGCGCTTCACGCAGGCGGGCACCGGCGGCGCCTGGTTGACCGCCCAGAGCCGCCATCTCGCCCTCTACGAAATCCGTATGAATCGCGATTTATTCAGCTACATCGCGGCGAACCGGCTCTATGACGCAACCATGCAGCAGTATTTTGCCGAGAATTCCGGCATCGACTTGCCGAACGGAAGAGGCGAATTTTCGCAATACGGAAAAGCCGGCTCGATGGTGTTTAAAGCGTCCTGGATCGAGTTGCCCGATCCTTCGCAGTGGCCGTTTTTCAAGACATCAAAGGCTTATGTCGCGGATCCCGGCTCCAACAGTTCGCCCCGATTGGTTACCGTGGGACTGGTTGGGCTGCATATTATTCACAAGACAAGCAAGTCCCCGCAATTCATCTGGGCGACTTTCGAACATGTCAACAATGCTCCCAGCGCCGCCGACATCAAAAACAATGCGTTGCGGACCTGGTACACGTTTTACAATGCGGATTGTAACCCGCAGGCGGATCACTATGGCTGTCGTCCCAATGCACAGCCTTTAGGAAACAGTCCTGATCATCCGGCATTTCCGCGCTATCCGGCCGATCCCTATGACGCGCCAGTGCAGGTGGTTCGCGAGAATTTCGATCAGCCACACCACGTTCAACGACGTCGCCGGCCTTAATCAATGGGTCCGGACGCTCATTCGCGCCAGCAATCCGAACTCCGTTTTCCTCAACTATCAGCTCGTGGATGTGCTTTGGGCCAATGCGCCGGCGGTGGTTCCGAAAGCAGCGGCGGTTCCGTTGACCGCGGGCAATCCGCAGCCAAATCCCGTGATTCACAAGGTCGCCAACACCACCCTGGAAACTTATTTTCAAAACACATTCACGTGCCTCGAGTGTCATACCAAGGCAGGGATTGCTTCGGCCGCCGCGACAAAAACGATGGCCTCCGATTATTCATTCTTGTTCGGCATGGCCGACAGCTCGTCTCGCCAAGATCAAGATTTAAGGAAGGGCAATTAGGAGCTCGTCTGGTTTTGACGGAGAGGGGGGCGAAAGTTCATCGAAGAAAACCGACGACTTGCGTGCGGCAATGCATAACTTACGGGAACTTTGCGTACGGGGCGGAGCCGCCGATCGCGGTGTTGCAGAGGCTAAGTGCGGAGGCCGGATGCTGGTCGCGCCGCGGCTGAAAGATAGGAAAAGTTCAAAGCGGCCTCGCGAAAGTCAAACCAGACGTGGCGCATTAACCGCTTATTCCGCTATCCAGATCCGCCCTCAAGCCTCTTCCAGCGCCATGCCCTTGCCGGCCAATTCCTTTTTTGCTTTCTCGTTCTTTGCCAAGTGCATCAGGCCCATGCCGCGCAACACATTAGACGCCTTCGTGAACTGAATGTTGTCGTAACCGACAATCTCCACTCGGTTGCCCCAAGGGTCCCGGAAATCAAGGAACCGACCGTCGAGTACCTTCACACCGGCCGCCTCGAGCGCCTTGCGAGCTGCC
>JBAPZR010000067.1:0-2873 GCA_049285335.1 Xanthobacteraceae bacterium | reverse complement strand
CCGGCATCGTTGCCGATAGCCCGAAAGGCAAAAGCATGGCCGACCAGACCAGAAGCATCCTGTCGCAGATTGATGGCTTCCTCGCCATCGCCGGAACCGACAAGACTAAGCTGCTCTCGGCCAATATCTGGATCACCGACATGGCGCAATTTGGTGAGATGAACACAGTTTGGGATGCGTGGGTGTCGCCGGGCAACACACCAGCGCGGGCAACCGTGGAGGCCAAACTCGCATCGCCCGACTACAAGGTCGAGATCATGGTCGTGGCGGCGGGCTAACTCTGTCGTCCCGTGAAAAAGGTTCGCAAACCGAAGCCCGCATCTCGCTCGCGGATGACGGCGGCCAAACGTGCGCGCAATCGTCGCTCTGCGCAGCAAATGTTGGGTGAGCTCAAGCAGCGCTTACGCGAGATCAGCGATCTGACTGCGGCCGCCGATGTCCTGAGCTGGGACCAGGCGACCTACATGCCGGAAGGTGGCGCCGGTGCCCGAGGTGGTCAGCGCGCTATGCTCTGCCGGCTGGCGCATGAGCGGTCAATCGCCCCGGCACTCGGTAGGCTGATCGACGCGCTCACCCACCACGGCGAGAGCTTGGCCTACGATTCTGACGACGCGAGCCTGATCCGTGCCGCACACCGCGAATATCAAAAGAAAATCAAGATACCGCCGGACCATGTCGCGCGCGCAACCGCGCACAGCTCTGCCTCGTATGATGCTTGGACGAGGGCGCGGCCAGCGAATGGCTTCGCGGCGATGGTGCCTTATCTCGAGCGGACGCTGGACCTTAGCCGGGAATACTCCTCCTACTTTGTGCCTAACAAGAACATCGCCGATCCGCACATCGACGACGCGGATGAGGGTATGACCACTGCGTCGACCCGCAAGCTGTTCGGCGAACTAAAACGCCAACTCGTCCCGATGGTGCGGGCGATCTGTGAGCAGCCTGCTGCCGACGACTCCAGTTTGCGGCAAACCTTTGCCAAAGCCACTCAGTTCGATTTTGCCCTGCACGCCGCGGAGAGCCTAGGCTACGATCTCAAGCGCGGCCGGCTCGACCTCACCCATCATCCCTTTTGCACCCGGTTTTCTGCTGGCGACGTTCGCATCACCACTCGCGTCAACGAGAATGATCTGGGAGACGCGCTGTTTTCGACGCTGCACGAGGCCGGCCACGCCCTGTACGAGCAAGGTGTCGCCGCTGCGCTTGATGGCACGCCACTCGGACGAGGCGTCTCCGCCGGTGTGCATGAGAGCCAGTCGCGGCTTTGGGAGAACGTTGTTGGGCGCAGCCGCGGTTTCTGGGAGCATTTTTATCCGTCGTTGCAACGAACCTTTGCCGAGCAACTGTCAAGCGTTCCGCTCGATTCGTTCTATTGCGCCATTAATAAAGTGGCGCGGTCCCTCATTCGTACTGATGCGGACGAGGTGACCTATAACCTGCACATCATGCTGCGTTTCGACCTCGAGATTAAACTGCTCGAGGGCAAGCTCCGCGTGACGGACCTGCCGGAGGCTTGGCACGGGGCAATGCAAGCTGACCTTGGCACCGCACCACCCAATGATCGCGACGGCTGTCTGCAGGACGCGCATTGGTACTCGAGCTACATCGGGGGTCAATTCCAGAGCTACACGATCGGCAACATTCTGTCGGCGCAGTTTTATGCGGCCGCGCTTAGGGCGCACCCCGACATCCCGCACGAAATCTCCAGCGGCCAATTCGCAACGCTGCACTCCTGGTTACGCGAGAATCTTTACCGGCACGGAAGCAAATTCGTGCCGAACGCTCTCGTCGAGCGCGCAACCGGCGCGGCGATCAGTATGGGGCCGTATCTTGACTATCTTCGCGAAAAATACGGTGCGCTTTATGGGCTGCCCGCGAACGCGTCGGGCGGCGGGCGCAGTTTTACAATATAGTTTCGATCGTCACGCGTACGGGCGCCCGTGCAACGAACAGGTTTGAAAAATAGGCTTCCTTAGCGATGGGCTTTTATCGAGATCAAATCTTTCCGTTACTCATCAATCTAACGATGCGCCGACAAGACCTCGTTGCTTATCGAAGCCGTATCGTACCGGCAGCCGATGGTCGCGTGCTTGAAATCGGCATTGGGTCTGGCCTCAATCTGCCTTTCTATTCGCACAACGTGGAACGCCTTATTGGTCTTGATCCATCGGTGAAACTACTCTCGATGGTACGGCGAAATCTGCGTCCCGATACGCCTTCGCTCGAACTGATCGAAGGGTCAGCCGAAGCAATCCCACTCGAAAGCGCCAGCGTTGACACGGTGGTAACCACATGGACCATGTGCAGCATTCCGGATGCTGGTCGCGCGGTTCGCGAAATGCATCGTGTCCTCAGGCCAACCGGACGGCTCCTCTTTGTCGAACATGGGCGGGCCCCCGAGCCGAATGTGCGTTGGTGGCAAGACCATCTGACTCCGGCTTGGATACGTATCGGCGGTGGTTGCCATCTCAACCGCGCGATCCAGAGTCTGATAGAGGATGGTGGTTTCCAATTTGACCGTTTCGAGACCGGTTACATGCGTGGTCCGAAACATTTGGCTTTCATGTACGAGGGCACCGCTCGGCCGCGCTAAGAACGAAGGCGCGCGTGTCTATGGCTCGGCAATTTATGAAGACGGTCACCGCGGCCAAAAGCCCTGTGCCCCCGCCGCAATGGCAGAAGTGCAACGCTGCCTCGTCATTGGTTTTTCTCGCTTGCCAGTGAGGTGATCGAATGGCCGGTGTTTTGCTGCAGGGCATATCTCGGTTTTCACCCTTTCAGACCCGTTTGGTGTGACGCAGGTAACAGTAACCCGATCCGCTGTCTGTTATTCCTTTGAGCGCCGGGAGTGGCCGGAAGGGGAAGCCATGGAG
>JBAPZR010000066.1:0-2066 GCA_049285335.1 Xanthobacteraceae bacterium | reverse complement strand
CGTGGCCCAGAGCAGAGGGTGTCGGGGGGATGGGGCTGTCTGGGCCACTAACCGACCATGTGCCGAGCCGGCTCATCGTTAAACCCGGCTCCTCACGTGGCTGTTCCCTCAAACCGGAACAATATCTTGAACGGCAGCGTTTTCCGGGTGTGTGGGCTTGTGTGAACTCCGATGGAATATAGAGGCGTTCGGTTCACGATCAGGGTGGGGATCGAGCGAGACCAGTGGCATGTCGTGATTCATACTGAGGGGCAATCGCTGCAGAGAAAAACTTTCGGCGCTCGCAGAGACGCAACCCTTAGGGCTCGTTCGATGATAGACACATGGCTGAGAAGACGACCGCCCGCTGATGGCAGTCAATAGTCGCAGCCATGACGAAGTGCGCGGCCGACATCGCTTGCCGCGACTTGAGCTTCAGCCAACGCAGCAACTTTTTCAGTCATCATTCGCGTAGTTTCGGCTTTGGCCTCTACGCCGCTTTGGACAATACGCAAACAGCGAAGAAAAATGACTGGTTGCGCGTCCCAACACATCCGCGCCGCCTGGAGGGATAATACGAACGACGCGTTCCACGGCCAGACAGGATTAGACATCAGGACTGCCTTGCTGGCGGGCCTCGTCAAAGTCCACGGCTTCCTCGGTGACTTCGTAGTTAGATCGGCGCAGCCATACCCGGCCGCCCGCCTATTGGCCTAAAAACCTAGGAACGGGCGGGAATACGATCAGTGACCCCGCACATTCCAACGCGTGCCGAAGGGTTTGAGGTCCCCAATGTCGGAATTGGAACGTTGGCTGGAATGTCGCGTTGTCGCCAAATGGCTGCGGCCTAGGAACAGCTGGCTGACTTGTGTCAGCGTAATCTGGCCGAAAATAAATAGCCGGCCCTTCCCACAGCCCAGCAGGTGCTGTGCGAGTGAGTTTGTCCAATGACGTATGCACCGCTAGACCCTCAATACTGGCGTAATCGGGCGGAGGAAGCTTGGTCGATTGCTGCGGAAATAAGGGATGCCCATTGCAAGGCAGTCATGGTGGGCATTGCGCAGAGCTACGAGAACATGGTCGGGTGGCTCGAAGAACGCTCTCGTGAAGTGCGATAGGCGGCGCCCCGCCGCCCTGTAGCCCCGTGACAGGCGCGTAACCGCCTTAGCAAAATGCTTCGCTTTGTAACATTCCTGGGCGTCCTCATGCTGCGCGCCTCGGTCCGAAGCGGCGATAGCTGCTTGCGGCTGTTCAAGTGAGTCCGCTGTCACTCCTAATGTAGGAAACCCGACCAAACACGTTGGCCCCGCCGTTGACCTATCCAGCAGCGCAACCTTGATGTAGCTTCGTAAGCAGGTGATTGTTCAATCGAGGGCGTGTAGTGCTTCAACAGCTGAGTGAGCAGGTTCGAGAGTGTCATCGGCGTGGCGCTGACGCCAGGGCGCAAGCGGAAGCAACCGCCGATCCGGCGTTAAAAAGGTCGTACCTCGATTTTGAAGATCGCTGGGTATTTCTTGCCCGCAGCTCATGTTTACCGAGAGCCTCGAAGATTTTATAGAACATCGGCCGCAGCTTAATGAACGCGTGCCAGTTGATCCCAGGCTGCCGATGGTCGGCCAGCTGTTTGATCTGATGCCCGTTGCCGTTTACGTCTGTGATGCGAGCGGTCTCATCATGCACTACAACACCCAGGCCGCCAAACTTTGGGGCCGGTCTCCCAAGCTCAACGACCCTACGGACCGTTTCTGCGGTTCATACCGCATGTACCACCTGGACGGCGGCCCGATAGACCATCCTGATTGCCCGATGGGCGAGGTTTTGCGAAGCGGCGTTTCCATCCACAATCGGGAGATTGTGGTCGAGCGTTCGAATGGCTCGCGCGGCGTTGTGCTTGTGAACATTGAAGCAATTAAGGACGGCACCGGGAACGTCCTCGGCGCGGTCAACTGCTTCCAGGACGTCACTGAGCGCAAGCGAAGCGAAAGGCAAATCACCACTTTGGCTGGGGAAGCCGAACACCGAGTAAAGAACATTCTCGCAACCGTTCAAGCGACCGTGAATCTTTCTCGGTCGGACAGCGCAGACGG
>JBAPZR010000065.1:0-1639 GCA_049285335.1 Xanthobacteraceae bacterium | reverse complement strand
ATAGGGGACGTCACCATTACCAGCATTATCGAGCGGGACGGCCCGTGGCGGCGGCCTGAGGATATGTTTCCCGCCTACGATCCTGAGATCGGCCGGCGTCATCTCGCCGAGTTCGATCCCGAAGTGTTTGATCCGGCATCGGGCAAAATGGTGATCACGTATCAGACTTACGTGGTGCGCACGCCCAAGCACACGATTCTGATCGATACCTGCACCGGCGAGGATAAAGGCTATCCGCCCCCGATGGACTTCCCGAAACAGCCCTGGCTCGACGGCTTTAAGGCCTCGGGCCTGCGCTTCGAGGACATCGACTACGTGTTCTGCACGCACCTGCATATCGACCATAGCGGATGGAATACCGTCCTGCGCGACGGACGTTGGGTGCCGACCTTTCCGAAGGCCAAATATATCTTCCACAAAAGGGAATATGCCGCCTGGGAGGAGTCGACCAAACGCGGCGAAAATCGGCCGGGCGGCGGCGGTAATGTGTGGCGCTATAATTGCGAGCCGATCGTCGAAGCCGGCCAGGCGCTGCTCGTGGAGGACGACTATCAGCTCGACGATACGTTTTGGCTGACGCCGACGCCCGGTCACTCGCCGTGCCATTGTTGCGTCAATATCCGCTCGCGCGGACAACAGGCGGTGGTCATCGGCGACCTGATGCACCACGCTTTGCAATGCCGAGAACCCGATTGGTCGACGATCTTCGATTGGGATCCGGCGCAAGCCGCGCGGTCGAGACGGAAATTTCTCAACGAGACCGCCGGAACCGGCAGGTTTGTCTTGCCGATCCATTTTCCGCACCCGACAACGGGGCTCATCGAACCGGATGGCGAGCGCTTTCGCTACAAGTTCGTTCGGTAGCGGGGCGAGTTCGCGTTATTCGGCGACCGTGATCTGCCCGGTCATGTTCGGGTGAAACCTGCAATAATATTCAAATGTGCCGGCCGACTTGAGGACGACGCTCGCTTTGCTGTTCGGAGAAATTGTGATGTCCCATGCGCCATTTCGCGCGGTCGCCGTGTGCGCGACGATGTCGCTATTGTCCCATTCGACGGTGTCGCCGACATGCGCCGAAATTCGCACCGGCGAATAGGCCACTTGAGCGATCTTAACATGAACAGTTTCGGCACGCGCCGTTCCCATCGCCAGAAGGAGAACAAGCGCGCCGAGGCTTCGGCCAAACCTACCGTGACGCATTCTCCGGCCTCTATTCAAGTTCCGCCGCGAGGTGTTCGGCGTGCTGCTGGTGACCCTGAAAGATCTTCAGGCCGGTTGTGAGTAAGTCTTTAAGTTCTTGGTTGCTGGCCGAGGGAATGAGCGTGTTCTGCAGCGCCTCATTGACGGTCTTGTGATAAACGACCTCGTTTTCGATGTAGGCTTTGTCGAAGGCGGCGCCGCTTAGCTTTGACAGTTCGCCGCGCTTATCGGCCGCCTGCTTGTTGAGTGCCTTGCTGGTGTCGTTGTCCTCCGGCGTGACCTTGAGCTTCTTGACCAAGGCCAATGCCTTGTCGTTCACGGCCGTATGATCCCGCACCATGTCGGTTGCGAAAGCACGCACCTCTTTGCTTTTACACTTCTGCAGCGCGAGTTGCGCCGCCTGGATGTCAATCTGGCCGGCGGTGTAGGCGATGTGCGC
>JBAPZR010000064.1:0-19204 GCA_049285335.1 Xanthobacteraceae bacterium | reverse complement strand
TCCCATGACCGCGGCCGCGAGCGCCGCCCCGGTCCAGCGAAACGCGAACACGATGCCGAAATAATCGTGCAGAAAGCCGCCGATGGGCCCTTTGCGGCCGAATTCGATGAGGAGCAGATAGCCGGTGACGACCGGCGGCAGCACCAGCGGCAGGTGCACGAGACCGTCGAGGATCGTCTTGCCCCAGAAATTCTTCCGCGCCAGGAGCCAGCCAATCAGCACGGCAAAGGGAACAGCCCATGCCGTCGCGACTACTGCGATCCGCAGCGACAATTTCAGCGCGGTCCATTCAGCGGCGGAGAGATCGAGCATGAGCGACGCCGGATTCGATCACCGGATGCCGCTCACGAGGTCGGCTTGATAAGGAAAGCAAAGCCGTAGCTCTCGAAAATCGATCTCGCGGCCGACGAGCGCAGGAACGCCAGATACGGCGCGGCATCGGGCTTGGCGGTCTTCGTCGCGGCCACCGGATACACGATCGGCTCATGAGAATCGTCCGGGAATACGCCGATGACCTTCACCCCAGGTTCGACCTTGGCGTCGGTCGCGTAGACGATGCCGAGCGGCGCCTCGCCGCGCGCGACCAAAAGGAGCGCGGCGCGAACATTGGCCGCCATTGCCATTTTCGGCTCGACCGACGCCCATAGGCCGAGCTTTTCCAACGCGGCTTTGGCGTAGATGCCGACCGGCACCGCCTGCACATCGCCGGTGGTGATCCGCCCGTCGCCGGCGAGCTTGGCCAGGTCGAATCCGGGTCCGATCGTCACGGGGTCGAGCTTTGAATCCTTGGCGGCAATGAGGACGAGCTTATTGCCGAGCAAATTGACCCGCGTGTTCTCGTCTATGAGTTTCTTCTGCGAACCGTAGTCCATCCATTTCAGATCAGCCGAAACAAACACATCGGCGGGAGCGCCCTGCTCGATCTGCTTCATCAGCACCGAGCTCGCGTCGTAGCTCGCGACAACTTTCGTGCCGGTTTGTTTGGTGAAAGCGGCGTCGACATCGTCGAGCGCGTTCTTCATCGAGGCGGCGGCGAAAACGATGATGGACTTTTCTTGCGCTTGCGCCGGAGCCGGGAACGGCAATGAGGCAGAGAAAAACGCAGCGACGAGCGTCGCAAAGATGGTGTTTCGTTTCGACACGACGGTTCTCCAATAGGGTTGCGGGCATCGATGATGCGTCGGCATCACAAATGCTGGCGATGATCGCGGCCACCCAGGGAACCGTCGTTCCAGGCCAACCCGGCGCGCGCCCGGCGCGCCGTTTGCCGCGCGCGGATCATAGTCCGGCGACGATAAGCGGACAAGCGACGCACCGTCGCCACCGACCCCTTTCCCATTCGGCTCACGCTGCTATGTTCCGGGCGAATCCTTCGGCCGCGCCAATACTTTCGGGAGCGCCCCTTGACGCAAGCGCAGGCGATCGACGGCGAGTACGACTACATCATCGTCGGCGCGGGCTCGGCCGGCTGCCTGCTTGCCAACCGGCTTTCCGCCAACCCCGGCAAGCGTGTGCTCATCCTCGAAGCGGGCGGCCGCGACAACTGGATCTGGTTTCACATCCCGGTCGGCTATTTGTTTGCCATCGGCAATCCGCGCTCGGATTGGTGCTTCAAGACCGAGCCGGAAGCAGGGTTGAACGGCCGCAGCCTCAATTATCCGCGCGGCAAGGTGATCGGCGGTTCGTCGGCCATCAACGCCATGATCTACATGCGCGGCCAAGCCGCGGATTACGATCATTGGCGGCAGCTCGGGCTTGTCGGCTGGGGCTGGGACGACGTGCTGCCGTTCTTCAAGCGTCACGAAAATCATTTCCTGGGCGAGAGCCACGCGCACGCAAGCGGCGGCGAATGGAATATCGACGCGCCGCGCGTGCGTTGGGATTTGCTCGATGCTTTCCGCGCCGCCGCCGCGCAAGCCGGTATCAAATCCATCGCCGATTTCAATTGTGGCGACAACGAAGGCTGCGGCGCGTTTCACGTCAATCAGAAACGCGGCCGGCGCGTCTCGACCGCGCGCGCATTCCTCAAGCCGGTGCTGCACCGCCCAAATCTGCGGCTCGAAACCGGATGCCTGGTCGAAGGCGTCATGTTCGAGGGACGCCGCGCCGTCGGCGTGCGCTGGCGGCAAGAGGACCGAAAAGGCGTCGGAAAAGACGCGACGCAACGCTCGGCGCGCTGCAGCGGCGAAGTGGTGCTCGCCGCCGGCTCGATCGGTTCGACGCAGATCCTGCTCCTGTCCGGCATCGGGCCGGCCAATCATTTGCGCGAACAGGGCATCGACGTGCTCATCGACCGACCGGGCGTCGGCGCGAATCTGCAGGACCATTTGCAGCTGCGGCTGATCTATAAGGTCGAAGGCGTCACCACGCTCAACGAGCGCTATCATTCGCCGCTCGGCTTGCCGCGCATGCTCGCCGAATATGCGCTGTTCCGGCGCGGCCCGCTGACCATGGCGCCTTCGCAGCTCGGCCTATTCACCCGCTCCGACAGCGACCAGGCGCGCGCCAATCTGCAATATCACGTCCAGCCGCTGTCGCTCGACCGCTTCGGCGAACCCCTACACAAATTTCCTGCCTTCACCGCAAGCGTATGCAATCTGCAGCCGACGAGCCGCGGCACGGTGCGGCTGCGCTCGCGCGACGCCGCCGATCCGCCGGCGATCAAGCCGAACTATCTCATGACGGAAGACGATCGCCGCATCGCGGCGAGCTCGATCCGCCTGACGCGGCGGATCGTAGCGCAGCCGGCGCTCGCGCCGTTTCATCCGGACGAATATTTGCCCGGCCCTGCCGTGCGCGACAACGACGAGCAAGGCTTGATCAAGGCCGCCGGCGACATCGGCACCACGATTTTCCATCCCGTCGGCACCGCGAAGATGGGCTTGCCCAGCGACCCGATGATGGTGGTCGACGACCGGCTGCGCGTTGCCGGAGTAGAGCACCTTCGCGTCATCGACGCTTCGGTGATGCCGACGATCACCTCCGGCAATACCAACGCGCCGACGATGATGATCGCCGAAAAAGGCGCTGCGCTCCTGCGCGCCGACGCCAAAGCCTTTGCATCATGACCCTCATTGCGCGCGTCAAAACGATCCTGATCGACCCGACGGCCGCTTGGCCGGCGGTCGAAAAGGACATCGGCGATCCGGCCTTGCTGTTGCGCCGTTACGTTGCGGCGCTCGCACTCATCCCGCCGCTCGCCGGCTTTGTTGGCGCCGCTCTCATCGGCGTTGTGACGCCAAGCGGTGCGATAGCGCGCGCGAGCCTGTTCAATGGAGCGGCCGGCGCGGTTTTCGGTTACGTGATGAGCTGCGCCACGGTGCTTCTGCTTGGCCTGATCATCAATCTCTTGGCGCCGCTGTTCGGCGGGCAGCGGGATTTCAACAATGCATTCAAGCTTGCGGTCTATTCCTTCACGCCGGTCTGGATCGCCGGAATATTTCTCGTATTACCCGGCTTGCACTTTCTCGCGCTGCTGGGCTGTTACGGCGCTTATCTTCTTTGGCTCGGACTGCCGCGGCTGACCAAGACACCCGAGGACCAAGTGGCCAATTTCACAGCCGTGATCGCCGCTTGCGCGTTGGCGCTGCTTTACATCGTAGGGCTGGCGCAGCGTCTGTTGTTCGGCACACCCGGGCTTTGACCGGGCACGCGGGCTTTCTGGCATTCAGTCAAGCTGCAATCACGGCGCCCGGACGATCTGCCTGCACTCCGCGGGAAGCCCGGCCATCGTCAGCGCCGGCTTCGGCGGGGCCGGAATCAAAGGCGGCTTGGGAAACAGCGTCGACTCCTTGAACCAGAAATCGAGCTCGTGACCGCAACCGTCGCCCGCCAGTGGCGGCGGTTGCGGCTTGCATTCGGGACTGTTCGGCGGACAAGCGATGCGGACGTGGAAATGCTCGGCGTGTCCCCACCATGGCCGCACTTTCGACAGCCATTCGCGATCCGCGCCCGCTTCGCGGCACATCGCTTTCTTGATTGCCGCATTGACGAAGATGCGCGTGACCACCGGGTCCTGCGCCGCCGTGCGGATGAGCTCGGTGCGGGTGTGCGTCCACACTTGCGGATCGACATCGAGCCGATCCTTGGCGACCATGTCGATGGCGGAGGTGAATTCGCGCTCCTGCACCGACTGCACGTGGTCCGGCATCGGCTCGAACCAGATATCGACGTCGAGACCGAGTTGATGGCTGGTATGGCCGGTGATCATGGGACCGCCGCGCGGCTGCGACATATCGCCGATAAGAAGTCCGTTCCAGCCGATCTTCTTGGCATTGTTGCCGAAACGCTCGAGGAACTGGACCAGCTCCGGATTGCCCCAATTGCGATTGCGTGACAGCCGCATGACCTGCCAGGACGGACCGGTAATCGGGAGCGGCTGCGCACCGCCGAGGCAGCCCTTCGAATACTCGCCGATCGACCGTGGCGGACCGGGGAACGGCGCGGGCTTGCGGGCGAACAATTCCTTGGCCGGCGTCGACGGCGCATCCGGATTGGCAAGCGGCGGCAAAGGCTGCGGGTTGAGCGTGCCCGGCGGCGTCGGGTCAAGCGTGTCGGTATCTTGCACGGGACCGCTTTGCGCGGCGGCGGGACCGACCGCGGCAAGCAGGAAGAGCGCAAAAATACGGGCTGCAGCGAACATCAGCGACCCCCGTCGTTAACCGAGCCCTTTTGTCGGCGGGTGCCGCCCCCCTTTGTTCCGGAACGCGACGGCGCGCGCCCGGCGGCGATACGCTGCCGCTATTCGCTCGTTCTGTCCAGCGGCGAAGAGGTCGCCCTCGGTGCTTTCGAGTCGCAGGAGCCGCTGCTCGGTCGCCGTATGCGGCTCGATGACGCCGTCATGCAGGATATGCCCGATCGTCAAACCCCGCGCGGCGAGCGCGCGGGCGACGAGAAGACAGCGGTGGCAATCGAGCGGGTCGCGCTCCGAGCACATCAGGCACAACCGATGCCGCCCCGCTTCGGCGATCAGCCGATCGAGACCGGCCTTAAAACCCGCCGTGCGGGCCATCGCTTCATAGTCGACGATGCCGTCACAATAGAGCGAAGGATGGCGCGGCCGGCCGCCGAGCGCACCGCCGAAGCCGAGATAGGCCATGCTTTCATTGGCCAGAAGCGTCGCGAGATTCCGCGCCGAAAACCACGGGCAAAATCGCGATGCCGGCACCGAGCGCACATCGGCGACCGTGTCGGCGCCGGCAGCGCGCAGCATCGCCGTGAAGCGCTCGGCGACAAGATTGGAATGCCCGATGCTGAACAGATCGAATCCAATCATTGTTAGGATTAACCGCTATCACAATTTGGTGCGCAAGCGCCGACAACGCTCCGAAGCGCTTTACAAGTTCTACAAGCCGCGTACAAATAATGTTGCTGTTGTGACTGAGTGTTGTTGTGGCTGTGGGGCGTTCCGGTGTTGCGTCCGTTTTGCGTATTGGCCACCCTTTTATTTGTTGTGCCGTTCTCGGCGCGCGCCCAAGCGTCCATTGTCGTTCAGATCGATCGTTCGGTGCAGCGCATGTCGGTCAGTATCGACGGCATGCCGCGCTACAATTGGCGCGTCTCCACCGCGCGTCGCGGCTACATCACGCCGCCCGGCACGTATCATCCGCAGATGATGGCCAGGCGCTGGTTCTCGCGCAAATATTACAATTCGCCGATGCCGCACGCGATTTTCTTCTACGGCGGCTTCGCCATTCACGGCACTTACGAGATTTCGCAGCTCGGCGGGCCGGCGTCGCACGGCTGCGTGCGGCTTGATCCCGCCAACGCCGCCACTTTGTTCGGCCTCGTCGAGCGTGAAGGCATGGGCGCGACCACGATTGTGATTCATTAGGTCGTCGCGACAAGCAAACCCGCCGCTCCGGCTGCGTCGTCATTGCGAGGAGTGGCTCGCAATGACAAGCCGTTCTCGCGGTGCGGCTTAATGCGCCCGAGTGATGCCAAGCCAAAAAGCACGCGTCATTGCAAGGAGTGACAGTGACGAAGCGCCTCGCAGCGCGAAGCAAAAAATTTTAAGCTAAACCAAGCACGATCGGTTTGGTGAGCGTACTTCACCGATACGAATATATCCCCTCAATTGTCTCCGCGATTTTTGGTCGAGTGTCTCCGAGCCGCAACATCAATACGCATCGTTGGATGTTAATCACGAGAAAGTCACGGAACGAGAATCCTGCGCGGGGCGACCGATGAAGAAAACAACGCTGAGATTGCTCGCCTCCATTTTTCTAATCGCCTCGCCGGCGTGCGCAGCAGACATGGCCGTCAAGGCGCCGCCACCGCCAGCGAGCGCATCCTTTAGCTGGACCGGTTTCTACGCCGGAATCGCGGGCGGACTAGCCTGGGGCAAAAGTCAATTCTTCGATGCAGATCCAACCAATCAGGCCAACCACCTGGGGCTGCCGATAACCAACAAATTCGACGTCTCCGGCGGCATTTTCGGTGGCACGGCCGGATACAACTGGCAGTTCAGTAATTGGGTCGCCGGTGTCGAAGGCGATTTTTCCTGGGTCACCAAACAGGGCACAAGCAATAGCATCCTGCCGTTTGGCACTGTAGGCAGCAATACCACCCGCGAGCATTGGCTCGGAACCGGCCGCGTGCGCCTTGGTATAATCCCCGCGGATCGCTGGCTTGTTTACGCAACCGGCGGATTTGCCGGTGCGGCGGTCGAAGCAATCTTCAATGGCAACATCGCCAGGGACGGCAGCCTTGCCGACACTCAAACGCGCTGGGGCTGGACCGCCGGCGGCGGCGTCGAAGCGGCGTTATTTCAGAACCTGTCGTTCAAGCTCGAATATCTCTATGTGGGCTTACAGGACAAGAGCTACTTTCCACCAATCACAGTGCTGCCGGACTTCCAGGTCGCCAGGCGCAACGTGACTTTGAACGACAATATTTTGCGCGTTGGGCTTAATTATAGATTCAACTGAGCCTGTTTGTTTCTTAGCGACATTAGCGCAAAGTAGGGTCGCGCCGGCCCGCCCCTTCGCGCCGGCAATGTAATTTTGGCGAAAACTCATAACGGCGCTCGGTTAAAGCCGTCGATCGCAACGGCTACCCTTTTTCCGAACAAATCGGTGTGTCAAGGGCGGCCATAAGGGCGTTCACGCCCGTCTAAAGACGGGCTATGGGCGCCGCGTAGCGGCTTTGCCCTTGACGCACCGATTTGCTCGGAAGCGACAGTGGCCGTTGCGATCGACGGAAGCGAAACGATCCCCGTAAAATCAATAAATTGTATTGGTTCGCAACCTCATCAGGATTCAATCGCACATCCAGTTTCAGCGCGGCCGTAGTCTGACGCGAAGCGTCAGACGTCCACTTTCAGCGCCGCGATGAAGGCTTCCTGCGGGATGTCGACCTTGCCGAACTGGCGCATGCGCTTCTTGCCTTCCTTCTGCTTGTCGAGAAGCTTGCGTTTGCGCGTCACGTCGCCGCCGTAGCATTTGGCGGTGACGTCCTTGCGAAAGGCGCGCACGGTTTCTCGCGCGATGATCTTGCCGCCGATGGCGGCCTGGATCGGCACCTGGAACATATGTGGCGGGATCAGCTCTTTGAGCTTTTCTGCCATGGCGCGGCCGCGGCTCTCGGCGCGGGTACGGTGGACCAGCATCGCCAGCGCGTCGACCGGCTCGCCATTGACCAGCATTTGCAGCTTGACGAGGTCGGACGGCCGATAGTCGGTGAGGTGGTAATCGAACGAGGCATAGCCGCGGGACACCGATTTGAGCCGGTCGTAAAAATCGAACACCACTTCGTTGAGCGGCAGGTTGTACTTCACCAGCGCGCGATTGCCGACGTAAGTGAGCTCCTTCTGCTCGCCGCGGCGGTCCTGACACAGCTTGAGCACGGCGCCGAGATATTCGTCGGGCGTGAGGATCGTGGCCTCGATCCACGGCTCGCGCATTTCCTCGATGTGATTTGGATCCGGCATGTCGACCGGATTATGGATTTCCAGCTCCTGCCCGGTGCGTAGCCTGATCTTGTAGATCACCGAGGGCGCGGTCGCGATCAGGTCAAGATTGAATTCGCGCTCGAGGCGCTCCTGGATGATTTCGAGGTGCAGGAGACCGAGAAAGCCGCAGCGGAAGCCGAAGCCGAGCGCGGCGGAAGTTTCCATCTCGTAGGAAAAGCTCGCGTCGTTGAGCCGCAGCTTGCCCATGGCGGCGCGCAGGTTTTCGAAATCGGCGGCGTCGACCGGAAACAAGCCGCAGAACACCACCGGGATCGCCGGGCGAAAGCCCGGCAGCGGCGCCGCCACCGGCTTACGCTCGTCGGTGATGGTGTCGCCGACCCGCGTGTCGGCGACTTCCTTGATCGAGGCGGTAAGAAATCCGATCTCGCCGGGGCCAAGCTCGTCGAGCTCGATGCGCTTGGGCGTGAACACGCCGACGCGATCGACCTCGTAAGCAGCGTCCGTGCCCATCATGCGGATGCGCTGGCCCTTTTTCAGCACGCCGTCGACGACGCGAAACAGAACGACGACGCCGAGATAGGCGTCGTACCAGCTATCGACGAGCAGCGCCTTGAGCGGCGCCGCTGCGTCGCCCTTGGGCGGCGGCAGCCGGTGCACGATCGCCTCCAGCACTTCCGGCACGTTGTGGCCGGTCTTGGCGGAAATCAGGATGGCGTCGGAGGCATCGAGCCCGATCACGTCCTCGATCTGCTGCTTGACCTTGTCCGATTCGGCGGCCGGCAGATCGACCTTGTTGAGCACCGGCACGATCTCGTGATTGTTGTCGATGGCCTGATAGACGTTGGCGAGCGTCTGGGCTTCGACGCCTTGCGACGCGTCGACCACAAGGAGCGAGCCTTCGCAGGCGGCGAGCGAACGGTTGACCTCGTAGGCGAAATCGACGTGGCCGGGCGTGTCGATGAGATTGAGCACGTAATCCTTGCCGTCGCGCGCGCGGTAATTCAGCCGCACGGTCTGCGCCTTGATGGTGATGCCACGCTCGCGCTCGATATCCATCGAATCCAGCACCTGCTCGACCATTTCGCGCGCTTCGAGCGCGCCAGTGAGCTGAATCAGCCGGTCCGCAAGCGTCGATTTGCCGTGGTCGATATGGGCGATGATCGCGAAATTGCGGATGTTTGCGATGGGAACCGCGGTCATGGCGGCGCAGATAACATCCGCGTCCGCAAGCGGCAAGCGCCGGCGGTTCCCAAGCCGAAGGCGCCGCAATCGCCTTAAACTGAATCGATTGCGGCTCTAGGTATTTGACGGGGCATGATCTTCTTCGAAAAGCCGGTTTCCACTTTTCGCGGCCATGCCTTAAAAAGCGCTTTCAAGCGCAGCTTATCCCCCGCCGCGCGGCAATGACGGGCGATTCGACACGAGTTGTGACCGATGAATGTCGACACCATGCGCCGCATCGACCACTTGGCCGGCGTGCCGCTTTGCGCCGTCGCGACGCTTTGGCTTCGCCTCGTCAGCCTATTTCGCCCCCGCGCGCCGCGGCCATTGCGGAAAATCCTGTTTGTCGAATTGTCGGAAATGGGAACGACAATCCTTGCCGAGCCGGCGATGCGCAAGGCGCGCACGCAATTGTTCGCCGAGTCGTTCTTCGTGATATTCGCCCGCAATGTCGGCTCGCTGCAATTGCTCGGCACGTTCCCGCCCGACAATATCTTCACCATCTCAGATCGTTCGATTTTCGCGCTTGCCCGCGACACGCTTTCATTCCTGCGCTGGACGCGGCGCAAGGGAATCGACACCGTCGTCGACTTCGAATTGTTTTCGCGATTCACCGCGCTCATTTGTGGATTATGTGGCGCGGATCGCCGCGTCGGCTTCTACCGCTTTCACAACGAGGGGCTTTATCGCGGCGAAATGCTCACCCATCGGGTCGCCTATAACCCGCACATCCACATTGCCAAGAACTTCATCGCGCTGATCGATGCCCTGCTCGCCGCCGCGCCGCAGGTGCCGTATTCGAAGACCCGCATCGGCGACGATCAAATCAAGATCGAAATCGCGCCGCCCGCCGCGTCGGCGCGGCAGGCGGTGCTCGAACGCATCTGTGCGCTGGTGCCGTTCGACCCGGCAAGGCAGCGCCTCGTGCTGATCAACCCGAATGCCAGCGAATTGCTACCGCATCGCCGCTGGATGCCGGAGCGCTACGCCGAACTGATCGGCCGCATTCTCGCCGCCCACGACGACATCGTGGTGCTGATCACCGGCGCGCCGGAAGAGCGGGAGCGCGCCGAACAGCTCGCTGCCGCACATGCGCCGCGCGCGGTCTCGTTTGCCGGCCGCTCAAGCCTCGCCGAACTGCCGGCACTCTACGCGCAAGCGGCCTTGATGGTGAGCAACGATTCCGGGCCGGCGCATTTTTCCGCGGCGACCGGGCTTCCCACCATCGTGCTGTTCGGCCCGGAAACGCCGAAGCTTTACCGGCCGCTCGGCAATGCGCGCGCCATCTATGCCGGGCTTGCCTGTTCGCCCTGCGTCACGGCGCACAATCATCGGCGCACCGCGTGCACCGATAATGTCTGCATGCAGGCCATCGGCGTGGACGAAGTCTATGCCGCGGTCGCCGAGGCGCTGGCGGCGCCCCTTTCTGGGAAGGGTGAAAATAACGTGCAACGGCTCGGGGCTTGATTCGGAACGCAGAGTGGTTTTCCTCGCCGCATGAATATCGCCTCCCTCACCCGGCCAAAACGCAATCCGTTCGACCGCATTTTCGATGCGCTGATCGATCCGGCGCGCAGCGAACGCACCATGCTAGTTCTGCTCGCCGGCTATCTCGCGGCGTGGTCGGTCTATGGCGCCATAGCCAAGAGCAGCCAAGACCTTCATTTCGACATCGGCGAAATGTTCGCCTGGTCGCATCAGGTGAGCTTGAGCGCGCCGACGCATCCGCCGCTCGGCGCCTGGTTGGTGCGCCTCTGGTTCGCCGTGATGCCGCGGCAGGATTGGGCGTTTTATGTGTTCGCCATCCTTGTGGCGACGGTGGCGCTCTGGATCGCCTGGCGGCTTGCCGGCCGTTATCTGACGCCGGACAAGCGCGTGCTCGGCCTGGCGCTCCTGACATTGCTGCCGTTCTATAATTTTCACGCTCTGAAATTCAATGCGAGCTCGGTCCTCACCCCGTTCTGGGCCGCGACCACGTGGTGGTTTCTGCTGTCGTTCGATACCCGCCGTCCCGGATGGGCGGCGCTGGCCGGCTTCGGCGCCGGCGCGGCCATGCTGGGCAAATATTGGTCGATCTTTTTGCTGGCCGGCCTTGGGCTTGCCGCGCTGATGGATCCGCGCCGCGGCGCTTACTTCCGTTCGCCGGCGCCGTGGGTGACGATCGCGGCCGGCGCGGCGGTGCTGGCGCCGCACCTGTTTTTTATCGCGACGCACGGGTTTTCCACTGTCGGCTTTGCCTTCACGTCGCACGCGACGACGCTTGCCAGCGCGGCGGTGGACTCGCTCTATTTCCTCGCCAGCATTATCGGCTATATCGCTGCGCCGATCGTGCTTGGCGCATTGGCGACGGCGCCAAGCGCGGCCGCGATCAAGGACACGCTGGCGCCTTCGACGCCGAAGCGCCGCATGGCGCTCACCGCCTTCGCCGCGCCGCTCGTTCTTGCCGCGTTTGCCGGCGTCGCCGCCCGCGCGCAGCTCGATCCGCTATGGTCGATGTCGGCGATGACGCTCTTGCCGGTCGTCCTGTTCGCTTCGCCGCTTGTTACGGTTAAGCGCGCCGCCGCTGTCGGTGTGCTCGCTTTGGCAATCGTCTTTCCGCTGGCGATGGTCGCCGCCTCCCCGGTGATCGCTTTTGTGATCCATCGCCAGGGCGTGCCGAATTACGCGAGCCACTACCGATTGATCGCGCAGGCCGTGGAGCAGGCTTGGCGCGCGCAGACAAACGCACCCTTGCGCATTGTCGGCGGCAACAGGCCGGTCGTCGACGGTAGTAATTTCTATTTCACCGGCCGGCCGGCAACATTCGTGGTCACGGAGCCGGCACGCACGCCGTGGGTCGACCAGGCGCGGATCGAACGCGAAGGCATCGCCATCGTCTGTCCCGTGGTCGAAACCTCGTGCGTGGCGGAACAAAGCGCCTATGCCGCGCGCCACGGCGCCAAGGTCGACGAGGTCACACTCGCGCGCAGCTATTTCGGCACCACCGACACGCCGATGCAGTATCGCATCGCGATCATCCCGCCGCGGTAATTATCACCCTTCCCTGGAGGGGAGGTTGACTACGACCGAGCCTGAGGCTGCGCTCAATACCGGTAATGATCGGCTTTGTACGGGCCCTGAACCGGCACGCCGATATAGGTCGATTGCTTATCGGAGAGCTTGGTCAGCTTGACGCCGATCTTGTCGAGATGCAGCCGCGCCACTTTCTCGTCGAGCGCTTTCGGCAGCGTATAGACTTTCTTCTGATACTTGCCGGGATTGGTCCACAGTTCGATCTGCGCCAGCGTCTGGTTGGTGAACGACGACGACATCACGAAGCTCGGATGACCCATGGCGTTGCCGAGATTGACGAGCCGGCCTTCCGACAGAAGGATGATCCGCTTGCTATCGGGAAATTCGATCTCGTCGACCTGCGGCTTGACGTTGTGCCACTTCAAGTTCTTCAGCGCCGCGACCTGAATCTCGCTGTCGAAATGGCCGATATTGGCGACGATGGCGCGGTCCTTCATCTTGCGCATGTGCTCGATGGTGATGACGTCGACATTGCCGGTGGCGGTGACGAAAATGTCGGCGCGCGGCGCCGCTTCTTCCATGGTGACGACTTCATAGCCTTCCATGGCGGCTTGCAGCGCGCAGATCGGATCGATCTCCGAAACGATGACCCGGCAGCCGGCCTGACGCAGCGAGGCGGCCGAGCCCTTGCCGACATCGCCGAAGCCCGCGACCATCGCCACCTTGCCAGCCATCATCACGTCGGTGCCGCGGCGGATGCCGTCGACGAGCGATTCGCGGCAGCCATAGAGATTGTCGAATTTCGATTTGGTGACGCTGTCATTGACATTGATGGCGGGGAACAGCAGCCGGCCCTCTTTCTCCATCTGATAGAGCCGATGAACGCCGGTCGTGGTTTCCTCGGTCACGCCTTTGATGTTCGCCGCGATCGCCGAATACCAGCCCGGCCGCTCCTTCAACCGCCGCGCGATCGCCGCGAACAGCACTTCCTCTTCTTCGTTGGTCGGCTTTGCAATCACGCTCGGGTTGCTCTCGGCCTGGATGCCGAGGTGAAGGAGGAGCGTGGCGTCGCCGCCGTCGTCGAGGATCATGTTGGGGCCGCCGCCGTCCGGCCATTCGAAAATGCGATGGGTATAGTCCCAGTAGTCCTGGAGCGACTCTCCCTTCACGGCGAAAACCGGCGTACCGCCGGCGGCGACCGCGGCGGCAGCGTGGTCCTGAGTCGAATAGATGTTGCATGACGCCCAGCGCACGTCGGCGCCGAGCGCTCTGAGCGTCTCGATCAACACCGCCGTCTGGATCGTCATGTGCAGCGAGCCGGCAATGCGCGCGCCGCGCAGCGGCTGCTCCGGGCCGAATTCCTCGCGTGTCGCCATCAGTCCGGGCATCTCGGTGTCGGCGATGGCGATTTCTTTACGGCCCCAGTCGGCGAGGCCGATATCCTTGACCACGTAGTCAGCGGTCGAATCGTGAATCTTGGACTTTGTCGACGTGCTCATAACGGTCCTTTGGCGGCTTGCGGTTTTTGGGGCCCGTTTTTGGTGTCCCCGGCAGGTGCCGCGCGCTTCTAGCAGGGTCAGGCAGAAACGGCAATAAAGATATAAAGATACCTTTATGTCGATGCCGAACCCCGCCCGGGGCAACCTTTGACCGGGCCGGGGCATTCTGCCCTCATGTCCGCCTCCGCATATGAGACCGCCGAAACGCCGATCCGATCGCTGCATGCGCTCGCCGAAGCGGAAGGCGAATGCCGGCGCTGCCCGCTCTATCGCGACGCCACGCAGGCCGTACCGGGCGAAGGACCGAGCCGCGCCCAATTCATGCTGGTCGGCGAGCAGCCGGGCGACAAAGAAGATCTTGCCGGCAAGCCGTTCGTCGGGCCGGCCGGCCGCATCCTCGATGCCGCGCTAAAGGATGCGGGCATTCCGCGCGCGGAGACTTTCGTCACCAACGCGGTCAAGCACTTCAAGCATGAGATGCGCGGCAAGCGGCGGCTGCATAAGCGGCCCAACAACTACGAGATCGAGCGGTGCAAGATCTGGCTCGACCGCGAGCGCGAATTGGTCAGGCCGTCGACGATCATCGCGCTTGGGGTCACCGCCGCGCGCAGCCTGACGGGAAAGACCGTGACCATCGCCAAGATGCGCAAGACGCCGGTCGATATGGCGGACGGCACCAGGCTCGTCGTCACCATGCATCCTTCGGCGCTGTTGCGGATCGAGGACGAGGACGATAGGCATGCCGCCTACCAGGATTTTGTCGCCGACCTGAAAGCGGCCGCGCAGGCGGCGAAAACCGCGACAAAACCGGGGGCGAAAGCAGCAGCCGGAAAGCGCTGACGAGCGAGCCGACCGCGCTCCAGGAAGTGCTACGTATTTGTCGGCGCGCTGCCGCCGCGCTGCGCCTCGCGCACCAAGCCTGCTTGCTTCAACGCCGTCGCGATCTGCTGCATGCGATTGATCAGGTCGACGGCGGCCGCGGGCGGCAACACCAGACGGCAGGCGGGATAACGCCGGCCGGTGATCGGCGTGTTGGGTTTGACGTCATCAAAGCGCGTCACGCCGAATTCGATGCGCAGCGTCTGGCCGTCGAACATGAGACCCGTGATCGAATCGGCGAAGGTCTCGACCATATCGGCGCGGTCGAGATAGCGGATGCTCGCCGAAGGTCGTTCGGGCGAACCCGAGGAACTCTCTCTTGCTGCAGGCGATTCAGGACTCATCTGCGTTCCTCCCTGAAGGCTATTGTTTGCATGCGAGGAGCTGCGCTCCGGCTTCCGCGAACGCAACCAATCGTATAAACGCGGCCGGCTCAATCGACTTCTCCGAACCGTGAATCGATCAAGCGCGCCAAGGCCTCGATCACTTCGGGCGCTTCGCGGCCGGTCGCCTCTACCGTGATCGACGTGCCGGGCGCCGCCGCCAGCATCATCAGTCCCATGATCGAGGTTCCTCCGACCGTCTCATGGCCGCGCGTGACACGAACGTCAGCCTCGAACTTTTCCACCGTCTGCACGAATTTCGCCGACGCGCGCGCATGCAGACCCTTTTTGTTGCGGATCACGAAGGTGCGGACGATGGCGTCGTTGGCGGGCGGCTGCGCGTGCGGCATGCGGGCGTTGCTGGGGGCCACCACGCTCATTTGCCGCTCAGGACGCGGCTGGCGATGGTGACGTATTTTCGGCCAGCTTCTTGAGCGGCGGCGACGGCCTCCGCAAGCGGGCATTCGTCGCGCACCTTGGCGAGTTTCACCAGCATTGGAAGATTTATGCCGGCCAGCACCTCGACTTTGGGCCGACTCATCACGGAGATCGCGAGATTGGACGGTGTTCCGCCAAACATGTCGGTCAGGATGGCGACCCCGTCGCCGCTATCGACCCGCCGGACCGCCTCGATGATGTCCTTCCGGCGGGCCTCGACATCGTCGTCAGGGCCGATGGTCACGGCTTCGATTTGACCCTGGGGACCGACCACGTGTTCCAATGCGGCGCGGAACTCGACAGCAAGCCGCCCGTGGGTCACCAGCACAACACCAATCATCGAACACCCCGCGGGCGCGTCACGGTTGCGCCGCACGAAAGGGTGCTCATCATCACCATCTAAAACCCCGGCGCAAGGGGCATTCTCAGCTAAATTGGGGGTTTGTTGCATTGCGGCAAGCGACCTTTCGCGGGCACCGCGCATTGATCGGGCTTGGACCGCGCTTCGAACGACGTTTTCAGGCAAGCACCGGTCGGGAGCGAGTTTTGATCATCGTGGTTAACGAATTGCCAATCCGGGTTCCGGTGACCGCTCGATCGCCGATCCGCTGGCCGCCGTAGCGGCTGGGGCAGCTTCCGAAAGGCCGATCATGGCCAGGACCACCAGCAGCGGCGGCACGCCTCGGGCGACGGGAAGCCGCGGCAGCGCAATTCCTTCGATGACCGCGTCGCACTTTTCCGGCAGGCGCTGGGCATCCTCGGCATCAAGGTCGACGACGAGCCCCACGACCGCGCAGGCCTCGTGATCGCGCCGCAGAATGCCAAGGCCCCGCAACTCGATCAGGCCCGCGAGCGCGGGCGCCGAACGCACCAGGAGCCTTCCACCAACGGCGTCGACATGGACGCGATCGTCGCCGACCAGTTTTGCGAAACGGATGCTGCCGTGTCGCGGCGCCTCGATCAGTTCGAGCGCAAGACGCGACTTGCCGGCGCCGGACGGACCGCGGATCAAAACCGCCCGTGCACCCACCAGCACGGCCGAGGCGTGGATCGTCGCCATTATCCCATCAGATGCAATTTCGACATCACATCGCCGGCAGGCGCACGATGAAGCGCGCGCCGAGCACTTTAGGCTCGCCGTCCGGCCCGAGCGCGCCGGTGCGATTCTCCACCCAGATGGCGCCGCCATGGGCGTCGACGATCTGTTTGGAGATCGACAGGCCGAGACCGGAGTTCTGGCCAAAACCCTGTTGTGGCCGATCGGTGTAAAACCGCTCGAAGATTTTCTCGTGCGCTTCCGGCCGCACGCCGGGCCCGTCGTCGTCGACAAAAATTTCGATCTGTTGACGCAGCCGCCGGCAGGTCACGCGCACCGTGCCGCCCGGCGGCGAGAACGAGCGTGCGTTCTCGATCAGATTGTCGACGACCTGGCCGAGGCGCGAGTCATGGCCCGGCGCCTGGAAGGCGCGGCCGCCGCCGCCTTCGAAGCGCAGCGTGACCTTGAAGCCGTCCTCGCGCTTGACTTCGTTCGCGACCGAAACGAGCGTGTTGAGGAGTTTCGCCATATCGACCGGCGCCGCCTCCTGACGCTGCAGCTCGGCGTCGAGCCGGCTTGCATCGGAAATGTCGGAGATCAGGCGATCGAGCCGTTTGACGTCGTGCTGGATGATGTTGAGCAAGCGGGAACGGCTTTCGTCGCTCTTGGCGAGCGGCAGCGTCTCCACCGCCGAGCGCAGTGATGTCAGCGGATTTTTCAGTTCGTGGGAGACGTCGGCGGCAAAGCTTTCGATAGCCTCGATGCGGGTATAGAGCGCGTTCGTCATGTCGCGCAGCGTGCCGGAAAGATGCCCGATCTCGTCGCGGCGCCGCGTGAAATCGGGAATTTCAACGCGCGACCGGATCCGGCGGCGGACGCTTTCGGCGGCGTCGGCGAGACGCCGCACCGGTTCGGCGATAGTGCCGGCAAGCAGGATGGAAAGCGCGACCATGACGATGGCGGCGACTAGAAATACTTTGAGGATGGCCACCCGCTCGGCCTCGACCATGTCGTCGATGTCGGCGCCCTGCGTCGACAGCATCAGCGCTCCGCGCACCGCGCGGAAACGCTGCACCGGCACCGCCACAGAAACGATCACGTCGCCACGCTCGTTGATGCGCACCTTGCTGGCGTTTTGGCCGTCAAGCGCCTGCGTGACTTCGGAGTAGCCTTTGCCGTCGTCCGGACCGAGTTCGTGATAAAGCGGCAGGTCGCCGCGCCCAAGCCGCTTGCGCAGCGCAACGAAGGCGCGCTCGAAAAAGCCCGGCTTCTCCGCCGTCGGCGGCGGCAAGTCATAACGCAGGACGTCGCCGCGGCCGAACAGATTGCGGCTGTCGACGAGCAGCACGCCGTCGCGGTCGTAGATGCGCGCACGAGTCTTGGTCGGCGAAACGAGCCGGCGCAAAATCGGCGCCACGTGTTCCGGATTGATCGGGAAATCGATGCCGTAGAGCGCGTCCTCGCTCGGTCCGTAGCTCTCGCCCGGATGCAGATTGAGGAGTTTGTCCGGGTCGAGCGTGATCGAGGAATCGGTCTCCACAGTCGCCGAAGAGGCGACGGCGCCGGCGATGATTTGGCCTTGCACCAGAAGGCTCTGGATGCGCGCGTCGATCAGGCCGGCGCGAAATTGCGACAGGAAGATAATGCTGATGGAGAGCGCGACCAGACCGGTGACGTTGAGGACAACGATGCGCCGGGTCAGGCTCGAAGAGCTTTGCGCGACAAAAAACTGCAGGGCGCGCGCCAGCCAGTGCCCGCCGGTTGAGCCGACGCGCGCCTGCGCCTCATCGAGACCGGCGACGCTGGCCTGGCTCTCGACTTGATTGTCGACGGGAAACTCGGTCCCGGTCGCTGTGTGTTCTACGGTTCGATCGAGCACGTGCCCTGCCCGGATTCGGAAACGGCCCCCAGCTTACCCTCTCCGGTGTGCCGGGAGGAGGATAGCGGGGCCCGGACGGTCATTACTACCGCACGTCGGCGGTCCAGTCAGGAGCCCAGTTTGCCGGATGAAAGCCCCGATACACCCGGGCCCTATGCGCGCGGAGCGGACGCTCCGGCGTCTAACCCCGGTCTCCGTTCGGCACGGTCGCCGTGAAAACCGGTCATTCGGTTGCGAATCGCGTTTGCCCTTGGCGCCTATTCCTTGAAGCGATAGCCGACGCCGTACAGCGTTTCGATCATATCGAAGTCGTCGTCGCTTGCCTTGAATTTCTTGCGCAACCGCTTGATGTGACTGTCGATGGTCCGGTCATCGACATAGACCTGATCGTCATAGGCCGCATCCATCAAGGCGTTACGGCTTTTCACGACCCCCGGCCGGCTCGCCAGCGCTTGTAGGATCAGAAATTCGGTTACGGTGAGCGTCACCGGCTCGTTCTTCCAGGTGCAGGTATGCCGCTCCGGATCCATGCGCAGCTGCCCGCGCTCGAGCACCTTGCTATCGGCTTCCTTCGGCATGACACCGTCTTTCGCCGTGGATCGCCGCAACACAGCCTTGACGCGCTCGACCAGGAGGCGCTGCGAAAACGGTTTGCGGATGAAATCGTCCGCGCCCATTTTCAGGCCGAAGAGTTCGTCGATTTCCTCGTCCTTGGAGGTGAGAAAGATCACCGGCAGATCCGATTTCTGCCGCAGCCGCCGCAACGTCTCCATGCCGTCCATCCGCGGCATCTTGATATCGAGAATGGCGAGATCGGGCGGCGCCGTCCTAAAGCCGTCGAGCGCCGAAGCGCCGTCAGTGTAGGTGGTGACCCGGTAGCCTTCCGCCTCGAGAGCGATTGAAACCGAGGTGAGGATATTGCGGTCGTCGTCGACGAGAGCGATT
>JBAPZR010000063.1:0-3539 GCA_049285335.1 Xanthobacteraceae bacterium | reverse complement strand
GGTTGGAAAAGGAAGGTCCTGACACTGAATTGCTGATCGTTGGTGATACGTTCGGATTCTGGGAGCTGACTCTCGTGCAGGGGGTCGAAAAATTTGATCACATCGTCGCAGCGCACCAAGCCATTTTCAATCAACTCCGCGCCACCGGCGAACGTATCGAGATTACGATGATGGTCGGCAATCACGATTACGACCTTGCTTGCAACGCGGCCTTTGCGGCTAGGTTGCGCGCATACAACATTCACCTCGACAAGAGCTTGGTGCTGATCCGCCTTGTTGGCGACAAGAAGATCTGGATCGAGCATGGACAGCAGGAGGACGAATTCAATGCCTTCCCTGACTACGGCAATCCCTATGCGCTTCCGGTCGGATACTTCATCACGGAGTCCTTCGTCAGCGGGGCAAGCCGGCATTCGGACTTTGGCCGGGGAAATTGGCTCAAGGACATTCGCTCGGTTGGCACGACGCAGATTCCGGACTGGATACTGTCGAACTACTTCTACCGCGAGATGAGCGCAGTGCTGCGCTGGGTGCTGCTGCCGTTCCTGCTTCTCGCCGGAGTGACTATCTTGGCGATTGCTGGCGAGCTTCTCCGGATAACGGGTGTCTTCGACTACAACATCCTTTTTCACAATCCGCTGATGACGAGGCTCGGGATTATCAACAATGTCCTTCAGGTCGTGATAGCGATCAACTCAATATTTCTAGTGTTGTTCGGCATCCCAGCGTTGTTGGTTCAGCGCGACCTCTTGCGCACCCTCAGGCGCTTTCGCCTCCTTACAAGTCACGGCATGATTCCCAACGTCGACTCACAAGGATCTTACTTGAAGGCGGCACAGAAGGTCTTCCAATCGGATCCTGCTGTGGCTGTGTTTATCTTTGGACACACGCATGCGGCGTTTCTCAAGCCGCTGGGACCTTCCGGCCAAGTTGTCCTCAACATGGGAACTTGGCTCAAGTTGTTGCACCGTGTTCCGGTGCGTTTTGGCTTGTTGCCTGCGGTCTACTATCCCTCCTATCGCCTCAATTACTTTTGCATCGAGAAGCAGAACAATCACCTCGTGATCACCTATGTAACGGTTCCCAAGACGCCTGAGCGCGAACTAACTTGGCTGCAGCGTCTGCTAACCTTGGGGAAGGCGCCCAAGCCACCAGAATCGATCCCGGCGAAGACAGTCATCGATTTGTGATGGGTATCCACTGCATCGGAGCAAAGCAGACGCGCTGATGTCCGTTTTGGGTCATAAGCGGACATTTCGGAATGTCGGACCGGTGTCCGCTTTGCCCCCGAAAGCGGACATGGGTCCGCACGGCGGCGATGTCCGGTTTTGTGCCAATAGCTGACATTGAGGCCGCTGGTGGATATTATTGATAGTGCGCCTAGGGAGGCGCTTAAGTTCGTGGGGCACCACCGTGAAACTTCCTCGCCGAAAGGTTCTGCATCTGGCAGCAGTCGCCGCGGCGCTCCCAGCCGCCTCGCGGATGGCAAAAGGGGAGAGTTATCCGACACGGCAGGTGCATATTATCGTGCCATTTGCGCCCGGCATTACGCCCGACATCCTCGCGCGTCTGTTTGGTCAATGGCTTTCGGAGCGTCTCGGCCAGCCATTCGTCGTCGAGAACCGTCCGGGCGCCGGGGCAAATGTCGGCACCGAACTCGTCGCAAAAGCAGCGCCGGACGGCTATACGCTGCTACTGGTCACTTTTGCGAATGCGGTCAACGCTACGCTTTACGATAACCTGAATTTCGATTTCATCCGCGACATCGTGCCGGTCGCAAGCCTGGGCCGCTCGCCGGTGGTGATGGAAGTCAATCCATCGTTTCCGGCCCAGACTGTTCCCGAGTTCATCGCCTACGCCAAGGCCAACCCGGGCAAGATTAACATGGCGTCTGGTGGCAACGGCGTCCCCTCACATGTGGCCGGCGAGCTATTTAAGATGATGGCCCGCGTTGACATGCTTCACGTTCCCTATCGTAACGGCAATCCTCTACCCGACCTGCTTGGCGGACAGGTTCAAGTGTATTTTAGTCCGATACCCGCATCGATCGGGTTCATTCGAGCAGGCAAGCTGCGCGCCCTCGCGGTGACCGGCGCGACGCGTTCGGAAGTGCTGCCGGACATCCCCACTGTCGCCGAATTCATACCGGGCTACGAGGCGATGAGTTGGTATGGAGTCGGCGCGCCCAAGAACACGCCCGCTGACATCGTCGACAAGCTCAACAAAGAGATCAATACCGCTCTCGCCGATCCCGCGATACATGCGCGGCTTGCCGATTTGGGAGTAACGGTGCTCGCGGGCTCACCGGGCGCCTTCGGCAAATTCCTCGCGGATGAAATCCAGAAGTGGGGCAAAGTAGTTAAGTTCGCAAATATCAAAGTAGATTAATCACCGCGCCAATATTCCCTAGTTCCCGATAGGCGAATTCAGCAGGGTCAATGTCCGCTTTGGGTCATAAGCGGACATTTCACGCCATCCAACCGATGTCCGCTTTACCCCCGAAAGCGGACATTCGCGAGCATGTAAAGTGCCAGGAAGAGTCACACGCGGCGTCACGCATAACCGGAATTGTACTTGCAGCATCCGCCATCCGTACTGGGCAGAATTAGTGTTATGTTATTGCGCGATGAGAAGGGATGTGGTGCAAACGCGGAGCCGCGCTAAGTCGAGAGACATGGACCAGCACCGATGCAGATGATCCAGATGCAGTACCTGCCGTTGGCTCCCGGGTTCTTTGCCATCTTGGTAGGCTTTTTCTTCATTGTGCTTGTGGTGCTCATCCCGAGATCGGTGCGCTATGCCTATGAAAGCGTGGGCATCAGTTCCAATGCCGCGATTTTCTTACTCCTTGCTACGCTAATCGGCAGCTTTTTCAACATCCCGATCACTGAGCTGCCGCCCGAGCACGTCATGTCCGATCAAGTCGTCGATTTCTTCGGCGTGCGCTATGCTGTACCTGTCGTCAGCGATTGGGACGGCACGGTGATTGCGGTCAATATCGGCGGCGCCGTCATTCCGACGCTGGTGTCGATCTACCTGCTTATGAAACGCGAATTATGGGTGAAGGGCTGGTGGCGACAGCCATCGTCGCTTTGGTGATTCATTGGATGGCCTATCCAGTTTCGGGCCTTGGCATCGCAGTGCCGGTATTCGTACCCGTCGTGGTGACCGCGATCTTGGCAATGTTGCTTTCCCGCGAGGACTGCGCGCCTCTTGCCTATATTGCCGGCAGCCTCGGCACACTCATTGGCGCCGATCTCACCAACCTGGACAAGGTGCGTGGCCTAGGCGCGCCGGTCGCTTCGATCGGCGGCGCTGGAACCTTTGACGGCATATTCCTGACCGGCATTCTTGCCGTACTGCTCGCCAATCTTTACGCGCGGCCTCGCACGGCGCCGGCAGGATAGCATCGGCTTAAGTCGTTCTTGATAACCTCTGTATCAGATCCGGCAGCTTAGCGAAGCCTGTCGCGATGCGTCGTGCTGCATCGCGGGTCAGTAACCTTGAGGGGGATCGGCGGGCCACACCTTCCCCGTAAT
>JBAPZR010000062.1:0-2860 GCA_049285335.1 Xanthobacteraceae bacterium | reverse complement strand
CCCTTGGTCTATTCCTTTTCGCGGAGCTTGGCGCGTTGCTCTAGACGCTGACTTTCCGGATTGAAAAATCCTCGGCCATAATTCTGCATGAGGGTCCAATCTTCGCCAAGGACGTTTTTATTAGCCTCCGCGTCGATCGCGTTGCCGATCTGTTCAAGTGAAGCCAATAGAGTGCTCTCAACATCCCCCCGGAGAAATTCGTTGATTAGTTTTTCGACTAAGACCTGACGGTTAGGGGGTCCTCTTCCCTCGTCAAAACACGCAGTGACCCGATGCATGTTTGGAGCTTATCCATTTAACACACTAGCACGCTAGGTGAACCGCCTGTCCCTATTCCGACGACGTTCTTTGGCAAATTGGATTACGAATTCCATTTAGCGCTGCCGGTGTTCAATAGCGTCATGAATGATCGCTATGATCCCCATAGCGCTGAGTGCAGATAATACCGCGATAACGAAGTAATCGTGATATTCGGTATCGAGCGTTGTAGAGAGGGCACACCCGCTAAGGGCTAGCGCGCAGAGGACGACTAAACCTTGGATCATGGGCAAGGTCCTCCCTCGCGCGGCATTATCTGATAAGTCCCGGATCGACGCTAGGACCTTGCTCGGTCCCCGAACTCGCTGCGCCCACAACGGCAAAAGAAAAGGCCCCAACGAAGGGGCCTAGCAAGTGGGTAGCATGCATCGCTCGCGACGCTCAATAGAAGAGCAGCATCATCAAACTCCACATCAGCATAGCGACCATCACTCCCGCTACAGAAAGTGTTAAGGCTTGCCTCGCCTCGCGGTTATCTTCGAACCTAACGATCTTCATCATCGACCTTCACAAAGGTTAGTGGCGGCCGTGACCTCGGCTATGGAGGGGGTGAGGGTAAGGTTGGAAGTCACGGCGCCAACAATAAAACGCGGCCCGGCGAATGTGGTTCCTGAGATGAGATTCGCCTTCTTCGCTCATGCACACGCAAATTGTGCACCGCGCAACAATCCAACTTTTGATCTAGCGCAATCCAGCTGCATGGAGGTATTCTTAGCATTGGCGTCGGGGAAGTGTTGTAGCACTAGAGGGCGCAGATTATGTCACCCGACGAAGTTAGAGCGTGCTACCGGCTGTATGCGGCCTACTACACCTCCTGCGGAATCAGTCCCTACCGAAGAATGCTGGCATCTCTTGTTGAGCTGCGTCATAACATTTTCAAGGAATCGTTCGCGCAGATATCTTGGGCTGAATACAAGACACAAAAGTGATTGGCACCTGCGCGAATAGTGATCCATACGGCATGTCGTCTGTTATGGAAAGCGGGGCCCGTCGATGACGTCGAGCACCAGTTTTAAGTGTTCTGCGGTCGTCGTTCCCTTGCGCAACCGCATCTCTTCGACCACGCGAACACGACATAGCGCGCGGCATGCGTGGGCTGCTCTTTCCTTCATGCGTTTATTCACTTCTTGTGCCCGGAAGACTTGCTCATAGTCGGCAAGCGTGATGCGTACCGCCTCACGGATGGCACTCACCTCTTCGCCCTCGAGCGATAGAACGTCTGCCAAGAAGGCTTCAACGCGCTCATCCATTGGATTCCCCGCAATGTCGCCTGCGGGCTACTCAGGCAGATTATAGGGCGCCGAGGGCGCGCTTCAAAAATCTTGCGGTAGATTGCGAGCGTGCCGCAAAATATACGGTCATCTAGGAACCTGGACGGCGTGAGATCCGTTGATCTTCAATGAAACTCTTGCCGATCGCCGTGCTTCTCGTCACTCTGAGCACCACTCCCACAGTCGCGGCCCATCATAAAGCATCTCCGACGGCATCGAAAATTACCGTGAGTTCGGTCAACCAAGCCGCTCCGACCGGTACAAATACTGAGGATCCCTCGCTCATCGTAAAAGCTGAAGTGCTCCTCGACCGTGACCATTTTTCGCCTGGTGAAATTGACGGCAAGAATGGCGAGAACTTCCGGAAAGCCGTTCAAGCGTTCCAGCAAGCCAATAATCTTAATGTGACCAGGAAGATCGATCCTGATACCTGGAGCGCGCTGGCGTCAAATGTCTCTGAACCGATGCTTGTGTCTTACACAATCTCCGACGAGGATGTCGCCGGACCATTCGATAGGCGCACCCCGCGCAATTTGGGTGAGATGGCGGAGCTGCAGGGCCTTTCCTACAAAGACCCGGTGGAGGAGCTCGCCGAAAAATTCCACATGAGCGAAGACCTCTTACACAAGCTCAACCCGCGCGTCCGTTTCGACCGTGCAGGTGAGAAGATTGTGGTGGCGAACGTGCAGCCGATGCAGCTTCGGCGGGGGCAAGACCAGACAGTGGAAGCAATTCCACCCAAAAAGCACGATGCCGAGGGAAAGCGCGTCGTGACCATCGTGGTCGACAAAGCTGCAAGCGACGTGCGGGCCTATAATCAGGGCGGAAGGCTGGTCGCATTCTACCCCGCTACGATTGGCAGCGAGGAGAAGCCAGCTCCGACCGGCACTTTCAAAGTGACGCGTGTCGCCTGGAACCCGGACTACCACTATGATCCGAAATTCGCGTGGAAAGGCGTAAAGGCCAATCACAAACTGACCGTTAAGCCGGGACCAAATAACCCGGTCGGGCTGGTTTGGATCGATCTGACAGCGCCTTCTTATGGGATCCACGGCACGCCCGAACCTAAGAACATCGGCAAGACCGAATCCCACGGCTGCATCCGGCTCACCAACTGGGACGCCCTCGACCTCGCCGGGATGGTTGGTCGGGGCACATTAGTGAAGTTTGAGGATGAGGACTCTCCCGTGATACCGCTCGCGGGCCGCCAAAAAAGCGGACCACAAACTCCTGACTAATGCCATTAAGGTCCCCGACACCATCGCCATTGC
>JBAPZR010000061.1:0-3621 GCA_049285335.1 Xanthobacteraceae bacterium | reverse complement strand
GCGGCGCCGTGGTGGTGGCCATGGCCCGGCGGCGGGCCGGGGGCTGGCTGGAGCGCCGCTTGGCCACGCTGGCCCTCGATCACCCCGGCACAAATCCGCGAATGGGCGGCGCAGGAAATCGCGGCTGGGTGCCTTTTGCCATGGTTCGCGGTCGCCTATGGCGCCGGCATCGTCATCTATTTCACCGCCGAGCGCGAGCCCTCGCTTTGGGCCGTTATGACGCTGGCGGCGCTTTGCGGGGTTGCCGCCATATCGTTGCGCAAACGGTTTGCCGTCCACCTGGTTGCGCTCGGGTTCTTTGCCGCTTCGCTCGGCTTTGCGGTTGCGACGCTTAAGACATCGCTGGTCGACCATCCGGTGTTGCGGTTTTCGGCCTCGGGCGTGACCGTCGCCGGCTTTGTAGAACTTCGCGAGGAAAGTCAGCACACCGATCGTTTCGTGTTGCGCGTCGATCGAATCGAGGGCGGCCGCATGGACGTGAAGCCGGAGCGCGTGCGGCTTTCGGTCAAACGGGGCATCGCGCCGGCGCCGGGTTCCTACGTTGAAGTCAAGGCACTGCTCGATCCGCCGCTGCAACCGCTCGAGCCAGGCAGTTATGACTTCGCCCGCGATTTGTTTTTCCAAGGCATCGGCGCCTCCGGATTTGCGCGCGGCGCGATCAAAGTGATCGCTGCGCGAAGGGTCGAAGGACCGTTGCAGCGCGCCGACGCCTTCGTGCAACGGATGCGCGACGCGATCGACGCGCGCATTCGCGCCGTGCTTCCCGGAGATCGCGGCGCAATTGCCGCAATGCTGATCAACGGCCGACGCGACACGATCGCAACGAATGTTTATGACGCCTTGTTCGTTTCCGGCATCGGCCACGTGCTGTCGATCTCCGGCTATCACATGGCGGTGGTCGCCGGCCTGATCTTTTTCGTCGTCCGCGCGTTTTTCGCTTTGATCCCGGGTCTCGCCGATCGCGCGCCCATCAAAAAATGGGCGCCCTTTGCCGCGCTGATGGTGACGGGCTTCTATCTCGTGCTTTCCGGCAATCAGGTGGCGACGCAGCGCTCATTCATCATGATCGCGGTCGTTTTGCTCGGCGTGTTGTTCGACCGTCCCACTTTGACCATGCGCACGCTGACGGTGGCGGCAATGCTGGTGCTGTTGTTTGCACCGGAATCGGTCGTACATCCGAGCTTTCAAATGTCGTTTGCCGCGACGCTCGCGCTCATCGCCGGTTACGAGCGGGGCGCGCTCAAACTGCGCGCGAGCGCCGACAGTTCGTTCAGCGCGCGCGCCGCGTTTTGGGGCGTCAACGAGATCGCCGGGCTCACCGTCGCCTCGCTGCTTGGGGGTGTGGCGACGACGCCTTATGCCGCCTACCATTTTCACCGCATCGCGCCCTATGGCGTGCTCGCCAATCTTCTCGCCATGCCGATCGTATCGGCTTGGGTGATGCCGATGGGCATTCTCGGCGTGGTGGCCTTGCCGTTCGGCTTGGATGCCGAGTTCTGGCGGCAAATGGGATACGGAATCGAATGGATGGATGCCGTCGGCTTGTGGGTTGCGAGCCTTCCCGGCGCGTTCGGCCGAGTGACTTTGTTCGGCAGCGGCCCGCTCCTGCTCGCGACCGCGGGCCTTCTGGTCGTGGGCTTACTCAAGACGCCGTTGCGCTTCAGCGGATTCGTGCTGGCGGCACTGGCGGCGGTTTGGGCCGCATTTACGCCGGTGCCCGATGTGCTGGTTGGCGCCGATGGGCGGACTTTCGCGGTGCGCGGTCCCGACGGCCGGTTGGTGTTTCATCACAGCGGCGGCGATACGTTTGCGATCCGCGAATGGCTGGCCGCCGATGCCGACGGACGCGATGTGCACGATCGCGGCCTGGGCGTCGGGATAGCCTGCGATCCGTCCGGCTGCGTCGGCAAGCTCGCCGGCGGCGGCCTTGTCGCTTATGGGCTTGAACCAGACGCGTTCGAAGAGGATTGCCGGCGGGCCGCAATCGTCATCGCGGCGCGCGACGATCCGCCGCCGGACTGTCAGGCGATGGTGGTCGGGCGTGCGTTATGGCGGGCGCGCGGCGCGGTGACGCTTCGGCGCGAGGCTGCGGGCTTTGTCATGCAATCGGCGCGGTCGAAGAATTTCGACCGGCCATGGTCTCCTGCTGTCGCGTCCCCAACTGTCGTATCGCCGGCTATCACGCCGGCTACTTCACCGGATGTTCGCGCAACCTTGCCGGACGGGGCGGCCGAATCGGTCGACGACGGTGCCAAATCTGCCCCCGGCGGCACCGAGTCACGCCCCACGTCACGCGCGCGCTCTGACGACGCGACGCCGCGCGAGGAAGACATCGAGGCGGACGAGTGATCCGCTCAGTAGCGGCGAAATAGTCCCACCAGCTTGCCCTGGATGCGCACGCGATTGGGCGGCAGGATACGAACCTCATAGGCGGCATTGGCCGGTTCGAGCGCAATCGAAGCGCCGCGGCGGCGGAACCGTTTGAGGGTGGCTTCCTCATCATCGATCAGCGCGACGACAATGTCGCCGGTGTCGGCGCTTTCGGTGCGCTTGATAAGCGCAATATCACCGTCGAGGATTCCGGCCTCGATCATGGAATCGCCGCGGACCTCGAGCGCGAAATGATCGCCCGTGGTGAGCAGATCGGGCGGCATATTGATCGTATGGCTGCGGGTTTGAATCGCTTCGATAGGCGTGCCGGCGGCAATGCGGCCCATCACCGGAACGGCGACGGGGCGGCCGCCTTCGTCCTCGGACGCGGTGCGCACGCGTCCAAGATTGCCTTCGATGACGCTCGGCGTGAACCCTCTCGCGCGCGTAGAGCCGATGCCGTGAGCGACCGATTCCGGAAGCTTGATGACCTCGATAGCGCGCGCCCGATTGGGGAGGCGGCGGATGAAGCCACGCTCTTCGAGCGCGGTGATGAGGCGGTGGATGCCCGATTTCGATCGCAAGTCGAGCGCGTCTTTCATCTCATCGAAGGATGGCGGGACGCCAGCTTCCTTCAGTCGCTCATGGATAAAGCGCAACAGCTCGGCTTGCTTGCGGGTCAACATCGGCGGCGCATCCTCTTTTTGGCGCTAAATCTTGTTGGCTTAGTTTCGTTGGCTCGAAGTCTTTGCCCATAAGTCCCGGCGCAGGCTGCCGAAACAAATCATGAACATACACTATCCGTTCCATATGTGTTCTGCAACCATTAATTTGGCGTGAAGAAATCGAGTGCGCCTTGCAACGGACGCTTAGTGCTCGAATTTTAGGATGGCGCAGCGGCTTCCGGCGCTTGCCGCCGGCGCATAAGGCTCTCGGATAACGAGACAATCGGCCTTCGCCAGCGGCATCATCATCGAACTGTCCTGCACTGGGAAGGGCGTAGCGATTTCGCTGGCGGCGGCGGGGCGGAGGCTCGCGCGCAGATAATCCTCACGCTCGTCATTAGCGGGGAGGTCGCAACCGAGCACCGCCGATTCGACGGGAATCGTCAGGTCGGTGCGGCCGCTCATGCGACGGATCAGCGGGATCAGGAACAAGAACGCACAGACGTAGGACGAGACCGGATTGCCCGGCAGGCCGAGGATATGCATGCCGCCGAGCCGGCCGTGCATGAGCGGACGGCCAGGCCGC
>JBAPZR010000060.1:0-13186 GCA_049285335.1 Xanthobacteraceae bacterium | reverse complement strand
GTCGAGGCGGCCGCCGGAACGAAGCTTGCTCCGCCCAAGCCCTTCCTCGCCGAGACGACGCTCGAAACGCGCAATCCGCTGGCGGTGTTGTTTTCGCGGTATTATTTGCGCGCCAATGTCATGGCGTTCTCGGTGTGGTTCTTTGCCCTGCTCGGCTTCTACGGGCTGACATCCTGGCTTGCCATCATCCTCGGCCAGCATGGCTTTTCGGTCGTGAAGTCGATCCTGTTCATCACGACCATCACGCTCGGCGGCATTCCGGGTTTCTATACCGCCGCATTGTTGCTGGAACGCATCGGCCGCAAGCCGACAACCGCATTGTTTCTGTCAATCAGCGCGGTGATGGCGTACCTCTACGGTCATTCCTCTACCGGCACGATGCTGTTCATCAGCGGCTTTATCATGCAGTTCTTCATGTTCGGCATGTGGTCTTGCCTCTATGCCTACACGCCCGAGCTCTATCCGACGCGCGCGCGATCGACCGGCGCCGGCATGGCCTCGGCGTTCGGCCGCGTCGGTGCGATTACCGGACCGATTGTGGTCGGCTACATCATCGGCAGCGTCGGCGACACCGGCGTATTTACCCTCGGCGCCGTGAGCTTCGTGGCCGCCGCGCTGATCGTATTGATCCTGGGCGTGGAAACGCGCGGCCGCACGCTGGAAGAAATCTGCCGCGAGGAGGAGCTGAGTTCGGCGGTGACCGGCACAGCCGCCACGGCCGGCCTTCGCTCATGACGCCACGATAGTCCTACCAGCGTCCCCCCCAACGGCGCCTGCCCCAGCCGCCGCCGACGAGCCGCAGGATCAGAAGCAGCACGACCGCGCCGATAAAGGCGTTGAGGATGAGCGACAGCATTCCCGTTCCAAGATGAAACCCAAGCTGCGGCAGCAGCCAATCGCCGATAAAAGCGCCAATCAAGCCAACGATCAAATCGCCAATAAGTCCGAACCCGCCACCTTCCATCACTCTGCCGGCGAGCCAGCCGGCGACAATGCCAACAAACAAGATGACCAGAATGCTTTCGTTGGACAAGTGCATGACGTGTTCCCCCGTGAATGATCGTCGTATATCCAATCTAGAGAATGCTTGTGCCGCCTACAACAGTGACCGAGCAGGATGGCATAGATGGGCTGTGAAGATAAGATGCGTTTCTCGTGACGGTAGTATTTCGTCAACAGGAGGGAACCGCGTGTCCACGGCAACGAAAAACGAAATGCAGCCCGCCATTTACCGATTCAGGTTCGGAAATTTCGAGATCACCAATATTCTGGACGGCAAAGTCATCCGCCAAGGACTTCATCCCGCTTTCGGGCCGGAGCGTAGTGCGGAAGAAGCGCGGGCGCTCTGCTTCGCCAATAACATCGATTCCGACCGCTATGAGCATCCATTTATCCCGACCCTGATCGACACCGGTAAGCAGTTGATATTGTTCGATACCGGCAATGGAGCGCTGCGGCGCGAATACGAGCCGCTGCGCAACCGTTTGTCTGACGGCCAGCTGGTCGCGCGGTTGGCCCAGGCTGGCTATCAGGCGGCGGACATCGACGTCGCCGTTGTCACGCATGGCCATCCCGACCATATCGGCGGCCTGATGGAAGAAGGAAAACCGATATTCCCGAATGCGCACCACGTTTTCGGCGCCGCCGAATTCGATTTCTGGAAGCGCGGCGAAAACGTGCGCGAAGCGCGCAAATTCAATCGCGAGTTGTTTGTGAAAATGGCGCTGCCGCTCGCGAACCGCTCGAGCTTCATCAAGCCCGGCGAGGACATCGCGCCGGGAATCCGCGCCGTCGATGCTGCGGGACACTCACCGGGCATGCTGGCCTATCACGTCGAAAGCGAGGGAAACCGACTTTTGATCTGGGCCGACAGCTGCGTGCACTACGTGATGGCCGTCCAGAAACCGGATTGGCACCACGACGTCGACGACGACAAAGACCAAGCGGCGGCCACGCGGCGGCGAATTCTGTCGATGGCGGCGACCGAAAGACTGTTCGTCGCCGGCTACCACATGCCGTTCCCGGGCCTCGGTTTCATCGAACAATCGTCGGGCGCCTATCGCTGGGTGCCGGTGAGTTATCAGCTCAATCTGTGAGCCAACCAAGTAAGCCCTCACCCTGGTTCTGCGAGTTCCTCGTAGGTCCGCATAGGGTCTCCCTCCGCGCGGCCTAAAGCTTTTGGCCATTAATATGTGCCCCGATTTACGCTATGAGATCAAAGCGCGGACCGAAGCCGCCTCGTGCTTTTCATTCCCACCGATCGTTCGACCATGCAAACAATCTCAGCCTATATCCTCACCTATAATGAAGCGGAGAAGATCAAGGCCGCCGTCGAAAGCGTGCTGTGGGCCGACGAGATCGTTGTCGCAGACTCCAACAGCAACGACGGCACGGCGGAGATCGCGAGCTCGTTGGGCGCGCGTGTCGTTCAGATACCGTTTAAGGGATTTGGCGATTTACGCAATTGCGCCATCGAAGCTTGCCGGTGCGATTGGATTTTTAGTCTGGACGCCGATGAGCGCTGCACTGCGCCGGTGCGCGACGAGATTCTCGCTCTGCTCGCGGCCGCGCCGCTCTCTGACGTTTATCGCGTGCCGCGTCGGAGCTTCATGATGGGTCGCTGGATCCGCGGTTCCGGATGGTATCCGAACTTCCGGCAGCCGCAGCTCTTCCGCAAAGGCAGCATGCGCTACACGCTTGAGCCGGTGCACGAAGGCTATGAAGTGCTGAGCAAGAAGCCGGTTGGCGTACTCAAAAATGCGATCTGGCAGTTTCCGTTCCGCAACCTCGAGGAAGTTCTGCGGAAAGCCAACCGCTATTCTTCGCTCGGCGTACCGAAACTCGCCAACAAGCGCGTGTCGATGACGAGCGCCCTCGGGCATGGCGCGTGGTCGTTTCTCAAGCACTACATTCTGAAGTTCGGATTTATCGACGGCTGGGCCGGCTTCGCGATTGCCTTCGGCAATTTTGAAGGGACATATTACCGCTACGCCAAGCGCTATGAAGCGTCGCAGAATTGGGCGCCGCCGCCGAGCGAACCGCTGCGCCGGGAAGCCAAATCCTAAGACGTGGCCCGCCCGCGAATGCAACCTGCAAAGTTCCTTACCGACCGCGCACGCGCGCGCATGCCGGCGATTATAAGTATTTGATCATGCGCAAAAAAATTTGGAACCGACAAAAGAAATAGATTTTATCGTCTGTGGAGTTATATTTTCTCACATTGTCGATTGGCGGGAGGTCGGCAATGCCCAATTATCTCAGGATTGAAGCATTTCGCGCTACGCCGCTTATCAAGGAACCGTTCGAACATCTGATTGTCGAACGATTCATCGGCCCGTCTGCCCTGGCGGCGATCAACGCTGACTATCCGAAAATCTCATCGTCCGGAAGTTTTCCGACTTGCGAGCTCTGCTTCGGTCCCGCATTCAACACTTTGTTGGATCAACTCAACAGCGACGCGTTTCGTGAGGTGTTCGAGGAGAAGTTCGGGATCGATCTGTCAGGCCGCCCGACAATAACCACGGTGCGCGGCTGGTGCGACGCGAGGGACGGCAAGATCCACACTGACTCGACGAGCAAAATCATCACTGTCCTGATCTATATGAATGAACGATGGGACGAAGCCGGAGGCCGGTTGCGTCTGTTGCGTTCCGCCGATGACATCGATGACTTTATCGTCGAACTGCCGCCCGTCGCCGGCACGCTGCTCGCCTTCAAACGCAGCAACAATTCATGGCACGGTCATAAATCGTTCGCCGGCGAGCGGCGCGTTATTCAATTCAATTGGCTCACGTCGCAGGGGAATCGGCAAGTTGCGATGCTGAGACATCACACCTCGGCATCGTTCAAGCGCTTGCTGCGAATGGTCATGCCGGGTCACCCCCTAGCGTCATCGCCCGAGCCACCACGTTTTAGGCGTGACCCGGAAAAAGCCCGTCCCCGACTTGATTCAGGGCAGAAACCGGTTTTCCAAATGGATGATGTTCCATCAAATACCTAGATCTTTTCACACGCAATGCATGCAAGCGCGCGTTCATCGGCGAATCAAACGGCGCGCCCCTGCCGGACTCGGGGAGAATGGTGTAGCTTCCTTGCGGAGCTGCCAGCGGAGCGTGCCGACATCCGCAAAATCAAAGGCAGCGATCGTGCCCTTCGGCGGGCGAGCATTCGACGAGAAAGCGAGATCTGTTTGCGGACGCCCATTCGTTACGGATGCGGTCGAGCGAACAAGCCAGCGAAAAGGGAGATATTGATGCGTAGATCTATCGTTGCTTTCGCGTTTGCAGTTTTGATCCTCGCCATTGGCACAATGGCGTGGCGAGCTGAGGCAGCCCCTTGGGCCGGCGCAAAGCAAATCGCCGTTACGAAGCTCACTATCAACGATATCCAGAAAGCCGCTTGCAGAGGCGCAGGCGCGCATTGCCCGCCTGGTTACATTTGGAACGGCAATCGATGCCGTCCGTGCTGATCTCACTGTCTTGAGAAGAAATACTGTCCCGAAACAAGAGCGCCCGCCGACGGCGGGCGTTCGATATTTGCGGCGGCGCGGACCGGACCGCCATCGATGCCGGCTAATTCGTCGCCGCGCAAATAGCATAGACGGAGGCAATACCGCCGCCCCCATTGCTCTTAAAGCTCACCCGCCAGGCGTTGATGCCGTCCCGGCCGGAAGAATCCGTGGTGTCGGCAGCGCTCGGCACAACATACCCGCCGCCGATTGCCTGCTTACCAGTGGGGCAGGTCGCCACAACGACCACTCTGCCGTTGCGCGGTAGGGTCCCGTGATTGTTGACGACCTCATAACCGTTGGTGGCGGACGACGGTGTTGCCGGCTTGTTCGTCGCGGCGTGGTGGCCGATCGAAACGCAGGCGACAAGAGGTCCAACCCACCAAGGCTTTTTGAAAAACCCGATCAAGCCGTCCTCATATTTTGAACGAGCGAGAAAGTGGCCGCTCACGAGAGCGGACGCCCGCGCGGCGGCACTATGCACGCTGGAAGGTTAGCGAAAGATTATGCGAGACCCGCTCGGTCGACGGATCAGCGATGTTCACCAGATCGACGAAATGGCAAATTGGCCGACATCCGCCACTATCGTTTGGCCGTTTTAGCGACACGGGGTAGAAAGATTCATGACCGACGATCAAATTCGTTTCGACGACGGCGCCAGCTACGAGCGGATGATGGGAACGTGGAGCCGGCTTGCCGGTGCGATATTCATCGATTGGCTGGCGCCACCTTCGGGCTTGAAATGGATCGATGTCGGATGCGGCAATGGCGCTTTCACTGAGCACCTCGTCGAACGCTGCGCACCGGCCGAGGTCCATGGCATTGATCCATCCGAGGCCCAGATCGCCTTCGCGCGTACGCGCCCAGCGGCGCGTCTAGCCAAATTCGGCCATGGCGACGCGATGGCGCTTCCCGCTTCGGATAACGCGTTTGACGCGGCCACCATGGCGCTCGTGATCTTCTTCGTTCCCGATCCGGCTAAGGGCGTCGCTGAGATGATACGGGTCGTGCGCCCTGGCGGCATGATCGCGGCTTACGCTTGGGATATTCCCGGCGGCGGTTTTCCCTTGGAGCCGATCAGGATCGAGATGCGGGCGATCGGGCTGAAGCCACGCGATCCGCCGAGCGTTGAAGCCGCTCGCATCGAGACCATGCGCAAATTGTGGGGCGCCGCCGGTCTCGAAGGGATCGAGACGCGCGAAATCGCGGTGGCGCGCACATTTGCCGATTTCGAAGACTTTTGGACTACGAGCTTACTTGGATCGAGCATCGCACCGACAATCGCGGCAATGGCGTCCAAAGACGTCGAACAACTCAAAATGCGGGTGCGCGCGCGAATGCCGCCCGATAGGGCCGGCCGCATCACCTGCGCGGCACGCGCTAACGCCGTCAAAGGTCGCCTGCCAAAATAAAACCTCTTCGCGCCGGCGAAGCGGGCGTCATGCGAGCGCGTGATAAGCGAACGCACTTTGTTTATTGCACGAGGAATTGGGAAGGAGACATCCATGGGAGAGGATAAGACGCGGTTCAACATTCGGCTCAGGACACGCCGCGAATTGCTGTGGACGGCCACGGCCACCATCGGCTTGGGACTTGCCGGCGCGCACGACGGGGCCGGCGGGCAGGGCAACACCGTGCTCAAGGTCAGTACTTTCCCGGGCGTCACCAACGTCCCGATCTTTGCCGCCCAGCATAAGGGGTTCTTTGCCAAGAATGGACTGACGATCGATCTCGTTTACACGCCGAATTCGCGCGTGCAACGCGACGGCCTCGCCAATGGCGAGTACCAGATCATTCAAACCGCGGCCGACAATTGCGTTGCCATGGTGGAGCTCGACAAGACGGACGCCATCATCGTCGCCGGAGGCGACAACGGCTTCAATCACATCATCGTGCAGCCCGAGATCAATCAATTGTCCGATTTGCGCGACAAGACCGTCGTTGTCGACGCGCCAAACACCGCCTTTGCGCTGCTCCTGTACAAGGCGCTCAAAGACAGCGGATTGAACAAGGGCGACTACAAAGTGAATTCGGTCGGCGGCACCGGCGAACGGCTTGCCGCCATGACCGACGACACGACGAACGTCGCCGCGATCATGGGTTTGCCGTTCATCTTCAGCGCGACCGCGGCCGGCCTGAAAGACATGGGATCGGCATACCGTTCGGTGGGCGCTTACCAGTCCGACTCAGCGGTGGTGATGCGCCAATGGGCGACCGCCAATCGGGACAGTCTCGTGCGCTATATCAAAGCGGTCGTCGAAGGACGCCGCTGGCTTCTCGATCCCGCCAATAAAGCGGAGGCCACACAGTTGCTGGCCGACAAGGCCAAGGTGCCGCTCGATATGGCCGGAAAATCCTATGCCATGCTGTCAGCACCCGATGGCGGTTACGCGAAGGACGCCAAGTTCGACATGGAAGGCTTCAGGAACGTACTGAAGCTGCGCGCGGAAATCGAAGGCCAGTGGCGCGGAAACCCTCCGCTGACTGAAAAATACATAGACCTGTCCTACTACGATCAGGCCATCGCCGGTCTTTAGGTGGGTCAAAACCCGTGAAGCGTTCGGGAAAAGCCATCGACCGCAACGGCCATGCTATTTTTCGAACAAATCAGGCTTCACAAGGTGCAATTTGATGCCCGCAGCCGCCGCGCCATAACGCGCAAGACATTGAGCGCGAAGTGCGGCGTTTGACTGATGAGGAATAGAAACTGCTTCTCGCCCACCGGGACAAGTTTCACGTCGCTGACCGCCACGGCCGTTGCGCTTCGCGGAGCAGCGTCGATCAGCGCCATCTCGCCGAAGATGGCGTAGTCGGACAGCGTTTCGAGCACGCGATCGTCGAGGCGGACCTCGACTTTGCCGTTTTGAATGACGAACAGCTCCTTGGCATAGTCGCCTTGATGGAAGATGACATCGCCCGCCCTGAATTCACGCACCGGCACGCCTGCGCCAGCCAATACTCGAAAATCGATCGGCGCGTCCCATCCGCGAAGAGCCATCCGCTCCGAGCGCGACTTCTTTTGCGAGTGGTCCTTTCGATTCCGAAGTTCGCTGAGAACGTGCCGCTAGATATGCCGCACTCCGCAATCGGGACACTGGTGTATAGCCGTAATTTGAACAACCGCAGTGCACAATTTAGCCATGGCACTCGGTTGGGATGGTTTGAGTGCAGCGGGGGACCAATCGATTTGCTCTCTGGATGGTCGTAGCTGCGCAAGCGTGGCCCCGGACGGCGTCGGGGGATGGGGTGTCCGGGGCCACTAGCGCTTGCCGGGTGGTTGGGAACCAGGACCGGGGCGCCTTTCAAACTCAATCAGCAGTCTTGCCTGGTGTATTTGATCAAGATCAAATAACGGCGGTCTATACGACCGTCTATTGACGCCGAAACTGCCGCAGCTTTTCGTAAAAGTCCTCAAAAATACGCGTTAATCTTTAATGGCGATCGTTAATGATCGAGGGCGGCCGCATGCGCCGCTTTGTTTCAAAACTCGACGTCCAGCTCTTCGAGCTCGTCCGGCTCGCGCTTTGCCGCGGCAATCCATTCTTGCATATAGGGGTTAGTCATCATGGCGCGACAGTAGTTGGCGGCAGGCTCGCCGGGCTTGACGTCATAGGTGACAAAGCGCGAGCAGACTGGCGCGTACATCGCATCCGCGGCGCAGGTCTGTTTGCCGAACAGATAAGGCCCGCCATAAGCGTCCAGACATTCCTGCCAGATCGTAACGATCCGCTCGATATCGGCGCGCGCGCCGGCCCATGATTTGAAGCGGGCGAAGTGCGCCTTGATATTCATCGGCAGCGCCGATCGAAGATTGCCGAATCCGGAATGCATTTCGCCGCACACCGACCGGCAATGCGCGCGCCGTGCCCGATCGGAAGGAAACAGCTCGGCGCCGGGATTAATCTCGTGCAGATATTCGGCAATCGCCAGGGTATCCCAGATTTTCAGGCCGTCATGCGTGAGGCATGGCACCAGGAAGGACGGCGATAGCAGCAGCAATTCGGCTCGCGTCGAAGGATCGTCGGCGGAAAACCTGGTGCTCTTCGAAATCGACGTTCGCCATTTTGCAAAGCAACCAACCGCGCAGCGACCAAGAGCCGTAATTCTTGCTTGCAATGCTGAGAACGGCCTTTGCTATGTCGCTATCCCCACGTCTGGAATGACAGCTCGATCAAAGACTTACAAACGAAGTCGACCGCGCGCCATAACGGGGTAGCGCGCGAAAAACACTCGCCAGCTTTCTCTTGCGCAGGATGTTCAAATTCTTGTCGCAGTGCAACAAAAAATCCACTAGCCTCACTCTGGAAACGGGAGTCGCGATCAGCCCAACCGCGGGCAGCGCGCGGCGCCTGCGGGCCTGGGATGCTGTATCTCGCCTACCTGATGCAGTCGGACATGATGGTGCCGGTGCGGACCTGGGCCGGCATGGCGGCTCATTCGTCTCCGCCGCCACTCTTCACTGACCATCCGGCGATCCGCAATCTCAGCGCCGTTTATCAGCTGATTGCGCGCGCGGGGTTGAGCCACACGCGGCCGCCGTTCGGCATCGGGACCGTCGTTGTCAGCAATCGCGAGGTCGAGGTGCGGGAGGAAACCGCGGCACGCACCCCGTTCGGCACGCTGCTGCACTTTAAGAAAGACATTACGGCGGTGCAGCCGCGGGTGCTTCTGGTTGCGCCGCTATCGGGCCATTTCTCGACGCTGCTGCGCGCGACAGTGCGCACACTGCTGCCGGAGCACGACGTCTTCGTCACCGACTGGCACAATGCGCGCGACATCGCGCTCACTGCCGACCGCTTCGGCGTCGACGAATATACCGACCACCTGATCAAGTTCCTGGCGGTATTGGGGCCGGGCGCGCATATTCTCGCGGTATGCCAGCCTTGTGTGGCGGTGCTGGCCGCCGTCGCGGTGATGGCGGAAGCCGGCGACCCAGCGCAGCCGCGCTCCATGACACTGATGGCCGGGCCGATCGACACGCGGATCAATCCGACAAGGGTTAACGCGCTTGCCAAAAAGCATCCCATCGACTGGTTCGAGCACACACTCACGGCATCCGTGCCGCTCGGCTATCCCGGCGCGTTTCGCCGCGTCTATCCAGGCTTTGTGCAGCTTGTCGCCTTCATGAGCATGAATATCGAGCGGCACGTGAAGGCGCATCACACGCTTTATGAGAATCTTGCCAATGGCGAGATCGAGAAGGCCGCGATCATCAAAGCGTTCTACGACGAATATTTTGCGGTGCTCGACCTCACCTCGGAATTCTATCTCGAAACCGTGCGGCTGATCTTCCAGGAGCACGCACTGCCGCTTGGCAAGCTGCGATGGCACGGCCAGCGCGTCGATCCGAGCGCGATTCGCAAGACCATGCTGCTCACCGTGGAAGGCGAGCGCGACGACATCTGCGCCGTCGGCCAGACGATCGCGGCGCACGATCTCTGCAGCAAGCTGCGACCCTATCTCAAGCGCCATCACATGCAGGCCGGCGTGGGCCATTACGGAGTGTTCTCGGGAAAGCGTTGGGAGAGCCAGATCTACCCAATCGTCAAGAACGTCGTGTTGTCGAGCGATTGAGCGCCGCGCTGCGACCCCACGGGCAAAACATCCGGAGAAGGGACCGCATCAGTCCTTGCGGCGCTGATGTTTGTCGATCGCGGCCTGGACCGCCGCTTGCGACTGGGCGCCGGCCGTCTCGTATTTGGACTTGGCGTCGGCATAGCTGCAGTCGCGCAGCGCGTTGGCGTTGCGCTGGAAATGCGGATGCACGTAACGCGCCATGAGCTCATAGCTGCGCTTGGTTGCCGCCCAATCCGCCCAATTATGCGCAAGCAACAAAACGCCACCGAAACCGCCGTTCGAGCCTTGCCACAATCGCTCGAAATGGCGCACGCAATCCTCCGGCGATCCGATGCAAGCAAGACCCGATGAAGCCAGATACTCGGCCGAGTCCGCCGCAATCTCGGGCGGTATGATAGGAAACGTCGCCACTTCGCTGAAATAGCGTTTGAAATTTTCCAAGCCGAATTTGACGTCCGCCCGCGCCTGCTCCCGCGTTTCCGCCACATGCGCGAAGGTGACGATCCGCCATTTGCGGCGGTCGGGCGTGTTACCGGTCGCACGCGCGCTTTCCTCGTACACTTTCCAATTACTGGCATGCGCCTTGAGCGCGTCGTCCGAGGTGCCCCCGATCGAGAGCATACCGATATTGTGCTTGCCGGCGGCCACAGCGCCGACCGGAGAGCGGTTCGACGCAACTGCCATCTCCATCATCGGCTGCGAATAGCTTTTGAGTTGAAGACGCGCTTCATGCAAGTCGAACCAGTCGGTCTTCTTGGTCACTGCGCGGCCCTGCATCAGCTCCACGATGACGTCGAGCGCTTCGTCGAGCTTGCGGCGCTGGTCTTGCGGGTTAAGACCCATTTTGACCGCGTCATAGACAAGCGAGCCCGGCCCTACGCCGAACATGGCGCGGCCGCGCGTCATATAATCGAGTTGCGTCATGCGCCCGGCGAGAGTGAACGGATTATGGTACGGTAGGGAGACGACGCCGGTGCCGAGGCGGATGTGGCGTGTGCGCTCCGCAGCGCCGGCGATGAACAATTCCGGGCAGGCAATGATCTCGAACCCGCCGGAGTGATGCTCGCCGATCCAGGCCTCGTGATAATTCAGCCGGTCGAGATGAACCAGAAGCTCCATGTCGCGATCGAGTGCGAGGAGCGGGTTTTCGTCGAGCGGATGAAAGGGAGCGAGAAAAACCCCTGTCTTCAAAAACCTATCGTGCATAGGCCCCGATCTTCTTTGCGGTCGTCAGCTTGCTGATTTCGATCGTAGCGATAAGCGGGCAAGTGACAAGCCGACCGCTCAATGCGGCATGCGGCGGGCGCTATGGTCGATTGCGGCAGTACCGCACAAAAGCGTCATCGGCCCACGCCGACCCAATTGGACCAAAGATTGCGGATAACGCAAGGATGTCGCCCAATAACCGCGCACGTTGAAATACCCCAGACGCGAAAGCGATCACCCTGGTCTAGACCAACGGCAAAGGGCCCGGCAACCAACCAAACCGGGCAATGATCAAATGAGACGATCGCTAAATCGGTTTTTTCAGCGCCTGCTCGTCGCGGCGATCGGAGTCGTCAGTGTCTGGCTGATCGTATTCGTGGTGTTCAAGGTCGCCGACCGCCGGCTGCCGTGGATCATCGCGGTGGCGATCACATACGCAATCGCGGCCTATATCATCCTGCCCTACGCGGTGCGCATGGGACTCAAGATTCTTCACCGGCGGCGCGTGCCGAGCTACACCACGACCGGCGACGGACTTCCGGGCGATCCCGTCAATGTACTTCTCATTGGAACGCACCGGCAGCTTTGCGATGCCTTTTCGACTGCGGGTTGGACGCAAGCCGATCCGCTGTGTCTCGCGAGCTCATGGCGCATGGTTCGCACCTTCATGCTCAATTCACCCTATCCGACCGCGCCTTTCAGCACTCTCTATCTCTTCGGACGCGGCCAGGACATCGGCTTCCAGAAGGCCATCGATAACAGCCCGCGCAAGCGCCACCACATTCGCTTCTGGGCGCTAAGTCTCGACCGAGCCCAAGCCACCATCGGAACCGCCCGCTTCTGGCGCAACACAGACTGTCCGCCCGAAGACGAGATTGCGGTTTGGGTCGGAGCCGGCACCAGGGACACGGGATTCTCCCTCACCTGGCTCACGTTCCAGGTCACGCACGCTACGGATTTGGATACGAACGTCGAGCGCGATTACATTATCGCCGAACTGAAGGATAAGGGGGTCATCAAAGACATCATCTCGTATCGGGCGCAGCAGCGTTTGCAAGCCGGTCCCGTCAACCGCTACATCACCGATGGCGACGTCACGGCGGCGAGCCTCGCCGTCAAAAGCTGACTTGCAAAAGCGGACTTGCAAAAGCGGACTTGCAAAATCTGGCTTGCGAAAGCTAACTCGTCGGGTTCTCCCCTTTCGAGCGAGAACCCGCTTTGCGAATTCTTCATGCGCCGTTCAGGAGCGCCGATCGGATGGCGCAACTGTTCCGTTGGCCACTAGCGCCGATAGACCCAGCGAGCCCGGTGGAAGGGCCGGACCGACGCGAAAATATGACGACGGGCGGCGTATCGGACGCCAGGCCTGAAGGCGTATCGGAACCCAGGTCTCGAGACATAGCCAACGCGTGTGCCCCAACCTGTTCCCCAACCTGTGCCCCAACCCGAGCCCCAACCTGTGCTCCAAGCGGGAGAGCCGTAACCATAGGCGTAGGACGGATAACCGTAACCCCCCCAGCCGTAGCCGTAAGACGGATAGCCGTAACCCCAGCCGTACCAGGGGGTGGTCGCAGCCAATGCCGTGCCGACGACGGCTCCGGCGGCGAGCCCAAGTCCTAATCCGCCCCATCCCCAACCGCCACCGCGCCAACCGCCACCCCAACCGCCACGCCAACCACCACCCCACCCCCCGCAGCATCGGCGGGAACGGTCATCGACGGAATAGTGGCCGCCATCAGGCTGGGGGGGTTTTACGGTTATCCGTCCTACGCCTATGGTTACGGCTCTCCCGCTTGGAGCACAGGTTGAGAACCCGCTTTGCGAATTCTTCATGCGCCGTTCAGGAGCGCCGATCGGATGGCGCAACTGTTCCGTTGGCCACTAGCGCCGATAGAC
>JBAPZR010000059.1:0-1714 GCA_049285335.1 Xanthobacteraceae bacterium | reverse complement strand
CGGTAGTGCCAATGGCCGGCGGCTTTGCTGTTCGGCTATTCCTTCCGCAGCAGCTCCGGCAACCTAGCAAAATTCGCAGCAATCCTTCGCGCCTCATCTTTGCTTAGAAGCTTGGCGGTCGATCGTCTGCCGGGCTCGTTCTCGTAGTAGATATAAGCCAGTCCCTGCCCATTTCTGTCTCTGACGACGTAGTAGGCCGAGTGTTCTTCGGACGACCACGGCGGCGCAAAGGTGCGATCGGGCATCTGACTTCGACTAGCGGGCGAGAGCGATCCGGCAGCGGCGAGCATCTAGCGTATCGAATGTTTGGGTGTTGCACGCCGAAAAATTGGGCAGGCTGCGTCTCGATCGACCAGGGCGGCGGGAAGCGGCGGGCGGGCATCAGCCGGAGGGCAACCGCCGCGCGGCAGCATCGGCGCTGTCTTCGGGACGCGTATTAAAGGCGATGGCGGCAGTCGGAGCGGCCTTATGGACCGCATTAACAATCGCTTCAAAGTCTGCAAGGCTCTGAGGAGGCAGGCGGACACCCGCGCCGATTACAACGCAGTCATACTTTGCCGAAGCCAAGTGCCGCTCCACTGTCTGCTCTGCCGTTCCATCGGGACGGATGTAGCAGGCATCGTTCTCCCATCCTCTATCAGCCATCTGCTGCAGCGCGAGCGTAATGCCGGCGCGTACCTTCTCAACGCTCATTCCCGGCGGGTAAGCAGGATTGGAGAAATCCACAGTTTCCGGTTCGTAGCCGACTAACAAAACTCGCGTCATTATCCTTCGCTCCATATGACAAACACAGTGCGCCAATGCATTGAAAGTCTGAGGCGGCGGGAAGCGGCGCTTAGGCATTCCTCGGCAATTTAATCAGCCCGCTGCTTCGTCTCGTTAGAAGTCGGTCTGGCTTTAGGCGAACTCGTAACTGTGCGCCAATATCAGCCAGAGCCGCTCGAGCTCCAAAAACTGCTGTTTTACCTTTGGATCAGTTTGAGCGTCAGCTTGCCGCGCACAATGCGCCGCCTGCTCGTACCACTCGCGGGCTTCCTCACTCAGATTGTTCGGCACGGCACGCTCCTAGCCGTTACAGGCGGGAGCGCGATTGGTCTCTCGGTCAACCGGTGCCTGGGCAGAGCCGTTGCCGGTGATGACAGAACCCTAGGCCTTATTCGGACCGTCCGAAAGCAGAATTAGGTCAGCGCGCATAAAGGTGCATGGCCGTTGCATCGGAAACCTGGGTCAGTCATATTCGACATGATGAACCCAGATTTTTTGACGCCCCTCACGCCTGACGAAATCGCCGCCTTGCGCGAAGTAGCCAAGGGCCAAATGCAAGGGATCATATCCACCGAGCACCGTGAACTGCTTATTGGCTTAGGATTGATTGCTGAACTACTAGGGATGCTCGGTATCACCAACGCGGGGCGTATGCGGCTGGCAGCGGGCCACTAACATCCTCGATCGACCAGGGCGGCGGGAAGCGGCGGGCTATTCCTTCCGCAAGAGCTCCGGCAGCTTTGCCACGATCCGGCGGGCCTGGTCGCGGGTGAGCAAGCTTGGCCAATTCAGGGGAATCAATCCCTTGATTGCTGGCCCAGATTAACGTGTTCTTCCCAAAGCCAATACACTCCGGCGGCTCCGACTATGATTGCCACGATCGTAATCCAGCGGGGCCAAGTTGTGTCAATGAAGTGAAAGTAGACAAATCCGCCGGCACCTATGGCAA
>JBAPZR010000058.1:0-6072 GCA_049285335.1 Xanthobacteraceae bacterium | reverse complement strand
GGCCGTTTCGGCCTGAAATAGATGTCACCGGAAATGTCGTCTTCGATCAGGGGAACCCGGTACCGCGACAACAGGCCCATAACCTTCAGCTTCTTCTCGTCGGGCATGGTGCATCCCAGCGGGTTGTTGAAACTGGAGGAAAACAGGCAGGCCTTTACGCTTTTAAGCTCCAGCGCTCTTTTCAAGGCGGCGAGATCAATTCCGTCGGTCGCGTCGGTCGGCAATTCCAACGCCTTGAGACCGAGAGCTTCGAGCGAGCGAAGCAATCCGAAATAGGTCGGTGACTCGATGGCGACCGTATCGCCCGACCGTGTCACGGCGCTGAGCGCTAGGGCCAAAGCCTCCATGCACCCGGAGGTGATGACAATATCCTCAGGCGAAAGAGTGGCGCCCCAGCGCAGCGCGCGGCGGGCGATTTCCTGTCGGAGCTGTGGCTCGCCTTTCGGCACACTGTAGGTGTTGTAACTCGTGCCCTTGGTGCGCGCGGCCCGGGCCAGAAACCGATCAAGGCGAGCTGCCGCCAGCAGTTCGGGATTCGGGATGGCACCGCCTAAAGGAACAAGCCGGGGATCCACCGAATATTGCTGCAGCCGCGATACCGTCGCTGAGATCGCGACTGGCGTAGCCTTGCTGGGCGGTTTGGAAATCGCCGGCGTTTCGAGATGAGTGCCGGCGCGTGCGGTGACGTAGTGCCCCGATTGAGGCCGTGCCTCCAGCACGCCGCGATCTTCGAGGAGACGATAAGCCTGGAGCGCAGTGGAAAGGCTGATGCTTTGCTGCCTACTGATTTCACGCAGCGAGGGCGCGCGCGATCCCGGACGCAGCGTTCCGGAGTCCACCAGCCCGGCGATCAAATTTGCCACTTCCTCATAACGGAAATGCGGATGCGCGCGCATGTGGAATCTTTTTCGTTGCGAAATGCCGATCTGTACCGGTACAGGTACAGATCGGCAAAAGCATAACTGTTACGGATTTAATTTCAATGTCCTGTATCTGTTATGGTTTGCCGCTTTCTTTATGAAGCAGTTCACGCAATGGAGCAGCAACTGGGAAACGGTCGCCAATGTCCCGCACCTTGCAGCCGGTTCGTGCTGGGACGTATCTCGACGTGCTGGCGACCGTCTTCATCAGCCTCCTCGTCCAGACGACGATGTCGCTTTTCGCGGCCAGCGTTCCGGTGCTGGCGCCCGCAATCGCTGCCGAGCGTGGATGGAGTCCGACCATTGTCGCGCTCTATCCGACCGTCGTTTATGTCACTGCTTTTCTGATCAGCTTCCGCATTCCCGAGCTGCTCTTCCGCATGGGCGGGATGGGGCTCAGCCTGGCGAGCCTCATGCTGGGCGGCGCCGGACTGTTGCTGCTGCTGCCGCCCTACGCGACCGCTGCGGCATCGGCATCGGTCGCGATCGGCTGTGGCACCGCGGCGATGAATCCGGCGAGTTCGCAGATGCTTGGACCGCGCACCACCGTGCGAACGGCGAGCTTGGTGATGTCGATCAAACAAACCGGGGTGCCGCTGGGCGGCGTGATGGCTAGCGCGCTCGTGCCAATGCTGGCGTTACACTCCGGATGGCGCATGGCCGCCGTCGAACTCGCCGCCATCGGATCGGCGCTCGCGATTGTCCTTTTGCCTTCGGTCAACTGGCTCAACAGCACGGCCAGGGGCGCGAAACCTGCGGCCTTTCGGCCGCTCGATCCGGTCAGGCATCTCCTCGCCATGCCGGGCATGCCTACGCTGCTGTTCGCCAGCCTCACCTTCAATGGCATGCAATTGTGTCTGCGCTCCTTCTTCGTCCTTTATTTGGTTGCCCACCAGAGGCTTGGCCTGGTCACGGCCGGCGTGGCGTTCAGCGTGTCGCAGGCGGCCGGAATGGTTGGTCAGGTCGGCTGGGCGGCGCTGGCGGACCGCCTCCTCCCGGTTCACGCTGTCATGGCAATCATCGGTATGCTGATGAGCGCGGCCGCCCTCTGCACAGCCGCGATGATCCCGCACTGGCCGCTTGGCGCCATTTTTGTTGTCGCATCTGTCTACGGCGTTAGCGCCGCCGGCTACCTGCCGGTGCTGCTGGGCGAAGTGGCGAGGCGATCGCCGTCCGGCCAGGTCGGCGCGCTCACCAGCGGCGCGCAGCTTTTCCCGCTGGCCGGATGCATTCTCGGGCCGCTCGCATTCGGCGGCATCGCCGCTGTTATGGGAATGCGCGCAGCCTTCCTGCTCGCCGCCGCCAGCACGTTGGCGGGCACAGCCATTTTGGCAGCGCCGCAGCGGCTGTTCGCCGAGCGGTTCCGTTATGGGGGCAGAGCATGAGCCCACCTCCCAAATCGAAGCCCTTGACACGAAACTCAACACGGTTGACGCGGGATGCAACACTCTTTGAGGATGACGCTGAGCAAGCGCTAAAAGAGATTGTCGCCGTTCAAGCCAAATTGGCTGACCGACGTGACGATAGCTCAAGGTCTTGCGGAAAAACGAATGAGAAGTCCTCAGTAAGCAGCGAGGAATGTTTGACCAAAAGCATGACTGATCGGCAGCCAATATCGCCTATTGGCACGTTTCTCCGCAGGAGGTAGCGGTGGGGACACTCACAAACCCGCTCACGCGCGCTTGAAACTTCCGTACGAGCAGGTATCGACCGATTGCGCCGCCAAGCACATTCCTTGCGCCAGGAGCGGTCCTTGTCGGAATCAATTGGACGAATGTGTGAGAGGATTCCTTGGCTGCGTCAGGGTCCCTTGGTCATCCGTCCGGGTTTAAATGCTCAAGAATGAACATAAATAAAGAAATGCAGCTAGCCTGATGAAGAGGGTTGAATTGCCTTTTGAGTTAACCAGCACATCACACCGCAAACGCATTTGCAGGCTCGCCGAAGGGAGACGACATTGACAGCCAAATCGAATGAGGCCAGAGCCCGTGCCGAAGCAAGTTTCAGGAAGGAAGAGCGTGCCAAAGAAGGCGCAAGGGCTATGATGGAATATCAGGCTAACAAACGAATGGTTCGTGAAAAGACGGAGCGATTGAAGGCGCTTCGATTGGCCAAAGAGGCAGCCGACAAAGAGCGCGCCGGTTAATGATTACGACGCCTTGAAACGAAGACATCGCCGGCCCATATATGGCGCCTACGGCCTAATTGGCCAGCGGCGAGCCGCGTGTACGGACCTGTCAAACGGCTTCCGGCTCGCTCTTCCATTTTTCACTGACAGCCCAGATCGCGCGGGATGTCTCGTCTCACCCTGCAGTACGGGCCGCAGCGCATGGCGTTGCGGCCGTTCAAGTGCGCACGCAAGAAGGTTTTTTCATTGCCCTCTTTTCATGACTTCACGCTTGACGATGCTATCACACGCTCACTCGCCAAGGAAAAATACCTCACCCCCACACCAATCCAAGCGCAGACAATTCCGACCGTCATTTCGGGGCGCGACCTGATCGGAATTGCCCAAACTGGCACCGGGAAAACCGCAGCATTCGCACTGCCGATTCTGCACCGTCTCGTCGCCAGCCCGCGTCCACCGGCACCCAAGAGCTGCCGAGTCCTGGTGCTTAGCCCGACGCGCGAGTTGTCTCGTCAAATCCTCGACAGCTTCCGCACTTACGGCCGCTACCTGCGCGTTAGAACCGCGCTGGCAATCGGCGGCGTATCGATGGGCGCCCAAGTTCGCGCACTGGTCAACGGCGTGGATATTCTCGTCGCCACGCCTGGCCGCCTGCTTGATCTCGTCAAGAGTAGTGCGCTCCGATTGGATGCGGTCGACTGCCTCGTTCTCGACGAAGCCGATCGGATGCTCGACATGGGCTTCATCCATGACATCCGTCGGATTGTTGCTAGGCTTCCGATCCAGCGGCAGACGCTAATGTTTTCTGCGACCATGCCTCGCGCCATCGCTGAACTCGCCGCGCACATGCTGCGCGACCCGATCACGGTCGCGGTGGCGCCGGTCGCCTCGACGGCCGAACGCGTCGAGCAGCGTGTTATCCGTGTCGATCGCTCTGCGAAGCAGGCGACCCTGATCGACGTGTTGCGGCGGGAAACGATCGACCGGGCCCTGATTTTTACAAGGACCAAGCATGGCGCCGATAAGGTCGCGCGTGGCTTGATCCGGGCTGGCATCGGCGCCGAAGCGATTCACGGCAACAAATCGCAAAACCAACGCGAACGCGTGCTAGCGGCCTTTCGTAAAGGCGACATCAGGACACTCGTTGCCACGGATATTGCGGCTCGCGGTATCGATGTTGATGGCGTCAGCCACGTCGTGAATTTCGATCTGCCGAACGTGCCGGAAACCTACGTACATCGTATCGGCCGTACGGCGCGTGCGGGCGCTGAGGGCGTCGCGATCTCGCTGTGCGACGGCGAGGAGATGACCTTTCTGGGCGATATCGAGAAGCTTATTCGCATGACTATTCCTCTGAGCGACAGCCGGGTCGATCAACGGCGGGCGGAGGCTCTTCCCGCGACGCGCGCCTCCATAAAGTCGCCTGTCAATGGCAAGCGGCGGCGCGATGACCGCAATGGTTCAACGCGTAAGCACAGTCGCCATGGCCAACCAAACGAGGAGCCGCGCGGTATCGGTTCTGTTGCCTTCATACGCGGCAAAGACCGGCCAGAGCGCGGTCACGCTCGACGCACGCAGCGTTGGGCTGGTCGTTCAAAAGGAGTGTAACGTGCCCAAGGAAGATTGGATGGAATTCGAGGGTCTCGTAACCGAGATATTGCCCGACGCCCGTTACCGCGTTTAGTTCGGCAACGGACATCAGCTCGTCGCCTAGACCGCCGGAAGAATGAAAAGGAATCGGATCAAAAACCTGGGCGGGGATCGCGTGACGGTAGAAGTATCACCCTACGATTTGGAAAAGGGGCCATTGACCTTCCGCCACAAGGACGAACGCACCGGATCGCTGAGCCGATCCGCCGTCTCATAATGACGACGACCTTGTGGCAATGGGCTGAGTACGTCGATGAGCGTGAAGCGCGCCTGCAGCGTTTTACGCCGACTGGTTCGGGGTGAGTCTTCCCCGAGGTGAGCTTGTCGTTAGCAATGACTACGGCAGCGCCGCCAAGGAGACTAGGCTTCATGGATTGCCTCCCGAATGCAACGGTTGCGCGGGCCGCTCGATTGCTGTCGCCCATCAGCAGCAAAACCATTACTTCTGCTGCTAAAGCGCGGAAGGTAGCCCAATTATGCAGATATCATCTTGATCACCTGCGCGTTCTGGCTATGACGTCTGTGGTTCGACTGAACGGCTGACCGATTGATCGGATTTTGGAGGGTTTGACGGTTTGTCGGGACTTTGGTTGAAACTCGGAAGGGAATTGGTTGCGCCGAAAGCTAGAGACGATAAAACTCCCGGTATGACCACTGCCGATGAAATCGCCTCAGAAAGCAAGAAGAATGTCAAAACAAGCGATGCGCGAAGAGACCGAACGTTTGGTGAAAGAGGCATTGGAGCGTAAAACCCTCACCGTAAAGCAGGGCAAGACGCGTATAGACAGCAAATGCCGAAAGTGCGGCGCGCTAAATCGCGTCTTGGCAGCTCAAGGACAGGTTCGGGTGCCGTACATGTGTAAGGAATGCGGCGAGAAGCAAAGGACATTCTGACAACGGTCAACGCGCGGGGGTGAATGGTAAGGGGCCGCTTTATCGTGCGGCTATTTTCTGACCTGATCCCGAACTAGGCCGCCTCATGTTGGCGCAATCGTCGCCGAAATGGCAGGGAGAACGCTGAGGGCGGGCGCGGTGATCGCCTGCTAGCGGCGCCCTGGGCCTCGGCACCGGCCTCCTCGAGAGAGGCGGTCGCAGTCCGATGACGTTTGGTCTTATGTGTCATGTGACTCATACAGCCCCGCATATCACATCGACCATTACGCTGAGGGAGCTTCGTTTTTGGCAAGGACAGGTCGGGTTTCTATTGCTCGTCCATCCGGCGTAAGCGCCATTAGGTCGCCCTCGCACCACCGGCACGAGCAGCGTACATGTAGAGCGGCCCTGCTGTGCCCTCCACGACCTCGTGAGAGATTATGACCTCCTCAACGCCTTCGAGGCTTGGCAGGTCAAACATGGTGTTAAGGAGTATAGCCT
>JBAPZR010000057.1:0-9152 GCA_049285335.1 Xanthobacteraceae bacterium | reverse complement strand
GCCGGCGGCCGCGGCTTCGCGAGTGTGCCGGCGGAGCAGATCTTCTGCTTCCAATACAGCGATCTGTCGCCGACCCCGGTTACGGGGGTCGCCCGTCCGACCGATCGCTTGCCGCCGGGCAAGGGCGTCGTCCAATGGCGCGAGGTTCTTGGCTTGTTGGCGGAAAAGAACTACACCGGCTATCTCAGCTACGAGGCGCCGAACCCCGAGCAGTGGGCGCGGTCACCCTATGACGTTGCCCGCGAAGGCATCACGCTGACGCGCGAGCTTTTGAGGGACGCGGTGCCGGCCTACGCAGCGTGAGCGGCCATCTATCAATCAAAAACTCACCAATCAAAAACGTCGTCAAAAAATCGGGAGGCAAACCATGACAGCTTCAGCCGCGACCGCGCAGGCAACGACCGGCGATCCCTTGTTTGCCGGCTTGTTCGATCGCAGCATCACCGCGATTCCGGCAACCGTTGCCAAGCAGCGTTATATGACCAGCATCGCGCCGATGGCCGCCAATCCCGGAAGATGGGTCGAGCTGCCGCGTCTGCCGATCCCGGTCGGTGAGCACGGCGTCATTGAATGTAACGGCAAGATTCACGTCATCGCCGGTTATGCGCGCCACCGCGTCGATGGCGGCTTTCATCAGGTCTACGATCCAACGTCGAAGAGCTGGTCGCAAAAGGCGCCGTTTCCACTACCGTGCAATCACGTCGCTGGCGTATCGCTCGGCGCGAAAATCTACACGTTTGGCGGTTTCATCGAGCAAAACCGTTGCCCGCATTCCAAGTGCTTTGTCTATGACACGACGACCGATGCGTGGCAGGGGATCGCGGGACTGGCGCGGCCGCGCGGTGCGATCTCAGCGATCGTGCTCGATGGCAAGGTCCACTTGCTCGGGGGACGCGACGTGCGCTCTGTCGAATGGCACGAAATCTACGATCCGGCGACCGACAAATACACAATCCTCGGCGGAATGCGCGGTTCGACCGGAACGCAGCCCTTCGTCGGTCAACGCGACCATATGGGCGTCGCCGTGGTCGATGGGAAAATCCATGCCATTGCCGGGCGCATGGACTCCTACGACTTTAACACCGGCTTAAACGCCGTCTACGATCCGAAGAGCGACGCATGGAGCTTCCGCGCGCCGCTGCCGACACCGCGCAGCGGCGTGTCGGCGGTCTATATCGGCGGCAAGATCGTGGTCTTCGGCGGCGAAGCGACCGGCCGAGTTTTCGGCACCAACGAGGCCTACGATCCGAAAACCGACAGCTGGGAGGCGCTCACGCCGATGGCCATTCCGCGCCACGGACTGCATGGCGCCACGGTCGCGGTGATCGACAACATGGTGCATGTGCCCGGCGGCGGTCCGGTCCCCGGCGGCAGCATCCAGGGCGCCTACCACGACGCCTTCACCTTCTCCTGACGGCTGATCGCGCCCGCATTCGTTCATTGCCCAAACCATGACCCAAAACGTCGCGTTCACGGTCAATGGCAATTCGGTGAGCGTCGCCGTCGCGCATGAAGGGACGCCGCTTCTGGACGTACTGCGCAACGAACTCCACCTGATGGGGACAAGGTTCGGCTGCGGACTTGAGCAATGCGGCTGCTGCATCGTATTGATCGACGGCGAACCGGAAAAATCCTGCGGACGCTCAATCGGCAGCGTCGCCGGTTGCGACGTGATGACGATCGAAGGTCTCGGCACGCCGGAAAAACCGCATGCCCTGCAGCTAGCGTTCCTCGAAGAGCAAGCGGGCCAGTGCGGATATTGTCTCAGCGGCATCCTCATTTCGGCCAAGGCGCTGCTTGACCGCAACTCATCGCCGTCGCGCGCCGAAATCGCGCGCGCCTTGGATGACAATCTCTGCCGCTGCGGCTCCCACAATCGCATTCTTCTCGCCGTCGAAAAAGCCGCCGCGCGCCTGCGGGACGAAAGGCGCGCCTGATGTCCGTGCTTCCGAGCATGCTCGCCGACAATCCGCGGCTCGATCTGTGGGTGAATTTCGCGACGCCAGATCAAGTCACGATCTCGACCGGCCGGGTCGAAATCGGCCAGGGCGTGCTCACAGCCATGGCGCAGATCGCCGCCGAAGAGCTTAACGTCGCCGTCGAGCGTATTTCGATCCTCTCAGGCGACACCGACCACACGCCGAACGAAGGCTATACCGCCGGCAGCCAATCGATGCAGATTGGCGCCGTGGCTTTGCGCCAGGCTTGCGCCGATGCGCGCGCGCTTTTCCTGGAGCGAGGCGCAGAGCTCCTTGGCTGCGCCAAGGCGGAATTGACCGTCCGGGATGGCTGCATTCTGCGCGGCGGCAAACCAACCGGGCACGACTATTGGTCGCTCGCGGCATCGGTGGTTCTCAAAACCGAGGCGACCGGCACCGCGCCGCGCAAACCACTTGCCGAATACAGCGTCGTCGGCCGCGACATGCCTCGGCTCGATCTGCCGGCAAAGGTGTTCGGAAAGCCGGTCTTCATCCATGACATGAAACTCGACGGCATGGTGCATGCGCGCGTGGTCCGTCAGCCCAATCGCGGCGCGACGCTTACATCCGTCGACGAGCAAGCCATCCGGCGCGCCGCGCGCGGCCCGATCGCCTTCGTGCGGGACGGCAATTTTTTGGCGATTGTCGCCGACAATGAGACCGCTGCGGAGGCTGCCGCCGCTGCGGCGACCGCACATACGGTATGGAATGGGGTCGAGCCCCCTGCCCCGCTGCAACAAGAGGCGAATTGGCTCCTGCAGCGGCCGGCGATCGACCGCATGATCGGCGAGCCGGCAGCGGCCGCACCGTCGCCGGGCCTGCAGACGGTCGAGGCGACCTACACGCGCGGCCATCTCGCCCATGCGTCGATCGGGCCGTCATGCGGACTTGCGATCTATCGTGAGGGACATCTCACGGTTTGGACCCATTGCCAGGGAGTCTTTCCGCTGCGCGCGGCGCTCGCGTGCACGCTCGAGCTCGATCCCTCGACGATATCGGTTCGGCATGTTCAGGGGCCGGGATGCTATGGCCACAACGGCGCCGACGATGCCGCCACAGATGCCGCGATCATTGCGCTGCGGATGCCCGGCCGGCCGATCCGGGTGCGCTGGCGACGGCAAGAGGAGTTCGCCTTCGAACCGGTGAGCCCGGCGATGGTGGTGAAGGTCCGCGCCAAGGTGGACGACACGGGCCGCCCCGTCGATTGGACGACCGAAATCTGGAGCGGCACGCATCAGGGCCGGCCCGGCGGCGGCGCCAATCTGCTCGCGGCGGAGGCTTTGCCGAATCCGCCGCCCGTTCCAGCGCCGGTCGACGTCCCGGAGGCCGCGGGCGGCGGTGCGACACGCAACGGTGAACCGCTTTACGACATTCGATCGAAAAGAATTGTCCATCACCTCGTCACGGAAACGCCGAGGCGCACGTCCGCCTTGCGCGGTCTCGGTGCGATGCCGAACGTCTTCGCGCTTGAATCTTTTATCGATGAGCTCGCCGAGCGAGCGGGAAAGGATGCGGTCGCCTATAGACTGGAACAGCTTTCCGATCCGCGGGCGCGGCGCGTGATCGAGCGGGTGGCGGCGATGTCCGACTGGTCCGCGGGGCAATCCCGGCAGCCCAACCGCGGCAAGGGGATCGGCTTCGCACGCTATAAAAACCGCGCCGCCTATGCCGCGGTCATCGTCGAGCTCGAAGTGGAGGACTCCATTCGCCTCTTGCACGCCTGGTGCGCCGCGGATGTCGGCCTGGCCGTCAATCCCGACGCCGTCATCAATCAGCTCGAGGGCGGCATGATCCAGTCGGCGAGCTGGGTGCTCAAGGAGCAGGTCAGATTCGACAACGCCACCGCCGGACCGATCGACTGGGAGAGCTATCCGGTGCTGCGCTTCAGCGAGATTCCCGAGATCGAAATCGCGCTCGTGGACGTGGACACCGATGTGCCGCTCGGAGTGGGCGAAGCAACCGCCGGCCCGACGGCGGCTGCGATCGGCAATGCGGTGTCGCGCGCGCTCGGCATTCGCATTCGCGACCTGCCGCTGACGCGCGAGCGCATTATCGGAAAACTGCTCGCGCAATAAGGCACGCCGGAACGTTGCCACCGCAAGCAATGCGCCTTAGCATGCGCCGCGTCGTCGATTGAGGGACAACATGACAACGCGATTTGCCGCGGCCGCATTGTGCGGCGCTTTGGTTTTTGGTGCGCTGCCGATCGGTTTTTCGCGGATTGAAGCGCGCGCTGCAACGCAGCTCGAACGCGGTTCCTACCTTGTGAATACGATTATGGCCTGCGGTAATTGCCATTCGCCGCGCGATGCGCAAGGCAAGTTGACCCCCGACAATGCACTGTCCGGCGGAGTGAAGTTTGTCACACCGGCTTTCGTCGCGACCGCGCCGAACATCACTCCCGACCCGGAGACTGGATTGGGAACGTGGACCGATGAGGACATCAAGCATGCGTTGATAGAGGGATTACGGCCCAATCATGGTCCGCTGGCCGGAACGCCTTTGGCTGCGGTAATGCCGGCCAATTTCTACAAGGCGCTGTTGCCCGAAGATATCGACGCCATCGTCGTCTACCTGCGCTCGATAAAGCCCGTCCGCAGCACCTCGCCGGATCCGGCATATAAGATGCCTGTCACGCGGGAACCGTATCCAGACGCGGAGCGAGGATTTTCAACCGCGTCGTTTTCGGAGCCCGCTACCCATGGCAAGTACCTCGTGACGATCGGCCACTGCATGGAGTGCCACGCGGCGTGGTCGCGCGGCGTATCCGATTTCAACAATGGGCTCGGCCACGGCGGCCGGCCTTTCGGACCGGCGCTGGTGCAGGGTTTTGGTCCCGATTGGCAAGGCGCGATCGCCTCCAACATAACCTCCGACCCGACGGTCGGCATCGGCTCTTGGACGGACGACGAAATCAAACGCGCCATCACCAAAGGCATTGCGCGTGAAGGCCACCCGTTGAAACCGCCGATGGCCTATTCCTTTTACGCCGGACTCACGGACGGAGACGTTCGGGACATCGTTGCCTATTTGCGGACCTTGCCGCCGCTCCAGTGACACGTTCGGCGGAGCCCGCCGACGACGGCATTAAGCCGTCATTAACCGCGACACCGCCGCCTTTGCCTATTGAGCGACCGCGACTCGTTTCCGGTCGCTCTCGGTAGCATGAGCCGCAGCGCGAGAAATTGATCTTCGCGTCCGGGGGCGTGCGCGAATGAATATGCAAGAGATGCGTACAAGCGCGTTGGCGGCAGATCGGGCGGCTGATCTTCCCCCAGACTTGCCGACAGACTTGCCGACAGACTTGGCCGCCGACCTGCCGAGCCGCTTTGCAACGCTGCTCAGGCTGTTGGTAGAGGTCATCGATAGTCCGACGGCAAGGTCGAGCGAGCGGCTTCGGGCCGCGCGAACGCTCAAAACGTGCCTCGGCTCACTCCAACGTGTCTTGGAATCGGGACAGACCTCCTCGCAGCTCCGAAGAGACATCGTTGAGGTCTTGCGCGCTTACCGGCGTTCCTAGCCTTGCGTCCGATTTGCGGCGATGGCGTGGAGCCGTTGTAGGAGCGGGCCTGGGCGTTGCTCCAAGCATCGGGCCCGCCTGTGCAACTCAGGGCTTTCGCACGAAAGCGCCCGGCAGTTATCCACAGGTCAATGGCCGCGCCCCACAACCTTGAGGCGCTTGACCCGCCTCGATAATCGCTTTTTTCGCCCACTGTTGCAAAGATGCACTATCGAATCATGTGGCTAGTCATAAACTTAGCCTCCCACCCCCGTTTTCCGAATCAGGGAAGGCGATCGTGTCAAAGCGACTCTTTATCTCGACACTCACAGCGCTACGGCCGAGGGCTTCGCCGCCGATATGGCTGTGAAGGCTCCGCCGGTCGTTGCGCCCCCGCCACCTGCCTGGACGGGCTTCTACTTCGGCGGGAATGTCGGCTATGGGTGGAGGCAGAAGGAATTCATCGACAATTTCTCGCCACCCATAGGCGCGGAAGACGGATCGGTCACAGCCAACGGCGTGGTCGGTGGAGTTCAAGGCGGCTACAACTATCAGATCGATGCCATCCTGCTTGGGATCGAGGGCGGCTTTACCTGGTCGGGAGCAAACGGCACTTTTTCGTGCTTCCCGCTGCTGGCGCCGCAGACATGTACTGCCAATCCCCAATGGCTCGCCGACGTCGCCGGCCGATTGGGCGTCGTATGGAACAGCCCCGTCTTTGGCAACCTGCTGTTTTACGGAAAAGGCGGCGCGGCGTGGGTCCGCGACAACTACACGGACCTAGCGCTTTCGGGAGCGCCAGGTCCGGCCTTGCCTGGAGTGCTGTTCAGCGCGAGCGAGACGCGATCAGGATGGGTTGCAGGCGCCGGCATCGAACTGATGATCCTGCCGGCGATATCGGTCCGGGCTGAATACGACTATTACGGCTTTCCGGATAAGTCGGTTGGATTCAACGGCGGTCCCGGTAACTTCTTCACCGAGGACATCAAACAGAACATGCAGACGTTCACGGTTGGCGTGAACTACCACTTCGGCTACGTCGCGCCCGTCGCCGCGCCTGTTGTCACGAAGTAGAAACGGGGCGCCGCTTGGGGCGCCCCGAAAAACCACCCAGCGCTACCAGGCCGCTCACCAGCTGTCCGGCGTGCATCTCACGGGCGACGAGTAGCCTCCACATTGAACGTAAGCGCCGCCGGGGGCGTTGGCGAAAGCGCCCGTCGTTGCGGCTGTCGTCGCAAGGGCAAGGAGCGCTAAACCGATCATAATCTTCTTGATGCGCAGTGTTTTTCTCCACGTACTGAACCCCTTCGGAAGCTACCCTAGGTCTATCCGCCGCTAAGGGATGTGACTGGCATCACGGGAGCGACGCTTTGCCGTGCAGCCGGCGAAACTAAAGCGGAATCAAAGGGTAGAGCTGCATAAAACGCGCCGAGATGCGATGGAACCTCGTGCCGTTCGGGCATCGGGCTTAGTCACAATGAAGGCTCAGTCACAATAAATCCTCGCGCCTCGCCGTTCGCGGCCGACCTTAGCCGCCGGGAAAGACAGAATGGCGCTTTGGCGTTAGGCTAATTTCACCACTGTGCAGGGCTCAAGCGGGCGAAGACTGGTGGTCAAAATTAACGTCATTTTGCCGACAGTGGTTGCCGTTGCGGCGATATCGACGCTGACCGGTTGCGCGCATTCGCCACCGCCGGTCTGGAGTTATTACGATCAATGCGCCGCGGAGAACCCGTCATTTGTTGCGATGGCCGAATGCGGCAAACAGAAACGCCTCGCAGAGTGCACGCCGAGCAACGCCTGTACGCCGGAAGGCACAACGTTCATGGAATACGTCGACTCGCTCTCCCTCTCGGTCAAGAACAAGAAAATGACAGAAGCCGAGGCGATGCGGCATTACACCGAATATAAATCCGGCGGCACTTAGACATGCACGCCAGCCGGCAATGCGAACGCATACTTTTGTGCCGGCCTCAGGGGGGACTCAACGACATCCTGTGCACTATTGAGCGCGCGCGCCGTTATGCGGAGAAATATGACAGGGCGCTTTTTGTCGACACAAATTATGTCAACACTGACTACATAAAGGATGATTTTTCAAATTACTTTAAAAGCAAAGATAAAATCGTACATCTGAACAGCTCGCCAATAGCTCGAAAATTAGTTGATTTGACAATATTTCCATATTGCGTGGCCGACAAGGTGAACAGGTATCATGCGTATTACGATTTCGGTTTAGGAAACTTTGCCGAACAGGATTCTCGACAGCGAATCTCCTTTAATTTTGACGTCGATTACGCCGAGCAGTTATTAGTACTCCACGCGTGCGGCAGCGGACGCGGGCTCGGCGTCAGCTTACTGTCTCGGCTTCAGCTGAGTGATGACTTAGCCGACCAGTTGGCGCGACGGCTCAATACGATTGGCGGTCCTTATTTGGGCGTCAGCCCACACAGACTACAAATGTGATTATGAACGCTCGCTGGCGCTCTTAAAGCCACGACTGCTGCTTGATACAAATTGCAACAATTTATTTGTGGCGACGGACAATATCGATTGTCTGAACCACTGCAAGGCGCTGTTTTCATTTAACATTTTCTCGTTTAGCTCGTTACCAAAAGTCGCCGGAACACCAATTCACTATCGGCCTGATACCTCAAACAGATTTCAAGAAAACGCTGATGCAATTTTGGACGTTGTCATGCTCGCCCTCGCCAAAAGTCTGTTTCCTTTACCCCTTGCGCCGGGGCAGCCCGTGCTGCTTTCGGGCTTCTCTATCTTGGCATGTGAATTGCGTAACAACCCGGTTGTTTTGGAACGTCTTGCGCCGAGCATTTTTGCCAGCGTAAATTTTGTCCGCACATCGCAAACGATGGGAACTAGGAATGCTATTTGTAGCTGCGGTTCCGGAAAACGCTACAAACACTGCTGTGGACTGAGCGGCAGCGCCACGTCACGGCTGAGCTAGACACAACTGTTCAGGGCCGTGAAATCAACGACGCGGTGACTATCTGCGGCCGGTGTTGCAGTTAGAGCGGCGGCCGCTGTCAAACCGGCTCCGTTTGGAAATCCTCGGACCGGCCTTCAATATGAGCTTGGCTACGCCACCACTGCCGCTCAGAGCCGTCTGCGTTCAATCTAATGAACCGTCGACCCACCCGTATTTTCACAACGCTCTGCCGTGCCAATGCTAGGAGTTGTCCGTAGTATGGCTCGCGCCGCCAGGCGTTCGGATGGGCTGGATCCACGATTATCAGGAAACTCTTGTCAGGGGCACGCGCGATAATCATCTTGCAGCGCGCCGGAAACCACTCATCGCCAATTTTTATTTCACCGACCAACCACCCGCAGACAAAGCCGCGGCAAGAAGTCGGTCGGTCCTGATAACTCGTACAGCCGCGAATTCCGGGTTGGCAATGCGGACACCACGAATCGATCGACTTGTTCAGCCCGCCACGTAGAGCAGCTTACAACACAGCGAACATGTTCCGCATTCTCTGGTCATTTCATGCGTCCGAACACGCTAGCTTACCGCCGCGCGCGTTTCATGTCACTCGATCAAACAGGTCTGGAAATCAGGTGACCCGGCGATAACCGTTGATAAAAGCTGAAATGCACGTCCCGAGCACCCCGAAGGCGAACCCCGCGGAGAACACATTCAAGTCGTGCAGCCGGGG
>JBAPZR010000056.1:0-1890 GCA_049285335.1 Xanthobacteraceae bacterium | reverse complement strand
CGAGCCAGCGATCCGGAAAGCATCGGTTGTCGGTAATCCGTGCCTCTAGGATCAGCGATCCACACGGCCGATCAGGTTGTTGCCGTGTCTGCAAGGCCGCGAAGGGCCGATCCGAAAGACCATCGCGCAGGGGTGCCGACCGCGAGCCGCGGCCGGCAGACGTGCTCAAAACTCGGCCGGCAGATAGCCGTTGATCTCGAGGCCAATGCACTCTTCGACGAGTGTCGGAGTTGTCCATGACATGGCGTACTTCCTTCCGTGTTACTGGGGACCGGGTTAGATATAATATTTAAATTGGCCGCCGCACTAAGAGGGAAACAAAGATTTACTGAGAAGCGTTGGGCAAATTGCCCGTCGGTGCCGGGCTGCTTTCTCTAAACCGACAGCGCGTGGCGTAGAAAAGGTCAATAGTCACGAAATTTTCGATGCCAGCAGTGGGGGTATATGCAATCGAGCATTCCGTAAGTTAAACGCTCATGCGCGGGTCCTCGTGGGGTCGCTCGCACCTAGCGGACACTGCCGGTCGCCGTCATGCCTCTTTGATTTGATCCGCCGTCACGGCGCAATCGCGACTGCCGTACATTGCGCCTTTGACCTGCTTGAGCTCGACGGCAAGGATCTGCGGCGGCAGCCGATCGAGCAGCGAAGGTGGCTGCGCGCGACGCTGTTGCACGGCGCGCATCTGGGCATCGTTCTCGATGAAACCTTTGAGGAGGGTGGCGCGACTTTATTCCGCGAAGCGTGCCGACTCGGCTGCGAGGGCATCGTCTCAAAGCGGCTTGGCTCGCCCCACTCTGCTCATTGGGTGAAGGTCAAGAATCGATCGGTTTGCGAGGTTTTAGCAGGACTAATACGCGAGGATTGCCACACCGACGACAATGATTGCGCCGGTTAGGACGCCTGTTAGGAAGATGTTCAGCCGGATCAGCGTCATTAATAACCCTTCGCGACGGAGAGATCTCCGGATCGCCCCATTCAAGTGGACGTACCGAAGGGCATCATCTTAGTCGCACGCGTGGCTGCTTTGGTATACGCGTCGCCCAGAGACCGGGCCTGCTCAGTAAGCGAATTCAATTGCGTCTGCATAAATTCAGTTTGAATTCGAAAAACCTCTTGGAAATCCTTGACCCGGCTCAGTTTGTTTACGCATTCGACGGACGCGGAGATATTTTGGTCGGTATAGGTTTTCATTTTTTCAATTAGGTCCGGGCTACCCCAAGGATAGGACGACATGGTGTTTTGAAGAAAACTGAAATAGTTATCCATCGCCCCGCGAGCTTTCTCCATATTCTGCTCGATTGCGCTCAAGGCTTCAAAGGGGTGCTTGTCTTGTGCCATGGTAGTCCCTAACTGGCCGCGATTTACCGCGCCGACTTGTTCGTGCGCAGAAGCTTGCGCACGAACGGTATTTTCAACTCCGGTCCGATCGGCTGGCTCGTTCGGCGCCAAGCCACAATGCGCCATACAGCAGCCCCAAGTCACAGGCGGCAATGACGGCAACGACCGGAAGTGCAGTTAGAAGTGCGCCAAGCATGGCAGTCCTCTGCCTAATGCCAGGGCAACATGCGCTCCTTGGTAGGCGGCCGTCTGTTCAAAATTGATCACCTAGATTGCGCCACCTTGAACTCCCTCGATATGCCGGCCTCCGTCCTCGATGGTCATGACGATCCGCAGTCACGGCACAAGTTTGTAGCCGCCGGCTTCGGTGACCAGGATTGCGGGCGCGGCCGCATCCTTTTCGATCTTCTGCCGCAAGCGGTAAATATGCGTCTCCAGCGTATGCGTCGTGACGCCCGAATTATAGCCCCAGACTTCCTGCAGCATGGTCTCGCGCGAAACGGGTTTCTGCCCGGCACGAAAAAGATAGCGCAGGATCGAGGTCTCCTTCTC
>JBAPZR010000055.1:0-1796 GCA_049285335.1 Xanthobacteraceae bacterium | reverse complement strand
TGGGAATACAAATAATGTAACGTTCGCTATCAATGATGCGACGAGTAGCGGCCTTTAGCATTCACTTGCTATCTTGGTTGATTTCCGACGCCGCAATCCAGCAAGCGTTACGGTTATTAACAAAGGGCTTTCGTTCGGCAGTCGGCAAGAACTTGCACGGTACTTCGTAAAATCTAGTTACCTCTCTCGTGTGAAGGGAACGCTCTCCCGCTGAGATATGAGTCTGGCCCATTAGAGCGAGGATGCCGAGCGGTGCGCACACCTCATGTGGCACGTCGTTTCACGAGAAGCTGATTGACGTATCGCGACGCTTCAGTAAGAGCGCCCTGTCGCTCTAAGTGCGTATATCGCATTCTTATTCGCTGAGGACGATTGACGACTCGTGGTGTCGAGCCGAGCATATTCGGGCTTCGAGCTGGTGGGCACGATGGCGACCGGTCCGAAGCACGCAGCGATAGGAAACTTGCCGGGGAGTCCCTGAGCTTCCCGGCATTTTATTTGACTGCCGCATTGGGGATCAGTTTACGCAACAGCGCCGGCGGCTTCGCTACGTTCGCCGCGATCCGACGTGCCTCGTCTTTGCTGAATAGCTTCGCCTCCAACTGCCGTTCGGCTACGTGGGCGAAATAAACGAAGGCAATTTCTGTCCGATGCTATCGATCACCACAAAACAGGCTTCCAAATTCTTGGACAATCCAGGGCAACGAAGTTGCGGGTAGGTCAGAAGTTCGTGCGATGTCAGGACCGCGGTTAGCAACTAATAGATCGCTCACGCTCGCCCCCCGTTGCGATTGATCTCTCAGACACCGGCGCCTGGAATCAGAGCCGTTGCCGATGATGGGGTAGCTACCACCAATTTAAGACAGCCCCACCTGTGGGAATCATAACCAATGGCGTGAGCGGGCATCATTCCGAATGCCGCAAAAGGCGTCAGCTTGGCGATATGGGACGTGATCCGCCGATAACGCAGACTACGCCCGTTAATTGCCGAAATGAAAACCAGCTATTCTCATTTTGCGGGCAACAACCATTCAGTTCCATCATTGACTTCGAATGCGGTATCCCTCGCCCGGACATTTGCCTTGGCTATTACGCACGTTCCTCCCGCGACCAGACTGGAAATGCGCACAGCCGATATCATTGCACCGGAATGGTCTGAACATCTGTCGGAGCATTGCGTTCGACACGTTTGGTCCTGCGAAGCCTGCGGATATCGGTTTGAGGATACAGTATACTTATCCGGTCGTGATGCTCACCAAATAGGCGTGTAGGTGCATTATGTATAGGTGCATTGGGGACATCAAAATGGGCCTTTCCCAAGGTGCGCCGGAAAAACGGCCTGTGTTATCCAAAGTGGAAGCTCGGCAGGGCATGACCGGGCACAATGTTCGTTATGTGCTTTGGTTCGGGATTGCCGGTGCCGTCGTCGCCTTTGCCGCCGTTTAGCTGTTCTATTTTTGATTCCACGACGGGCTACTGCTTCCGCACAAACTCCGGCAGCTTCGCTAATGTAGACCGCACTCCGCCGAGCTTCGTCCTTTGCGAGCAGCTTCGCCGCCGAATCGCCAGGCTCGTCCTTGCACGAAACAGCCCTAGCTACTGAAAAAAGCCGTAAACTAACTGCCGATGCCGAGTCCGAGCCGCGTCATCAACCGGCTGGCCGGAAGGAGGCAGGTATGAATGACGCGCGTCGCAGGGAAATTCAGCGAGCTCTGACGCTGATCGAACAGGCCAAAGACATCCTTAGAGAAACGCTCCTCCAAGAACAGGATGATTTCGACAGCATGCCCGAAGAC
>JBAPZR010000054.1:0-6822 GCA_049285335.1 Xanthobacteraceae bacterium | reverse complement strand
GCTCATGCGACGGATCAGCGGGATCAGGAACAAGAACGCACAGACGTAGGACGAGACCGGATTGCCCGGCAGGCCGAGGATATGCATGCCGCCGAGCCGGCCGTGCATGAGCGGACGGCCAGGCCGCATTGCGACCTTCCAAAACGACAGGTCCATGCCCTCGGCAGCGAAGGCCTTATGGACGAAATCATAGTCGCCGACCGAAGCCCCGCCGGTGGTCACGAGAATATCGGCCGGAATATCACGCGCCCGGTGGATCGCGGCGAGCGTCGCCTCGATCGTATCCCCGACAAGGCCGAGATCGGTCACCAGGGCGCCTTCCTGACGCGCCAGCGCGGCGAGTGCAAAGCCGTTCGAATAGACGATCTGTCCTGGACCGGGCTCGGCGCCGGGGGCCACCAATTCGTCGCCGGTAGCGAAGAGCGCAACCTTCGGCCGCCGATGCAGCGTTACCAGCGGATGGTTCATTCCGGCGAGCAAAGCGAGATCGCGTGCGGTGAGCCGGTGGCCTTTGGCAAAAAGGCTATCGCCGTAACGAAAGTCGAGGCCTTCCGTGCGGATGTGTCGGCCTTTGCTTGAGGGCTTGTGCACCTCGACGCGATCGGCTTCGCGGGTCGTCAATTCCTGCACCACGACGGTGTCGGCGCCGGTGGGTATCACGCCGCCGGTGAAAATGCGCGCGGCCTCGCCGGGACCGACGACAGCGGCAAACGGTCGTCCGGCCGCGACTTCGCCGATCACTCTCAAACCAACCGGCGCGTGGGCGATGTCCGCGGCCCGCACCGCATAGCCATCCATGGCGGAGACATCGGCCGGCGGCTGGGTGCGGCGCGCCGTCAGATCGCGGGCCAGGACCCGTCCGTTGGCGTCCTCAAGCGGGACGTCTTCGAGCGGCAGCGCCTGCGCACGTGCGAGCACGCGATCAAGAGCGTCGGCGACTGAGATCAGCGCCACGGCCTTACTCCTGCGCGCGAAAGTGGCCCGAGCGGCCGCCACGCTTTTCGACAAGCCGAATGCCTTCGATGCGCATGCCGCGTTCGACCGCTTTGACCATGTCGTAGATCGTCAAACACGCGATCGAAACCGCTGTCAGTGCCTCCATCTCCACCCCGGTCTTGCCGGCGACCTTGACCCGCGCCCGGGCGATGATGCCGGGCAATGTGGCGTCGGGCGTCAGTTCGACCTCGACCTGCGAGATGGGAAGCGGATGACACAGCGGGATCAATTCGTGGGTGCGCTTGGCGGCCTGAATGCCGGCGATGCGTGCGGTGCCGAGCACGTCGCCCTTTTTGGCATTGCCTTTGCGGACCAGATCGAGCGTCTTGGGCGTCATGACAACGCGTCCTTCGGCGACCGCGACTCGCTCGGTCGCGAGCTTTGCCGATACGTCGACCATATGCGCTTCGCCGCGTGCGCCGAGATGCGTCAGCTTCTTGCTCCGGCGCGGCACGGCACTCACTGCGCCAAGGCGGCGTGACGCGTGAGCAGCGCGCGCGTCGCCGCCGCGACGTCGCTCTGGCGCATCAAGCTTTCGCCGACGAGGAACGTCGAGATTCCCGCTTTGGTAAGCCGAGCGAGATCTCGCGGCGTGAAAATCCCGCTTTCGCCGACGATGATGCGGTCCTGTGGGATGAGCGCGGCAAGCCGTTCGCAAGTTGAAAGCGTGGTGTGAAAGGTCTTGAGATCGCGATTGTTGATGCCGATCAGCTTGGATTTCAGCCGAAGCGCGCGTTGCAGGTCGCTTTCATCGTGAACTTCCAACAGGCAATCGATGTCCAAAGCCGCCGCGGCCGCTTCCAACTCGGCGGCGCAGGCATCGTCCACCGCGGCCATGATGATGAGGATGCAGTCGGCCTCGTAAGCGCGCGCTTCGGTCACCTGGTAGGGATCGTACATGAAGTCCTTGCGCAAAACCGGCAGCGAAGTCGCCGCGCGCGCTTGCCGCAAATGGTCGAGCGCGCCGGCGAAAGAGGGCGCATCGGTCAAGACCGAGAGGCAGGTGGCGCCGCCTGTTTCGTAAGCTTTCGCCAGGCTTGCGGGATCGAAATCTTGTCGGATGAGCCCGCGCGACGGACTTGCCTTTTTGATCTCGGCGATCAGCGCGTAATCGCCAGCGGTAAGTCGCCGCTCGATGGCATGGAGAAAGCCGCGCGGCGGCGTGGCCGCCTTGGCGTCGCGCTCGATGGCCGTGAGCGGGTGCGCGCGTTTGGCGGCGGCGATTTCGTCGCGCTTATAGGCGGCGATCTTTTGCAAAATGTCAGCCATCGTTGGAAACCACGATGAGACGATCGAGCCGGCCTTCCGCTTCGCCGGAATCAACCGAATGGGCGGCGAGCGCCAAGCCGGCCTTAAGGTCTTTCGCCTTGCCGGCGACGACAAGGGCTGCGGCTGCGTTGAGCAAAGCCACGTCGCGGAAGGGGGTCTTTTTGCCTTCCAGAACCTCTTCGACGGCTTTGGCATTAGACTCCGCGTCGCCGCCGCGCAACGCTTCCGGCTTGACCTTGGCGAGCCCAACCTCTTCGGGTGAAATCTCGAAGCTCTTGATGGCGCCGGATTCGAGCGCCGTCACGCTGGTCGGACCCGACGTCGTGATCTCGTCGAGCCCGTCCGAGCCGTGCACGATCCACACGCTCTCAGCGCCGAGATTTTTAAGAACATGCGCCAACGGTTCGGTCCAGTGCTTTGAGAACACGCCGATCATCTGCCGGCGCACGCCCGCCGGATTGGACAAGGGACCGAGCAAATTGAAGATCGTACGCGTCCCAAGTTCGGCGCGCGTGGCGCCGACGTTTTTCATCGCCGGGTGATGCGCCGGCGCGAACATGAAACCGATCCCGGCTTCGCGGATACAAAGACCGATCTGCTCCGGGTTGAGGTCGATATTGACGCCAAGCGCGGTGAGGACGTCGGCTGCGCCGGAGCGCGACGACAGGGCGCGATTGCCGTGCTTGGCGACGGGAACGCCGGCGCCGGCGACGATCAGTGCGGCGCAAGTGGAAATGTTGAACGAGCCGGAGGCATCGCCGCCGGTGCCGACAACATCGACGGCGTCCGGCGGCGCATGGACCTGGAGCATTTTGGCCCGCATGACGCTCACGGCCCCAGTGATTTCATCGACGGTTTCGCCGCGCACGCGCAATGCCATCAGAAGTGCGCCCATCTGCGACGGGGTTACCTCTCCCGACATCATCTGCTCGAAGGCGTTGGCGGCTTCGTCGCGGCTGAGCGCCGCACCGGTCGCAACCTTGGCGATGTGGGACTTGAACTCCGCGGTCACGGCGACGTCCTCAATGTGCCGGCGCCCTCGACCGGGAAGCGGTGCGCGTCGTTCCACCGCGCCGACCGGTCGATCTATTCCATGCCTGGGCGATTTCCAAAAAGTTTTTCAGCATCAAATGGCCGTGCTCGGATGCGATGCTTTCGGGATGGAATTGAACGCCATGCACGGGCAGCCGGTTATGCGCAAGACCCATGACCAGACCATCATCGGTCTCCGCCGAAACGGTAAGCTCGGACGGCATGGTGTCGCGTTCGACCACGAGCGAATGATAGCGCGTCGCCTTGAACGGCGCGTTGATGCCGCGAAAAACCCCGGCGCCGCGGTGGCGTATCTCTGACAGCTTGCCATGCACTGGCACGGGCGCGCGCACGACCTTGCCGCCGAATGCGTCGCCGATCGCCTGATGACCGAGGCAGACGCCGAGGATCGGGACGCTTGGAGACGCCGCCGCGATGAGATCGAGACAAATGCCGGCTTCCTTGGGCGTGCAAGGGCCGGGCGACAACACAATGGCGTCCGGGTCGGCGGCCATCACCGCGCCGGTGGTCACCTTGTCGTTCCGATGCACTTCGACTTGCGCGCCCAGTTCACCGAAGTAATGCACCAGGTTGAACGCGAAGCTGTCGTAGTTGTCGATGAGTACGATCATGTGCAGCGATTATCTTTGCGGTTCTTTCAATCGGCGCCAGCGCCGGACAATTTGGCCATGGCGATCCATTTCGGCAGTTCGGCGACGAGGAACGACGTATAGTCTGCCGGCGTACCAAACATCGCCTCCGCGCCAAGGGTTTTTAGTTGAGCTTGCGTCGCAGGTGAAGCGAGACTTGCATTAACCGCAGCATTGACCTTCGCGACGATCGGTTCCGGCGTTCCGGGTGGGGCGACGATGCCGGTCCAGGAACTCGCGATAAAGTCCGGCACACCACTCTCCGCCATGGTCGGCACATCGGGAAGCTCGGGGAGGCGTTTCGGGGACGGCGTGCCGAGCGGACGCGGCGAGCCGTCGCGCAGGTGGGGCAAGAGGATCGAGGAGGTCTCAACGGCGAGATCGATCTGCCCACCCATGATATCGGTGAGCACGTTGGCGCCGCCGCGATAGGTCACGATCACAAAGTCGCTCTTGGTGAGGCTCTTGAACCAGGCGGCGAGCATGTGCGGCGGGGCGCCGTTGGGAACGCCGAAATTGAGCTTGCCGGGATGGGCGTTCGCATAAGCAATGAAGCCCGCGACGCTCGTCACCGGCGATTTCGGGCCCGCAACCATTACGTAGGGCACGTCGGCCACCATCGCGACCGGCACAAAGCGCTTCGGATCGTATTCGACATCCCGGTAGAGCGTCGGCCCTATCGCGAGCGTTGCGGCGCTGCCGAGAAGGAGCGTGTAGCCGTCGGGATCCGCCGTCGCGGCGATCTTGCCGGCAAGCGTCGAACCGGCGCCGGGCCGGTTGTCGACATAGACTTGTTGGCCAAGTTTTTCCGACAGCGACTGGCTAATGAGACGCCCCATCACGTCGGTCGGTCCGCCCGCAGGAAACGGCACGATCATCCGGATTGGCCGGGTCGGAAAAGCATCCTCGGCGGAAGCCCGCTGCGCGCCGAATACTGTCGCAAGCGCCAGCAACACGATGACGCGCGCCAGCGGATACGCTCTCAATGGTCCGATCCGGACAAATATGGCCTCGGACTTGGACTCACACCTGGGCTCACACTTGGCCTCTAACATAGCTTTCCCCGGCGCTGCGGCGGGCGCGAATATCATGCGCGAAATAAGGGTCTGGCGGAAGGTGGAGAGGAGAGCGGCGTTTCGTCGCCAAGTCAATGACTTGCGCTGGCGCACCGCCCATTCCGCTTCATTTGATTGGAAACGGCTTTTTGGCGCGGTGGCTATTCCCTCGGCTACCAACTTCGCAGCAATCTCGAAAACCTTCAATTTGTTCCTCACGAAAAGCAGAAGGAAGAGCATTAATGTGAGAACTCAGATGCGCCATCGCTCAATCGATTCAGCGCGCAAATCATTTAATCCAAGGAATTTGCGCACTGGCAGGCTGATGGTTCGGGCCACGCGCGGCCTGATTGCCCAAAACGGCGTGGGGTCAGCGCGAAAACAAAGTGGCCGCGGCCTGTTTATCAGGCGGCGAGCAAGCGGCCCGGAGGTGTTTGCCGCCGCGCGATGAACAGGCGACCCTGGGTTGTCAATGAGGGCAGAGAGTAACCGCTAATGGCGAAAGGGCCGGCGCCGACCTTTCATCGGGACATACAGAAAACCCCTCTCCTGCAAGACCGGAAAAACAGAGTCAAATCAAGGGTGGAAAAATCGGTTTTAGCCTATACATAAAACAGCCTATTTTCGTATAGATAATGGTACGGTGCCGTCTGGCAATGGAGGGGTGCCATGGCGAAGCGGGCTGCAATCTACGTGCGGGTATCGACTGACAAGCAAACGGTGGAAAATCAGGTCCGTGAGCTGCGGCAGATTGCTGAGCGCCGCGGCTGGGAAGTTATCGAGGAATACCGTGACGCGGGCATTAGCGGGGCCAAGGGGCGCGAAAATCGCCCCGGCCTAGATCAGATGCTTAAGGACGCCAGCAAGCGCCGCTTCGACGTTGTAATGGCTTGGGCGATTGATCGGCTTGGCCGCTCGCTAATCGACCTGCTGAGCATCATCCAAACGCTAGAGGCTTGCGGCGCTGACCTCTACCTAGATCAGCAGTCGATCGACACGACAACGCCGGCCGGCAAGCTCATGTTTCAGGTGACGGGCGCTTTTGCCGAATTCGAGCGCAGCATGATTCGGCAGCGGGTTCATGCGGGCCTCAAGAGGGCCGTAGAGCAGGGCAAACAGCTCGGGCGGCCAAAGATCAGCCCAGCGCTGGAAAAACAAATCCAGAGTCGATTGCGGACCGGGAAGGGCATCCTCAAAGTTGCCCGCGAGGTTGGCGTCGGCACCGGCACCGTACAGCGTATTGCGCGAGAACTTGGCCCTTTCGACGCCGCGGCCGCCGCTTGAAATCGAAGGCCCATAAATGACTGAGGGCCGAGCGTCGGAAATTAAGCTGGGTGAAAGACCCCCGGGTGGGGTTTCGCTAATGGCTAACAACCATGTTCCAGTTCGATGACCCCCCTTACTGTCCATATGGGAAAGTCGCCTCCTGAAAATTTCTAAAATTTCCACCTGTTCACCTGCTTACGGGTGAGCGACCCGTCCTGATCCCTCAGCGTGAACTCATAAAGTGCGTGGGCTCATGTCCGCTTTTGGGGGTAAAGCGGACATCGCGCAAACCTTTGAGAATGTCCGCTAATGACCCAAAGCGGACATCACCGGTCATTCGCTTAACGGAACGTTCTGCAGGTCGGGCGGACTGGCCTACTCAGGCTTGATGCTCGCAAATTTGATCACCTTGGCCCACTTCTCAGTTTCGTCGGTGATGAACTTATCGAAGTCGGCAAGCGACCCCAACATCGGCGTCGCCCCCAACTTTTCAATCCGCACCTTCATCTCAGGCTCGGCGATGCTGGCATTGATCTCCTTGTTGAGCTTGTCGG
>JBAPZR010000053.1:0-1912 GCA_049285335.1 Xanthobacteraceae bacterium | reverse complement strand
GAAACGAACCGACTTCGCGGCCGGAATCTCTCCCTCATGCCAAATGCCATCGGCCAGTGGCGGAATGCCTTGCCGCAGACGAGTTCGGACAGGAATGGCTTCCGGGCCATATTGTGCCAACAAATCGTCGAGAAGAATAATTTGGGCAGACACCTGCCTAACCTGGCCGGTTTTCTGGTCGAACGAGCTCTTCGCGGATGCGATCAACAGACCCAGTACAAGTGCGGCCAGTGTACCGATCAGGCCGGTTGCCATTTTGACAACGTCCCTCGAGTCCGGCTGCAGATGTCTTTCCGACAAGCGAGGTCGAACCACGACGCCGATCAGGGCGCCGCCGAATATCACCGCGAAGACAAGGAGCGAGATCAACAGATCATTCATGGCTATCTCCGTCCTCTCGGGCGTCACGCCGCAGAGACAACCGCTGGTCGCTTCGCAAGCATGTTTCGTCGATCGTGTATCAAACCCTCCAGCCGATGCGCGGCCACATTGAGCGTCGCGTCATCTACCGCGTTCTCGTCTCCGCGGGCGGATTTGGTGCGCTGCGTATTGAGGATGCCGTCGATCTCTTCTTCAATGTCCGAAAGCTCTGCTTCGGTTGTGGCCTTGCGGATCCGGCGTCCCAGGGCGTAGAGAGAATCCAGCGGGCCTTGTCCGGTTGCAGGCTGGCCTAGCCCAAGGAATTTCCAGGCCGCGGCGAGCAAGGTGGCGGCGCCTCCCAGCGCCATCGGCGTCAGGTAAATCCAGTTGCCGTATTCATCCATGAAGCTTTGCTGGGTGCTGTTATAGACGGCCGCTGCGCCGGGATGCAGCGGAAGATAGGCATCCTGATCGGTGCTGGGCGCGGTGATCTGCGCGAAAATCGGCTCCTCGGCGAGAAGCTCCCTGCGCACTTTCATGATCGTCAGCGTAAGACTGGTGATCAAATCAGCGCTGAGCTTCTTGTTCGCAACCAGATACAATGAAGCCCTCAAGGTAGTCAGGTCGTCGTCCGGCACCGGTGGCGACCCGCGTAGCGTGCCCTTGGGAACGTCGAAGCTCTCATAAGCGCGTTCGGCTTGTGCGATTGCCCCGGCGGACTCGATCGGGATCAGCACCGGCAGCGCTTTAGCGCCTCCCTGTTGAAAGAAGTCCCGCACCAGTGACAGATATTTTCCAGTCAGTGGGATCACGACTAGCAGCGCACCCACCTCCTTAGATTGAATGGCGCGACGGGCATCTGGCAACGCAATGTCCTTGAAGACCTTGGCGCGGTCGAGGCCGAATTCCTTGCTCAGCACGTCGACAATCCTGGTATTGGCATCCCCGCCAATCACGCCGACGCGGCGACCCTTCAACTTGTCGATACTGTCGATGGGAGAGCCCGGCGGCGCGACGATGAGCACGACCACATGGCTTACGACGACGACGGCTTGTGCTTGCGACAGATCGCCGGCGTCACCGCGAACCACCGCGAGGTCCGTCTTGCCGGCCGAAAACGCGCTGGCCGCTTCAAGCGCGGTGCCGCTGTCGATAACCTTGAGCCGGACCGGCGCGTTGGTCGAAACCATTCGGCTCGCCATCGTCGACATCGCCTTGGCGGCTTCGCCGTCGATCGACCCCACCGCCACGCTCAGCGTTACCGGACGCGTATAATACCGATAGGCAAGGAGGCTCGCGCCCGACGCAAGACCAACCAGTCCCATAAGCAGGACGACGCGAAGCCAGAGCGGAATTTTCGGCGAAGCCATGCTCATCACTCCCGACGCATCGACGAATTGCCGCCAGTGCTCGGCTGGCTTACCTGATGGCCAAGCAGTTCTACGACCCTCCACGGTCGGCGGAGGACAATTAGCGTGAGGCCGTGACGGGTGCCCCGGGGCGTGGGTACCCGCCGCTCGCCTTGGCGTGCCTACTTGGCGTGTGCCGCGAT
>JBAPZR010000052.1:0-2667 GCA_049285335.1 Xanthobacteraceae bacterium | reverse complement strand
GACTCTGTGCCTTTGGTCACAGCCCTCTTCGTTATTTTCTGTATCGTCTTGTAGGCGCAGGGCTAAAAGAAAAACAACCTCGCCATGGCTGGCAGAAATGTCGGCGGGATTGGCCGTTAATCCAGATTAATGTTGGCATTCCGTTATTTGCTTTATTCTTGCGGCTCCTACGCAGTATCAGACGATTGTAGGATCATGGCTGGCACGCAGTGGGCGCTCCTACGAAGGTCACTCAGCGATGCATGAGACAGAACGATTTTCTGCGCTGATCGGCGACATTTACGACGCGGCGCTCGATCCGATGCTGTGGGGGGATGTCCTCAGAAAGGCCAGAGGGTTCGTTGGCGGGTATCATGCAGCACTGTCCTGGAAGGATGCGGTCGCCAAACGCGGTGGCTCATATTTTGACGATGGCGACATGGTCCCATCCTATCGACAACTCTACTTCGACAAATACGTAAAGTTAGACCCATTCACCACTGCGCAATTTTTTGCCGAAATTGGAGAACCGAAGTCTATTTTCGAGGTCTTACCTCACTCCGAATACGTAGAAACGCGGGTCTATAAGGAATGGGCACGACCACAAGGTTTGGTTGACGCTGTGATGGCCTTGCTCGACAAATCCACGACAAGTGTGGGATTTTTTGTTGTATTTCGCCACGAGTTCGCCGATGACGAAACATATCGCCGCATGCGTCTCCTCATCCCCCACATTCGGAGAGCGACCCTCATTGGCAAGGTGATCGATCTCAAGAAGGCGGAAGCGGCATCCCTGGCCGATACCCTCGATGGCATCAGTGCTGGGATGTTCCTGGTCGATGCCACCGGCCACATCGTACATACCAATGCGGCGGGCCATATGATGCTCAAAATGGCGAGTGTTCTCCGCGCGGAACGCGCACGCCTGATCGCGAACGACCCGCTAGCTAACCAGACATTGGCCGACACGTTTGCGAAGGCTGGCAACGGCGACGCGGCGGTCGGCAACAAAGGCGTGGCTGTGCCTCTCCTCGCGCGGGACGGAGAGCGCCATGTCGCCCACGTGTTGCCCTTAACCTCAGGTGCGCGCCGACGAGCCGGAACAAGCTACGCGGCCGTGGCTGCGCTATTCGTACACAAGGCGGCGCTTGATAAGCCGTCGCCGCCGGAGGCGATTGCCAAAGCCTACAAGCTCACGCCGATGGAGTTGCGGGTGCTGCTCGCGATAGTCGAAGTCGGCGGAGTTCCCGAGGTCGCGGAGGCTCTTGGCATCGCTGAGACGACGGTTAGGAGCCATCTTAACCAGACCTACCACAAGACCGGCGTCAATCGTCAGGCCGACCTAGTCAAGCTGGTCGCCGCATTTTCAAATCCATTGGTCAACTAGTCGCAGCCATTTCCCTGACGCGCGCAATCCTCCTCCAAACAGAGGAGGCGAGCGTTGATCAAAAATGCTCACTGGCCTGTCACGGACATTGAGAGGCCGATATGAGTACGCTCGTCCCTATTCTTCCTTTCGTACTTGCAGCCGCTCGATCCCTTACGCTTGGCATTCAGTCGCTGAGCGGGCTTGAATGGCGGCCAACAATACCAGCGGAGGCGGAATATGAGTTCCTAGCAGTCGCAATATTCTGTCTCCTCGGCTTGCTGGTAGCCCTTAGTTTGATTATGCGCTTCCCAGACTTTGGCACGGTTATTGCGGAATATAACCAATTCTGATTGCAAGCGATCACGCGAGACATCTCATACAACTTCCGGCCCGTCTTCGGTGAGGGGCGGCTCGTCGTTGGCCTCCGCGGCACGACCCGGTATATCAAACAATGCTTCCGTGACCGTTCCTAGTTCCTCCCAGCTACCTCCTCCAATCTGAGGAGGCGAAGGTGGTCGGCGTGTGCTAGGGCATCGCAATGCGACTTACCCTTCATACCGATTTCGCGCTGCGCGTCCTGATTCAGGTCGGGCTTAACGACGGTAAGCTGACGACGATCAACGACATCGCGCAGAGTTTCGGTATCTCGAAGCCGCACTTGATGAAAGTCGTCAACTTTCTCGGTCAAAGAGGTTATCTCGACACAGTGCGGGGCCGTAACGGCGGAATCCGGCTGATGCGTGAACCGCGCCACATCAATGTCGGCCAAGTGGTGCGCGACACAGAGGATCAGCTCGCTGTTATTGGCTGCCTTGAGCGCAAGAGCTACTGCCCCATCCAACGTATCTGCGTGCTCCGCGGCGTTCTAAGCGATGCAACCGAGGCATTTCTGGCGGTTCTGGGTACCTATACCTTGGCTGATTTGATCAAGCCGCAAAAAGCGTTGTCATCGCTACTGTTGGATCGTCACGTTTCGTTGCGGCCAAGCTAGAATTATGCACGAAAATGCGAGAACGCCGTCCTTTCTGAGCAGGCGAGAGCGCTGTGACCTATGGCACAGCTACCACTTGGCAAATGAACAATGCTTACGTCCAGTCCCGATCAGGCGATTTCAGGCAGTCCCGATCAAACGATTTCAGGAGGTGACCATGTCACTGCTCCAGAGAACCGAGGTCTATCAAAAAGCCGACCATAAGCATCCCGCTTTTAGACCGAGCGGTGTCATGAATGGCGACGTAAGTGAAGTGGTCGCCAAACAGGTCCTCTTGGGTGTGCTTACATTCTTTACGCTTATGGCTATTATAACGCTGGTGATGCAC
>JBAPZR010000051.1:0-21988 GCA_049285335.1 Xanthobacteraceae bacterium | reverse complement strand
GGCGGCGACAGATCGCAGTCGTTGGCGATGAACGGGCCGCCGTCGGTCGCGAGCATCCGTTCGACGACCGGATGCCGGCCGCCGGTGATCGCGAAAGCGATGCTGTTATCGACCTCGGGCCGGACATAGTCGCGCTCGACCGCGAGCGCAGCGAGCGCGCAGGCGACGTCGATCACGGCGATGGCGTGCGCCGCTTCCTTGATGTTCGCGCTACCCGCCGCGACCGCGTTGGCCAAGCGGTCGAAGATTTCAAGCTCGAGCGCCAGCGCGCGATCGGCGGCACTGGCGATTTTGGCTTCCAGTTCGCCCAGCTCGGTTGTCGTGAAACGAACCTGTCCGGCGGTCGTCTGGCGGTGGATGTAAGTGGCGTTTAGCGGCGCGCTCATCAATTTGTCGCCGTGTTGCGCGGAAACGTCGACGAAATAACCGAGCACATTGTTGTGCCGGATTTTCAGCGCGCGAATGCCAGTCGCTTCGGCATAACGCACTTGCAGGCCGGCGATGACGCGGCGGGATTCGTCGCGCAAGGCGCGCGCTTCGTCGAGGGCTGGCGCGTAGCCGGCGCGGACGAAACCGCCGTCGCGGCGCCATGCCGGCAATTCGTCGGAAAGCGCGTTGTTAAGTTCGGCGGCGAGCGCGCTGTCGGCGCGGCCGAGGCCCTCGGCCGCCTGCGCGAGATCGCGCGGACATTCGGCAAGCGCTGCGAGCCGTTTCCAAAATTCTCCCGCCGCAAAGATACCGTCGCGGATCGCGGCGAGATCGCGCGGGCCGCCGCGACCGACGACGATACGGGTGAGCGCGCGCGCCAAATCCGGCGCCGATTTCAAAAGCGCGCGAAGGTCGTTGCGTGCGGCGGAATCGGCGACGAATGCCGCGACCGCGTCCAGCCGGTGCGCGATTTCCGCCGGATCGGTCAGCGGCGCGGCGAGCCGCTGCGCCAACAACCGCGAACCGGCCGCCGTCACCGTGCGATCAATCGCGGCGAGCAGCGAACCGCGCCGCTCGCCGGCGAGCGTATGCATGAGTTCGAGATTGCCGCGCGTCGCCTGGTCGATCGCGAGCGTCGCGCCGGCCGCCTCGCGCGCCGGCGGCGACAGTGGCGGCCGTTTGCCGATCTGCGTGCGCTCGACATAAGTGACCGCAGCAGCCGCGGCGGCTAGCTCGAGGCGCGAGAACGCCCCGAAAGATGCGGTGGTCGCGACGCCGAAGAACGACGCCAGCCGGCGTTCGGCGGTTGCGCCGTCGAACACATCGCGGGTCACGGGCGTCAGCGCCGGCAGCGCGCGCAGCAAGGGCGCGAGCGCGGCGTCGGCATAAAGTGCATCGGAGACGATGATTTCGCCGGGTTCGATCCGCGCAATCTCGGCCGCGAGCGACCTGCAATCGCATTCGGCCACGCGAAATTCGCTGGTGGAGATATCGATCCAGGCGAGAGCAAAACGATCTTCGCCGGCCGAGGCGCGATTTCGCGCCAGCGCAACCAGGTAGTTGTCGCGTTTGGCTTCGAGGAGCGAATCCTCGGTCAGCGTGCCCGGCGTGACCAGCCGCACCACGTCGCGGCGCACCACGCTCTTTGCACCGCGCTTGCGGGCTAACGCCGGATCCTCGAGCTGTTCGCACACCGCGACACGGTGGCCGCCCGCGATCAAACGGTGCAAATATTCGTCGGCCCGCTCGACCGGTACGCCGCACATCGGAATGTCGTTGCCGAGATGCTTGCCGCGCTTGGTCAGAACGATGCCGAGCGTGCGCGAAGCGACTTCGGCATCCTCAAAAAACAACTCGTAGAAATCGCCCATCCGGTAGAACAACATGCAATCCGGATTTGCAGCTTTGATTTCGCTATATTGCTCCATCATTGGAGTAATCCGGCCCGCGAACTCGGGCGCGCCGTCCGAAGCTTCGGTCATGACGATGGGGCAGCTTCCATAGGGCGCCGACGCTAGCAAAAAATATCGCGCCATGGTGCGCTATGTCGGGGTTCCCGACGCGCCGTCCACGGATTCGTGCGTGCGATTGGGCCGGTATCGAACCGGGCTACGCATACTTCGAGCGCAAAGCCGCATCGCGAGAACGGGATTGTTTTGCTTCACCCTCCCCTCGAGGGCGAGAGTCGCGCTCGAAGGGCGCGGGGTAGGGCGAAAGTAGAGACGCGCGCCACACTTTCGCGTTCACCCCCTCCCGACGCCTTCGGCGTCGACCTCCCCCCCTCCAGGGGCGATGAAGAAAAAAGCCCCGCGAGAGAGGGATTGGCCAGCCTGTGGTCCGTCATCCTGCGGAGGCCGTGGAAGCGCGATTTTCCATGGCGAGGTAGGATCGCGCATCCGGCCCGCTATAGAGCGTGAGCGGCCGGATCAGGATATTGTTCTCGGATTGCTCCAAAGCCTGCAGCACCCAGCCCGGCACCCGGCCGATGGCGAAGATCGGTACGAACAAATCGCGTTTGATACCGAGCAGGTGGTAGACCACGCCGGAATAAAAATCGACATTGACGTTCACGCCGTGCCGCGCATAAGGCGCCATGGCCTTCACCACCGCTTGCAGGATTTCGTACCAACGAGGCTGGCCCATTTCCTTCGACAGGCGCTCGACGCCGGCGCGCATGTGGCGCGCGCGTGGATCCTCGGCCCGGTAGACGCGATGGCCGAAGCCAGTGACGGCTTCGCCGGCCTTGCGCTTGTCACGCACGTAATCCGCCGCCCGCGCCGGGTCGCCGATCTCTTCGGCCATCTTCATCACGTCTTCGGCGGCGCCGCCATGGCGGGGCCTGACAAAGCGGCGATCGCGGCGGTGACCGCGGCGTGCAGATTAGCTTCCGTGCCCGTCACCACGCGCGCGGCGAAAGACGAGCGTTGGAGCCGTGCTCGGCATGCAGCACGAGGTCGCGATCGATCAGTTGCGCCGCATCTACGCTCGGCGTCGCGCCCTTGAGCATCCAGAGGAGGCTCGCGGCATGGCTCAGCTCCTTGTTCGCCGCAATCGGCTCGAATCCTTCGCGCAATCGCGCATGCGCGGCGACGATCATCGGCACTTGTGAGGTCAGGCGAATGCCTTTGCGGATCACGGCCTCGCGCGAATTGTCGCTCGTCTGCGGATCGAAGGCTGACAGCGCCGAAACCGCGGTGCGCAGCACATCCATCGGATGCGCCGACGTGATGGCGCGAATGATGGCCAAGATCGGCGCCGGCAATTCGCGCGCAGCTTTCAGCTCGCGATCGAATTCGGCAAGCTCCGCCTTGGTCGGTAGCTCGCCGCGCAGCAGCAGCCACGCGGTCTCCTCGAATGTCGAATGTTCGGCAAGGTCGTGGATCGAATAGCCGCGGTAGCGCAATTCGCCGATGCGGCCGTCGATGAAGGTGCACGGCGACCGGTCGAAATAGACGCCCCTCAACCCGCGGTGAATCTTGATCGGCTCGTTTGTTTCGGTCATCTATGGCCTCGTTCGCGCCTCGTGCCGCCAATTGTCGCCTTCGCCGAGATAAACATGGATCCGGTCGAACGTTGTTTCGATACAGCACGCCGCCGCCATTTCAAGATCGTTCTGCCGGAGGGCGAAGACACGCGCGTGCTCGCCGCGGCGCGTAGTCTCATTGAGCGGGAAATCGCGCATCCGATCGTGCTCGGAGCGCCGGATGCGATCGCCAAGGCCGCAAGCGCCGCCGCTATCGCGCTTGATGGAATCGCAATCGCCGATCCGCGCAACGATCCGCGCGCGTCATCCTATGGTGCCGCCTGCGCGGCGAGGCGCGAAGGCATGACGCAGGCCATGGGCGCGCGGCTCGTGACAAGGCCGCTTTATTTCGCCGGCGTGATGGTGCGCGAGGGCGATGCACAGGCCATGGTCGCTGGTGCGGCGAATCCGACGCGCCGCGTCATCGAAGCTGGGCTTCTGACCATCGGGCTTGCCGACGGCATGACGCTGCCATCGAGTTATTTTCTAGTGGTGACGTCGAATGTTTCCGGCGTGGCGACGCGATCATTCGTCTTTGCCGATTGCGCGGTGAACGCCGATCCGACGGCCGACGAGCTAGCCGATATCGCGATCGCGTCCGCCCGCAGCGCGGAAAACCTGCTCGGCGAGGCGGCGCGCGTCGCGCTGTTGTCGTTCTCGACCCACGGCAGCGCGCAGCACGCCCGCGTCGACAAGGTCCGGCGCGCGCTCGCGCTTATTCGGGAACGCGCGCCGGGCCTCGCGGTCGATGGCGAGCTGCAAGCCGATGCGGCCTTGGTGCCCGCCGTCGCCGAGAAGAAAGTGAAAGCGCTCGGCGCCGTCGCCGGCCGTGCCAATGTGCTGATCTTTCCGGATCTCGATTCCGGCAATATCGCCTACAAGCTCGTGCAATGGCTCGGCGGCGCGCGAGCGATCGGCCCGTTTCTGCAGGGCTTCGCGTGTCCGGTCAGCGATCTGTCGCGCGGCGCAAGCGTAGAGGATATTGTCACGGCCTGCGCGGTGGTTTTGGCCGGCGCGTGATAACGCCGTTTCACGTCGTGAGGATGCCGCCGTCGACAGGAATGATCGCGCCGGTGATGAAGCTTGCGCGGTCCGAAGCGAGAAATGTTACAAGGTCGGCGATGTCGGCGGCGCTCGCGAAGCGGCCGAGCGGAATGCGCGGCAAGATGCGCTGACGCGCCTCTTCCGTAAGCGCGGCATGGGTCATCGCGGTATCGACGATCGCCGGCGCCACCGCGTTGACGGTGATGCCGCTCGGGCCGAGCTCGCGCGCAAGTCCCATGGTCAGCGCCACGACTGCGGCCTTGGTCGCGCCATAGAGCGTATTGCCGACTGAGCCGCCGCCGCGCATCGCCGAAATTGACGCGATATTGACGATCCGGCCCGACCGCGCCCTACGCATCGCCGGCACTGCCGCTCTCACGCAATGGACGATGCCGTCGACATTGACGCGCGCGACGCGGTCGAATTCGCCGGCTGGCAAATCCGCGACCGCGCCGACCGACAACAGCCCCGCGGCGTTGACGAGAATATTTGGCGCGCCGATTTTGCCGCCGACAGCGGCGAAGGCTTTTTCAACGGCAGTGTTGTCGCCGACATCGACCGCGATGGCGTGAGCGGGGCATCCATCACGTGAGATTGATGCGGCGGCGCGCACGGCGGCGGCCCCGTCGCGATCGGCGACCGCGATGATGCAGCCTTCCTGTGCCAGCGCGTCGGCGATCGCTTCGCCGATCCCGGCGCCGCCGCCGGTGATGAACGCGACGCGACCTTTCAGATTAAGATCCATCGCGCCTCGCGTCGCTTGCGCTCGCCTCTACGCCACCAACTTCTGTTCGGTGGTGATGTCGGCTTTGTGCCGATCGGTCATCGCAAAGACCGACAGCGCGCTGATGATGCTGACGGCAAGGATGTAGAGACAGATCAGCCACGGCTGATTGCGGTCTGGCGCCAGCAACGCTGTGGCGATGATCGGGGTGAGCCCGCTCGCGTAGATGCCGGAGAACTGATAGACGAACGAGATGCCGGTATAGCGCACCCGCGTGTCGAACAGTTCCGAGAACAAAGCCGCCTCGGGCCCATACACCGCCGCATAGATGATGCCGAACGGCACCACGACCGCGAGGATCGTCAGGATCGGCGACTGCGTTCCCATCAGCCAGAATGCCGGGAACGACAGGATTCCGATCAGCAATCCGGCGATGCCGAACATGCGGCGGCGGCCAACGTGATCCGACCAGCGGCCGCACACCGGCAGCAAAAGGATCATGATCGCCGAGGAAATCATGACCGCGGTCAGCGCGATCTGCCGCGACATGTGCAGAATGTTGGTGAGATAGAAGATCAAGAACACGCCGTAGATATTGAATGTCACGCCCTCGATATAGCGCGCGCCAAGTCCGAGGACCGTATTCTTTCTGTGCGTGCTGAACAGCTCGACCACCGGCACCGGGGCGATCTTGTTCTCTTCTTGCGCCCGCCGGAATGCCGGCGTCTCCATGATCCGCAGCCTGATATAGACGCCGATAATGACCAGCACCGCGCTGAGCAGGAAGGCAATGCGCCATCCCCAGGAGAAGAAATCGTCGTTGTTCATGAACGAAAGCAGACTGACGACGGCGGCGGCGATGAGGAGACCCGCGGGCACGCCGATTTGCGGCCAGCTGCCGTAAAAGCCGCGCCGGCCGCCGGGAGAATGTTCGACCGCCATCAGGACGGCGCCGCCCCATTCGCCGCCGATGCCGATGCCCTGAAAAATACGCAGCGCGAGCAGCATGAGCGGCGCCCAAACGCCGGCACTGGCATAAGTCGGCAGCAAGCCGATCAGGAATGTGGCGATGCCCATGATAAGCACGGTGAGGATGAGCACGGTCTTGCGCCCGATACGGTCGCCGTAGTGACCGAAGATCACGCCGCCGATCGGACGCGACAAGAACCCGACGAACGACGTCACATAGGCCAGTAGTGTCGAGATCAATATGTCGGAGCTGGGAAAGAACAGCTTGTTGAGCACGAGCGCGGTCATCGTGTTGTAGAGGAAGAAGTCGTACCATTCGATCGTGGTGCCGATGGCGCTGGCGAACGCGATGATGCCAATCGAGGCCGGCTGCGCGCTTTCCGAAAGACTCGATGCGCCGGTCTTGCTCACTTGCTGCATTGTCCTCTCCCTTTGCTTTGTTGTTGAGGCGGCGGCCTTGCTCAGGCTGCCGGCAATCCCAATAGATCGCGGGCTTGGGCGCAACTGGCAGGATGTCGCCCATATTCCCCGCATAGCCGAGCGAGCCGCGCCACGAGTTCCGCGTTGCTACGGGCGAGGCGTTCCTTGTCGAACTTGATATTGTCCTCTAGTCCGGTGCGCACGTGACCACCGAGCTCGAGGCACCAGTGGTTGACCTCAAGCTGGTGGCGCGCAATGCCCGCGGCCGACCATGTGGCGTCCGGCATGATCTCCTTAAGCTCGCCGATCAAAAATTCCAGCAATTTGCGCCGCGCCGGCAGCGCATTGGGAATGCCCATGACGAACTGGACCTGGCACGGACGCTTGAGGAGGCCGCGGTCGGCCATCGCTTTGGCGTTGTAAAGCATCGCCACGTCGAACAGTTCGATCTCCGGCTTGACTTCGTATTGCAGCATGGCGCGCGCCAGGTCTTCGACGAGCTGCGGCGGGTTCTCGTAAATCTGCCTGGGGAAATTCACCGAGCCGGTGGCGAGGGAGGCCATGTGCGGCATTAAGGACAGCATCTTGCCGCGCTCGTTTTGCTCGCGGCCGCGGCCGCCGGTCGAAAACTGAATGATCATGCCAGGACAGTGCTTGGCGATGCCTTCCTGGACCTGGGCGAACAGCGCCGGATCGGAACTGGGCGTTTCGTCTTTGTTGCGGACATGGATGTGCGCGACGCTGGCGCCGGCCTCGAAGGCTGCGTGCGTCGATTCGATCTGCTCGCTCGGCGTGACGGGAACCGCCGGTGTATCCGCTTTGCGCGGAATGGCGCCGGTGATTGCAACGGTGATGATCGCGGGCGTGGTCATGGTCATGCCAGTGCCGGCCGCCGGATGAAGTGAAAGGAGCGAATGCTCGGCCGCAAAGCAATCTCCTTCATGAGGGTGACGAGCGGCGTCGAGGCCAGCGGATAGTCGATCCCGATCGGGCCCGCCGCTTTCAGCGCCTGGTATTCGCGATCCGAGTAAAACGCCGCGAGCAGAAGGTCGTCGTCGGAGACGAACGGACCGCGCTCGCGTCGCACGCGTGGAATGCCGGCCTCGATCAGGTCGCCAGGCCGTGCCGTGGTTGGTTCCGCGCCCTTGGTGATGCGGTCGTACAAATTCGGCTCGATCGGACCGGCGATTTCGCCGTAATAACCGAGCACGTATTTGCGCACCTCGTCGGGCACAGTGGCATAGCGTTCCTTCCCCATGACGTTGAGAACCGCCTGGGTCATCACGAACTGCGCGAACGGGCTGACGATGATCGGATAGCCGAGATCATGCCGCACGCGCGCGGCCTCTTCGAGCACGTCGGGCAGCCGATCGGCGATGCCGAGCGGCTCGAGCTGCGACTTGAGATTGGACACCATGCCGCCCGGCATCTGGTGCTCGTAGTGAAAGGCGTCGTATTCGGCGATGCGACCGACCGGCCTGCCTTCGCGTGCGGCAATGTAGCGGAGCCGCTCTGCGACGTCTTCGACCGGCGCGAGATCGAGCGGGACGTGAAAGCCGGCGCGCCGTGCATTGTGCACGAAAGCTTCGGTGGCCGGATGCGACGCGCCGTTCGCCAGCGTGGAGGTCGCGGTATGCACCACGTCGACGCCGAGCTCGATGGCGCGGCAGGCGGTATGCGGCGCCAATCCAGTCAGGCAATGCGAATGAAGATGCAGCGGCAGCGGGCCGCACACGGCCTTGAGCGCCGGCACCAGCGTTTGCACGCGCTCGGGCGTAAGCAGCCCGCTCGGGTCCTTGATAAAAACCGCGTCGACGCCGAGCTTGATCAGTTCGCGGGTCTTGCGCGCGTAGTATTCGTCGGTATGAACCGGGCTGAGCGTGTAGACGACGCCGCCCGCCGTATAGAGGCCCGTTTTTTTGGCGGCGCGCACCGGCACTGCCATATTGCGCATGTCGTTAAGCGCGTCATACGGCGTGTGGTAGCGCACGCCATTCGCGAAAATCCGTTGCGCCGTCAGTTCGACGATATCGTCCGGGAAGAACTCGAACGTGAACAGGCTTTGGCCGCGGGTCATGACGATCAGCGGCGTGTCCTTCACCCAGCTGCGCAGTATGCGCATGCGCTCCCACGGGTCTTCTCGCAGGTAACGCACGCACACGTCGAACACCGCGCCGCCGACGAGATCGATCGCTTCGAAACCGGCGCGGTCGAGGCGCGGGGCGATGTCGGCCATCATCGCCGTCGTCATGCGCGTCGCCCATAGGCATTGATGCGCGTCGCGCAGCGTCACGTCGACCAGCCGTATTGTCTTGCCGCTCGTCATCAGTGCACCGGCGCCCGCAATTGCTCTTCCACCCAACGGGTATGAATTTCGGCGCGGGCGAATTCCGGGCGCCGCACCAGATCGGCGTGGAAGTCCACCGTCGTGGCGATGCCCGCAACGTCGAAGCGGTCGAGCGCCAGCGCCGCCATTTCGATGGCGGCGGCGCGGTCGCGCCCGGTCACGATCAGCTTGCCGAGCATCGAATCGTAGTAGGGCGGCACGACGTAATTTTCATAGACGTGACTGTCGAGCCGGATGTGCTTGCCGCTCGGCGGCCGCCAGCGCTTGAGAATTCCCGGCGACGGGCGAAAATCGTGCGCCGCGTCCTCGGCGTTGATGCGGAATTCGATGGCAGCCGGCGCATCGTCTGGCACCGGCTGGAGCGAGAGCCGTTCGCCCGCCGCTACGCGAAATTGTTCGGCCACGAGATCGTTGCCGGTCACCATCTCGGTCACCGGATGCTCCACCTGTATCCTCGTATTCATTTCGATGAAAAAAAATTTTTCGCTCGCGACGTCGTAGATGAATTCGACCGTGCCAGCGTTGACGTAATCGCTCGCGCGCACGAGCGCGAGCGCCGCGTCCGCCATTTCCCCCCGCGTCTTCTTGGTCAGTACCGGCGATGGCGCCTCCTCGACGAGCTTCTGATGCCGCCGCTGCACGCTGCAATCGCGTTCGCCGAGCTGCGTGTAATTGCGGTGTGTGTCGCCGAAGACCTGGATTTCAATGTGCCGGACTCGCGGGAAGAACCGTTCGAGATAGACATCGGGCCGGCCGAACGCCGCCTCGGCTTCCGCAGTCGCTTGTTGAAAGGCTTCGGCGAAAGCCGACGCATTTTCGACCACGCGCATGCCGCGGCCGCCGCCACCCGCGCTCGCTTTCAACAGCAACGGATAGCCGATCTCGTCGGCGCGGGCTTTTGCCGGCGCCGCGGAGGCGAAGCCCTCCTTCGATCCCGGTACGACCGGAATGCCGAGCGATGCGGCGGCCGCTCGTGCCGCCACTTTATCGCCCATGCGCGCAATGACATCCGGCGCAGGTCCGATGAAGATCAATCCCGCTTCGGCGCAACGGCTGGCGAAGGCGCTGTCTTCAGCCAAAAAGCCGTAGCCGGGATAAACGGCGTCGCATTGCAGCGCTGATGCGACCTCGATCAGCGCCGCGACATTGAGATAGCTCTGCTTTGGCGGCGGCGGTCCGATGCAGACCGCGCGATCCGCCGCCCATCGATGCGAGGAATTCGCATCCGCCGCGGAATAGACGGCAATGCTTTCGACTCCGAGCCGCCGGCACGTGCGAATGGCGCGAAGCGCAATCTCTCCGCGATTGGCAATCAAGACGCGACGCAACGCCATCTCCTCCCGACGCAGCCGCGCAAAGCGCGAACCGGCCATTTGCTGCGATCGCGACTGTGGCACTGAAAAATCGTATTGCAAGACATTGGGAGTTGATTTTTGATGCGGTGGATGAAAACACACCTCGATCCCGCTGTTAGAAACGGCGGCACAAGATCTGGCGGTCGCGGAGCAACGCCGTGGGTTTGAGTTACGACGAGATCGCTGAAATCCTCAAAATCATCGACGGCAGTTCGTGCGACGAATTGGTCGTCGACACCGGCGACATGAAACTCGTGGTCCGGCGCAACAGCGCGGGCGGCGCTCACGTACCGCAAGACGACAGGCCGGCCGCTGCGCCACAGCCAATTTCGCCGATCGCGCCGCTTGCGCCAGCCGCGCAACCGAGCAACCGACAGGGTGTGGCCGACAAGACCGCCGCGAAGATCGCGGCCACGGCAGCGCACCAAGCGGAAATCGTAGCGCCGATGGTCGGCACGTTTTATCGGGCGCCGGCGCCCGATGCGCCGCCCTTCGTCGAAATCGGCGCCGCCGTGCGCAAGGGGCAGCCGCTTTGTTTGATCGAGGTGATGAAGCTGTTCACCACCATCGCCTCCGAGCGCGACGGCCGCATCGTCGCGATCGGCGCCGAAAACGGCGAGCTGGTCGAATACGGCCGGACGTTGTTCGTCATCGACCCGACATAGCGGCGTAAGTCTCAAGGCTTTTGCGATTCCATTTTGGCGAGCGCAGTGAGATCGGTGCCAGTCTGCTCCACGCTCACGCCGGAGGTCTGGAAACCGAGAATCCAGATCGGCAGGATGCAGAGCACGGTCAGTACCGCCAAGATGAGATACAAGATCGAATAGTCCATCACGGCGCTCATGATCGGGAACAAATAGACCAGCACCACACCGCCGATGAACCGCGTGATGCTCTCGCCGAGCATCGAGCCGGTGGCCCGCAGGCGGGTCGGGAATTGTTCGGCCATGTAGAGTTTCGCCAGCGGAAAGCCGGCATAATCGAAGCTCCACACCACGATCGCGGCAACGATGATTGCGGCGCGCGGCAAGGGTGCACCCAAGGCCACGAGGCCGATCGCCGTGATCGTCATGATGATGACGATTCCCCAGCGCCGGCTGATCTTGTCGCCAAGCACGCCCGCGATCGCGGTCGAAATCACCGTCAGGAACAGCAGGCCCGAGGTGTAATACAGCGCGGTTTCCTTGCCGGCGCCCATGCGCTGGATGATGGTCGGGCCGTAAATCGTGATCACGTAGAAGCAGATGAACGGCGACAGCAGCGCGAGATAGGCCACCACGCAACGCATCAGGTAGGGCGGGCGGAACAAATCGACGATCGAGACTTGACGCTGCGCAGTTGCTTCGAGGACTTTGAGCGATGCCGGATCGACCAGCCTGTCGTCGTGCGGCACATGACTCAGATCTTCCAGCTTCTCGACGAAGGTCCGCACCGTATCGGTCTTGCCGGCCTTCAACAGGAAACGCGGGCTCTCCGGGAGAAATTTGATGATGAATGGCACAATGAGGAGCGGCGCGCCGCCGAGGATCAATAGCGCCATCCAGGCTTGGGCGTCCGGCAGATGGCCGACGATGAGTGCGCCGGCGAGCGTATTCAAACCGTAGGAGAACCCAAGCAGCGAATTGGCTAAGCCGACGGCGGTGCCGCGCCATTGTTTGTTGACGAACTCGGATAGCAGCAAATAGGGAACGGGAAAGACCGCGCCCTGGCCCAGCCCGGCGATGAAGCGACAAATCGCAAGCTGCGTGACGTCCTTGGAGAACGCGGCAATGAACGTGAAGATGCTGAAGACAACGATGCCGCCGATCAGGGTCGTTTTCCGGCCGAAGCGGTCGGCCAGTCGGCCGGCCGGCAGCAATCCGAGAACAATGCCGAGCGTGCCGGCGCTTCCGATCAGGCCGGTGTTGCTCGGCGAGAGCTTCCACTCGTTTTTCAGAATGAAGAGGACCGGCGCGATGATGCCGATATCGAAGGCCTCGAGAATCCAAATGATGCCGAGCAGGCCGACGAGGAACAAGATGTAGCGGTTGACCGGAACGCGATCGAGCCGCGCCAACAAATTCTCCTGTGCCGATAAATTCTCGTGATCCACCGTGGGTGTCGGCACTTTGTTCCTCCCGTTATTTTGGATTTATTGGTGTTGTCGCCGCGGTTGCTGCGGTCGTCGATAAATTGGAATCGATCGCATTCTCGATCGGTGCGTCATTGCGACATTTGGACTGCCCCACGCGATTATTGTCGCAAAATACATCCGGTGCTATTAGTTTTAAAACCATAAGTCTCAATAAATGAGAATCCTATCCGGCCACAGACCGGACGCGACGTCCCGCTTCCGCGACTGAACGCGACAGGGAGGAGCAAGGATGAAGACAAGCAATATGATCTCGCGCGTTTTGGCGTGGCTTTGTCCGCTGGTTGTGGCGCTCACGGTCGGCGCCGGCGCGGCGCTCGCGCAAGACAAGTTTCCCGATCACCCGATTAATTTCATCGTGCCTTGGGGGCCAGGCGGCGGCGCCGATCTTCTTGCGCGTACCGCCGGCAAGATCATGTCGCGGGATCTCGGCGCCTCGTTTCCGGTGCTCAATGTGCCAGGCGCGACCGGGCAGACAGGCATCACCAAGCTTCTCAATTCGCCGGCCGACGGCTATTCGCTCGCGGTGCTGATCGGCGATACCTATTCGTTGCTGGCCGGACCGCATCCCGGCTTTACCGCCGACCAGGTGATTCCGCTCGCGATCATGATCCAGCAGCCATCCGGCTATTGGGTCAACACCCAGAGCAAATGGAAGACCTGGCAGGACCTCGCCGCGACGGCGAAGGAGCAGACGCTCAAGCTTGCGGTGCTCGGCTTCGGCAGCGCCGACGACATCACGACGCGCTATCTCGACAAACGGGGATTCAAGTTCGAGCCTATCCCCTACGCCGAGCCGGAATTGCGCTACACCTCGATCCTCGGCGGCAATGCCGACGTGCTCTATGAGCAGACCGGCGACGTGCGCAGCTATTTCGACGGCGGCAAGATCCGTCCGCTCATCTTTTTCTATCCGCATCGGCTGAGCATTCCGCAATTCGCCAATGTGCCGGTGTCGAGGGAGTTCGGCTACGACGTCACGCTGCCGCAGTTTCGATCCATCGTCGTCAAAGCCGGAACCGACCCTGCGCGCGTGAAGGTTCTCGCCGATGCGCTGGCGAAGGTCGCGCAAAATCCGGAATTCAAGGCCTATCTCGATCAGCAATATGCCGATCCGGACAGCTACGTGCCGATGGATCAAGCGCGCGGGTTCATGGATTCCTGGCTCGGCCAGGCCAAGTCGATCCTGGCCTCGATCCAAAGCGGCAAATGATCGCGAAAGACGCCGGCGGGTAGGAGTGGATGCAAGTAACGTCCGACGATAGCGCGACGATGTGGCAACGCTGCCTGGCGGCGCTGCCTTATCTGGTCGTGCTCGCGGTCGGCGCTTTTCTCTACCATGCCGCGGCAAACTTCGAATTCGAGGAGGCTTCGGGACGCATCGGTCCGGGCGCTTGGCCGAAGCTCATCCTGCTCGTCATGCTGGCGGCCGCGCTTTGGGGCATGGTCGCGAGCGCGCTGCAAAGCGGCAGGGCTAACGGCAATAGCGCGCGCGAAAGAACCGAACAAGACGAGACGGAAGCTTTGCTCCGGCCGCCCGAAATTTATCCGGCGCTTGTTTGGCTCGCGGTAGCCGCCACCATCGTCTATCTCGCGCTGTTGCCGTTCGCCGGCTTCTTTTTGTCCACCATCGTCTACAGTTTCGCTCTCATCTATCTCGGCCATTACCGGCGGTTGTCGCACGTCGCGCTCTTGAGCGTGGCGATCGCCTTCGCCTTCATGTTCCTCTTCATGCGCGTGGTCTACGTGGCGCTGCCGGTCGGAGTCGCGCCGTTCGACAAGCTGTCCTACGCGCTCATGGCCGCGATGGGCGTGCACTAGGAGTCCGGCGTGGTCATCGTCAATCTCGCCCACGGATTTTTGCAGGTGTTCCGGCCGTTCGACCTGCTGATGCTGTTCGTCGGTCTACTGGTCGGCATGGCGGTCTCGATCATGCCGGGACTCGGGCTCGTGATGGGTGTCGTGCTGGCGCTGCCGTTTACCTATCAGATGCCGATCGAGCCGGCCGTCATTTTGCTGACTGCGATTTATTTCGCCGGCACCTATGGCGGCTGCTTCACCGCCATTCTCTATCGCATTCCGGGCGAACCGATGGACGTGCCGATGCTGTGGGACGGCTACACCATGGCCAAGCGCGGCGCGCCGGCAAAAGCGCTCGGCTGGGCGCTGATCGCCGCGCTGATCGGCGGGCTCGTCTCGTCCGCCGTCATGGTGGGTCTCGCCGCCCCGATGAGCGAGGCGGCGCTGAAATTCGATTCTCCGGATTATTTCGCGGCGGTGTTTTTTGGCCTCACCACGGTCGTTGCGCTTGCCGGGAAATCCCTGATCAATTCTGTCATCAGCCTGTGCATCGGGCTGCTCGTGGCGACCATCGGCATCGACAGCATCTATGGCACCGATCGCTTTACGTTCGGCGTGCCGATCCTGCGCGACGGTGTGCAATTGGTCGAAGTGCTGGTCGGCATGTACGGGCTCGGCGAAGTGCTCGCGCGCATCGGCCAGGGCCTGCAAATCGATAATCGGCGGGATTCCAAAGTGAACGTTGCGACGCAGTTTCCGTCATTGCGCGAATTGCTGGCGGTTAAAATGACGCTGTTTCGCAGCACGGTTCTCGGCACGCTCTTGGGCATCGTTCCGGGCGCGGGCGCCACGATCACCTCGTTCATTTCCTACGGCATCGAAAAGCAATACGGCCGCCGCCGGCATCTGCTCGGCACCGGAATTCCGGAGGGCATCGTCGCGCCGCAGATCGGCGCCACCGCCTCGGTCGCCGGTCATATGATTCCGCTGCTCACGCTGGGTCTTCCCGGCAGCGGCGCGACCGCGGTGATCCTCGCCGCTTTTTTGCTGCATGGCGTGCAGCCGGGCCCGATGCTGATGGGAGACCCGGCATCGTCGCTGATGGTGTACACGATCCTCGCCTCGATGTTCGCCAGCGTCATCGGCATGTGCCTGGTCGGCTTCTTCTGGATCCGCGTCGTGGTGAAAGTCTTGACCATCCCGCAGGGCGTGCTTTCCGCCATCGTCGTGATGTTTTGTCTGGTCGGCGCCTATGCCAATCGCAACGACATGTCCGACGTCTGGATGATCGTCATCTTCGGCGTGCTCGGCTATCTGTTCGACAAGTTCAAATTTCCGATATCGCCGATGGTGCTCGGCGCCATTCTCGGGCCGATCGGCGAAACCGCGTTCATGCGCAGCATGATCTCCAGCGGGGGCGACTGGACCGTTTTCTTCAGGGGGCCGATCTCTGGCACACTGATGGCTGGTTCGCTGCTGGCATTGAGCTATCCCCTGTTGCGGGAATTCCTGGCGGTGCGCCGGCGGACGGCGGCCGTCGCCATTCCGGGTGAGCACCGATGAAGTCCTACGCCACAACCGAAGTCGCGCGTCGCGCGTCGCCGCGACCTTACGCGACACCGTCCGAACAGAACGAAGCGATCTCGACCGCCACCGCGCGGACTTTCGCCATCCTCGATCTGGTCGCCCATGCGCAAGCCGCCGTCGAAGTGTCGAGCGTGATCGAGACGCTGGCGCTGCCGAAGGCGACTGCCTATCGCCTGGTCGACGGCTTGGTCAGTTCCGGTTATCTCGCGCGCGAGCCGGTGCGCAAGCGCCTCACCGTCGGGTCGCGATTGACCGATCTTGCTTTTGGCGCGATGCGCGCCTCGATGCGCGACGCCGGACGCCACGCGCTGTTGCGCCGGCTCGTCCACGAGGTGAACGAAACCTGCAATATCGGCATCATGCTGCATGGCGAGATTGTTTATCTCGATCGCGTCGAGGCCGAACACTGGCCGCTGCGCCTGCAATTTGGCGTCGGCACGCGGGTGCCATTGCATTGCAGCGCGATCGGTAAGTTGTTCCTGGCATTGATGCCTGGGACGCGCCGCCGGCGCCTTCTCGAGAGCTTGGAATTGCGCCGTTTCACCAACACCACGATCACCGAACGGCCGCAGCTCGAGGCGGAGCTCAAGCAGATCCGCAAAGAACAGGTTTCTTTCGATCGCGAGGAATATCTCCTCGGTGTGGTCTGCACGGCTGTGCCGGTGATGGGGCGCAACGGTGAGACGCTCGCCGCGATCGCCATTCAGGCGCCCGAGGCGCGGATGAACGTGAGCAGCGCGCGCCAGCATCTTCCGGCTTTGCGCCGCGCCGCGGAGGAGCTTGCCGAGACTTTTCGAGACAAGACTTGAAATTCACTGGCTTGAAATTCACGTGGTTTGAAATTCACTTGCACGGATATGCCAGCATGGCGGCCGATAAATGAGGGAACGACAACAATGAAGATGACGACGGAAGAAGCATTCGTAAAAGTATTGCAGATGCACGGCATCGAGCATGCCTTTGGCATCATCGGTTCCGCCTTCATGCCGATCTCGGATCTGTTCCCGACGGCCGGCATCACCTTTTGGGATGTCGCGCATGAAACCAACGGCGGGCTGATCTGCGACGGCTATACGCGATCGACGGGCAAGATCGCGATGGCGATCGCGCAAAACGGCCCCGGCATCACCAATTTCGTTACCGCCATCAAGACCGCCTATTGGAATCACACGCCGATGCTGCTCGTCACCCCGCAAGCCGCGAACCGCACCATCGGCCAGGGCGGCTTTCAGGAAGTCGAACAGATGGCGTTGTTCCGCGACATGGTCTGCTACCAGGAAGAAGTACGCGATCCGGTGCGCACCGCGGAGGTCCTCAATCGCGTCATCACTAAGGCCAAGCGCCTGTCGGCGCCGGCGCAGATCAATATCCCGCGCGATTATTGGACCCAAGTGATCGACATCAACCTGCCGGCGATCGTCGAATTCGAACGCCCGGCCGGCGGCGCGCATGCGGTCGCCGAGGCGGCGAAGCTTCTTTCGACGGCGAAATTTCCGGTGATCCTCTCTGGCGCGGGCGTCGTGCTGGCCGATGCGATCCCCGAATGCGCCGCGCTTGCCGAAAAGCTCGATGCGGCGGTGTGCAACAATTATCAGCATAACGACAGTTTTCCCGGCAGTCATCGGCTTGCCGTCGGTCCGCTCGGCTATAACGGCTCGAAGGCCGCGATGGAGCTTGTCGCCAAGGCCGACGTCGTGCTCGCGCTCGGCACACGGCTTAATCCGTTCTCGACGCTGCCGGGCTACGGCATCGATTATTGGCCGAAGGACGCCAAGATCATTCAGGTCGACATCAATGCCGACCGTATCGGCCTGACCAAGCCGGTGACCGTCGGCATTTGCGGCGACGCCAAGCTCGTCGCCAAGGCCGTTCTGGGGCAGCTATCGCCCACCGCCGGCGACGCCGGGCGCGAGGAACGCAAAGCACTCATTCACACCGCCAAATCGCGGTGGCTGCAGACGCTCTCCAGCATGGATCATGAAGAAGACGATCCAGGCACCACCTGGAATGCGGACGCGCGCAAGCGCGACGCTGATCGCATGTCGCCGCGGCAAGCATGGCGCGCCATCCAGGCGGGCCTGCCGAAAGACGCGATCATATCGAGCGACATCGGCAACAATTGCGCCATCGGCAACGCCTATCCGACCTTCGAGAACGGCAGGAAATATCTCGCGCCCGGCCTGTTCGGTCCCTGCGGCTACGGTTTCCCGTCCATCATCGGCGCCAAGATCGGCAATCCGGATACGCCGTGCGTCGGTTTTGCCGGCGACGGCGCGTTCGGCATTTCCATGAACGAGATGAGCTCGATCGGGCGTAAGGAATGGCCCGGCATCACCATGGTGGTTTTCCGCAACTACCAATGGGGCGCAGAGAAGCGCAATTCGATTCTCTGGTTCGACGACAATTTCGTCGGCACCGAACTCGATCCGCATCTCAGCTACGCCAAAGTGGCCGAAGGCTGCGGCTTGAAGGGTGTCACGGTCAAAACGCAGCAGGAGCTGACGGACGCGCTGCGCATGGCCTGCGAGGCGCAGAAAAAAGGCGTCACGACCTTCATCGAGGTCGTACTCAATCAGGAACTGGGCGAGCCATTCCGCCGCGACGCCATGAAGAAGCCAGTGCGGGTGGCGGGCATTCGGCGCGAGGACATGCGCGCGCAACAGGTCGCCCACTGACGAGGAAGAACGATTATGACTGTGGCGGTGAAATCTCCCGTCGAAGCCGGCTTCAAGCCGACCATCGAGGATGTCATGCGGCGGGCGCGGGCGGCGTTCGCAAGCTTCCGCGACGTCGGCCAGGAGCGCGCCGACGAAGCGGTTCGCGCCCTGGCCTGGGCGATCTATAGGCCCGATCACGCTCGAAAATTGGCGGAGCTCGCGGTCGCCGACACGCATCTGGGCAATGTCGCCGACAAAATCGTCAAGAACCAGCGCAAGACGTTCGGCACGTTGCGCGATTTGCTGCGGGCGAAGTCGGTCGGCATCATCGAGGAAGACAAGGCTAAGGGCATCGTCAAATATGCCAAGCCGATGGGCGTCGTCGCCGCGCTGACGCCTTCGACCAATCCAGCCGCGACGCCCGTGAACAAGGCGATGATGGCGCTCAAGGCGCGCAACGCCATCGTGATCGCGCCTTCCCCGCTCGGCTACGAAACAACCAAGCTCACGGTGGATTTCATGCGCGCCGCGCTCGAGGCGATCGGGCTGCCCGCCGACCTGGTGCAAATCCTGCCGCCGCCGGTCACCAAGGAGGTAACCGATGCGCTGATGAAGGCGGCCGATCTTGTCGTCGTCACCGGCTCGCAGGATAACGTGCGCCGCGCGGCGACGAGCGGCACCCCGGCCATCGGCGTCGGCGCCGGCAATGTGCCGGTGATCATCGATGAGACCGCCGATCTTGCCGATGCGGCACGGAAAATCCGCGCCTCGAAAATATTCGACAATGCGACGTCCTGCTCGTCCGAGAATGCGGTCGTCATTCTCGATGCTGTCTACGACAAGGCGATCGCCGCGCTAAGAGACGTCGGCGGCTATCTATGCAGCGGACAAGAGAAAGCCGCCGTCCAGCAGGCGCTCTGGCATGACGGCAAGCTCAATCGCAATCTCATCGCCCGCGATGCGAATATCCTGGCGCGCGCATTCGGCCTGCCGGCTGAGGCCGAACGCGCCGATTTCTTTATGGTCGAGGAGACCGGCACCGGCAAAGCGCATCCGTTTTCCGGCGAAAAGCTCTCCCTCGTGCTCACCGTCTACCGCGCCAAGGATTTTGCCGCGGCCAAGGAGCAAGTCCGCGCCATCCTCGGTTATCAGGGCATGGGGCATTCCTGCGGCATTCACACCAAGGACATGGCGCATGCGCGCGAACTCGCCGAAGATCTCGATGTGGTGCGCGTGTTGGTGAACTTCGCCCATACGTTCGGCAATGGCGGTGGCTTCGACAGCGGGCTCGGCTTTACGCTGAGCATGGGCTGTGGCTCGTGGCAGAAGAACAGCATTTCCGAAAATCTCAGCTACCGGCATTTCCTCAACATCACGCATCTCGTCACCGCGATCCCCGAGGACAAGCCGAGCGAAGAAGAACTGTTCGGTCCGCATTGGACTAAATACGGACGCTAAAGCTAAATGATTTTAATTTGAATCGGCACGGCCATGAACTTCGAAGAGTACGCCGCGAAGGCGCTCGTGCTGGGCCCGGCCGCGATTCCGGTGCCGCGCGGCATCCTGTGCCGATCGGCCGTCGAAGCCGAAGCCGCTTTCGCTGCCATCGGTCCTTGCGTGGTCAAGGCCCAGGTGCCGACCGGCAAGCGCGGCAAGGCCGGCGGCATTCGCAAGGCCGATAGCGCCGCCGAGGCGGCGGCGGTGACGCAAGCCATTCTCGGCATGACCATCGACGGCTATGCAGTCGAAAAAGTCTTGCTCGAGGAACGCGCCACGATCGCTCGCGAATTCTACGCCGCGGTGCTCACCGATTTCGCCGCCTGCCGGCCGCTCATTCTGTTCTCGACCGAAGGCGGCATGGACATTGAGGAAATCGCCGCGGCGCGGCCGGACGCCATTCGCCGGTATTCGCTCGATATCGACCAGGACTTTGCCGCCGCCGCGCCGCACGAAATGCTCCGCGGCCTTGATCTTGGTGGCGCGGAGGGACAGATCGCCGCGATCCTCAAGGCGCTCTATGAGATCTATCGCGCGCGCGACGCCGAACTGATCGAGATCAATCCGCTGGCGCTACTTGAGGATGGCCGCGTCGTCGCGCTCGACTGCAAGTTCACGCTCGACGATTCCGCGATTTTTCGCCAGAGCGAGCTCGCCGCCGCCGGCGCGCGGGAAAAACTCACCGCGCTCGAGCGGCATGGCGCGGAAGCGGGCCTCAAATTCATCGAGCTTGGCGGCAATGTCGGCGTGCTCGCCAATGGCGCCGGCTTGACCATGACCACGATGGACGTGATCGCGCATTTCGGCGGCAAGCCGGTGAATTTCCTCGAAATCGGCGGCGAGGCCTATACCAAATCCGAAGCCGGGCTCGGCCTCGTCCTCGCCGGCGCCAATGTCAAAAGCCTGGTGATCAATTTCTGCGGCGCTTTCGCCCGCACCGACGTGATGGCGGACGGCGTCGTCAAAGCCTGGGAAAAGCTCAAACCTGATATTCCGGTGTTCTTTTCGATTCACGGCACCGGCGAAGACGAGGCCGTCAAACTTGTGCGCGCGCGGCTGGGCATCGAGCCATACGACTTCATGGAGGATGCGGTGGCGGCCGCGGTCGAGGCGGCGCGATGATCACTTACCGAAAGTCTCATCGCGTCCTGGTTCAGGGCATGACCGGCAAGCAGGGCACGTTCTGGACCGAAAAAATGATGGAGTGCGGCACGACCGTCGTCGGAGGCGTCAATCCAAAGCGCGCCGGCGAGAGCCATATCGGCGTGCCGGTTTTTGCTTCAGCGTCGGAGGCGATGGCCAAGGCTCCGTTCGACGTCGCGGTCATGTTCATTCCGCCGGCGATGGCCAAGGACGCCGCGCTCGACGCCATCGCGGCGGGCGCTAAGCTTCTGGTTGTGCTCACCGAGCACATTCCGGTGCAGGACGTGATGGCGGTGCTGCTCGCCGCGCGCAAAAGCGGCACTCGCATCGTCGGCCCGAACACGGCGGGATTGGTGACGCCGGGCGAGGGCTTTGTCGGCATCATGCCGGGTCACAACCCGAATATCTTTCGCGCCGGTCCGGTTGGCGTGATCTCGCGCAGCGGCAGCCTCGGCACGCTCGTTGCGCTCAACCTGACGCGCGCCGGCATCGGGCAATCCGCATTCATCGGTATCGGCGGCGATCCGATGATCGGCACCACGACGCGCGACGCTTTGCAGGCGCTCGACGAAGACGAGCGGACCGCGGCGGTGGTGCTGGTGGGCGAGATCGGCGGGTCGATGGAGGAGAAGGCGGCTGAATACGCCGCCGGCATGGCAAAGCCGGTGGTCGCATTCATTGCCGGACGCGCCGCTCCGGCCGGAAAGAAAATGGGCCATGCCGGCGCCATCGTCACCGGCAATTCCGGAAGCTACGCCTTAAAACGCGCGGCGCTTGAGCGCGCCGGCGTCCTTGTCACCGACACGCCGCGGGATATCCCGGCGGCCGTTTCGCGCCGGCTCGCGGATCGCACTATACATGAT
>JBAPZR010000050.1:0-2235 GCA_049285335.1 Xanthobacteraceae bacterium | reverse complement strand
AACTCTTAGAGCGCATTTCCTCGCAGAACCCGCACCTTTTTGCCCGGGACGTGGAGAAGATCGTCACCGCGATATTGGACGAAATCGTCGATGCTTTGAGTCGCGGTGATCGAGTTGAGCTGCGGGGTTTCGGAGCGTTTTCAGTTAGGTTCCGAGGAGCACGTCAAGGGCGCAATCCTCGTACTGGTGCTGCCGTCTCGGTCGCAAATAAAGCTATTCCCTACTTCAAGACGGGAAAGGGGATGCACGCGCGGCTCAATCGAGAAACCGTGCAACCCCTGACCGACGTGCCAGACGGGGCCCGGGGCTGAAGCCGAGCTGCCGCTATCACCGTTCGCTGGATCACTCTCAAAACTGGGGTAACTACATGCGTATTTTCCAGTTAATTTGCGCGCTTGCACTGTTTGCCGGAGGACTTGCTTGTTGCCTGGGCGGCGCGAGCGCCCAGGGCACCGATGCGCAACGACAGGCATGCACCCCAGATGCGATGCGTCTGTGTGGAAATGTCGTTCCCGACATAGCGAGAACCACGGCCTGCATGAAAGCCAACTTTGCGCGGCTCTCTCCGGAATGTCGGCTGGCAATGCGCGGAGGTTCTGGCGGGCGTCATGGGACCTATCGTCATCGAACCTACCGCCATCATCAATATTCAACGCACCGGCATTGCCACCACTGCAGCTGAGGGCGGCACATATAACAGGTCCGCTGCCCGACGATGCCAAGCGGTCTGCTTCTGTCGCATGGACAGGATTTCCCCGATTTTTTCCGCCGCGCGGTGGCCGCCATCGCCCGTGAAATCACGATCGGACAATTTCCCAAATTTCCGGTTAGCATCACCGGCAGTGCCAATGTTCACGCCGACGCGACCATCGGTTAAGGTGGCGATGCCAACTGCCGTCCTTGCGATGAACACTGAGCGCGTAAAACGTTCTCATGGCTACTGCGCCTTTCCCACTGTATCTGCCATAACGGCGCCACGTGCGCCGAGCGGCCTGGGGCCATCCACCGTCGAATCGTGCACGGTCTGGTGCTCGATCTCCGAGTTCAGCTCCGCGCCGAATAGAATAACGATCGCAGAAATCCACATCCACATCATCATGCCAATGCCGGCGCCGAGCGAACCGTAGGTCGCATTGTAGTCGGCAAAGCTTCCAAGATACCAAGACAGCAGCGCGGAGCTGACAAGCCAGGCGATCGCGGCAATGACACTGCCGACGCTGATCCAGTGCCAGTGCGGTTGCCGACGGCTCGGTCCGAAGCGGTAAAGCACGGCAAGACCAATGATGATAAGGATCAAGAGGAGCGGCCAGCGCGCCAGGCGCAACAGCAGATCGGTCACATTTGGAAGACCTACATAATTCAGCGCGACCGGCAGGATCACGATGGCGGCGAACGCCAAGAGCATCGCGCCGATGGCGGAAAGCGTAAAGGCAAGCGACACCAGAGTGAGCTTGATGAATCCTCGCTTTTCTTTTTCTTCGTAGACGACATTGAGCGCGTCCATGATTGCCTTCATCCCGGCATTCGCGCTCCACAGCGCGACAGCAAGCCCGATAATGAATCCAAAGCCGAGCTTCGCGCCGCTGCCTGACGTCAGATGGGTGATCTGCTCGCGCAGGATATCGACGGTGCCCTGTGGCAGAATGCCTGCGGCAAGCGAAAGATGGTCGCTGATGGCGGCAGGACTTGCAAAAAGTCCATAAAGAGAAACAAGGGCGGTGACGGCGGGAAAGATCGCGAGCAGGCCGTAGAACACCACCCCGGCAGCGACCGCGAGAAGACGGTCCTCGCCCGTCTGTTGGTATGTGCGCCAGAGGATGTCCTTCCACCCCCTCCAGGGAATCTGCCATGGCGTCTGCGCGTGCCGCCCGCGGCCGAACTCCTGGGCGCGCACGTGATGCAAGGACGTCGGCTCGTCGCTGCCGCGGAACGTGCCGAAAGCGCGCGTTGCGGATCGGCGAGACCTTTTTACATCATAAAGGCGCGCAATCTCGCCCGCGACCATAAGCCCGACCACGACAGCCCAGCAGGCCAGTGGCCAGAACGGTGCAGGCAGAGGGGCGTCTTGTGTCTTGCCACGGACAAGCGTAGCGGCGGGCACGGCTGGCCTTATAGCGGACGGTGCATCCTGCCGAGCAGCCAGCCGACGCCGAGCGCCACGAGCGCCGTTGTATAGGGCTGGGTTTCGATCGTGGTGCGCAGCCATTTGTCGAAGGTTGTGGCGCTGTCAATCGC
>JBAPZR010000049.1:0-1690 GCA_049285335.1 Xanthobacteraceae bacterium | reverse complement strand
GGTCCACGATCACCCAGCAGGTCGTAAAGAATCTGTTGGTCGGCGAGGACGTCACCTACGAGCGCAAGATCCGCGAGATGATCGTGGCGTCGCGATTGGAAAACACGTTGAACAAGAACGATATCCTCGAGCTCTATCTCAATTCCGCCTATCTCGGGCGCGGTTCGTGGGGCATCGAAATGGCCTCGCGCAGCTATTTCGGCAAATCAGCCAAGGACCTCACGCCCGCCGAGGGGGCGATGCTGGCGGGCTTGGCCAAGGGTGCAAGCTATTTCAGCCCTGACCGCCATCCCGATCGCGCCAAGGAGCGCCTCGCCTATGTGCTCGACCGGATGCAGGAAGACGGCGTGATCACGAGTGCGCAGAAAGACAAAGCGCTGGCTGCCTTGCCAAAGCTTGTCGCGATCGATCGGCCGCACCGTGACTCAGGTTTTCAATTTATCGATTTTCTCGGCCGGGAGGCGAAGACAGACGGGGTCGAGGGCCTCACGACCGACTCTTACACGGTCCATTCGACCGTCAACGCACAATTGCAACGCGACACTGAAGCAGCTTTGCAGGAAGGTTTGGCGCGATACGAACTTTCCGCTGGTCGCGTCCAGTTTCGTGGGGCGGAGGCAAACCTGGCTGACGCCATACAGAAGCTGACATCCGACCAACAAACGCCGCCTTGGGAGCGTGCGTTGCAGGCCGTGCACCTTCCGCTCTACGACGTGCATTGGATGCCGGCGCTAATCGTGCAGAAAAACGAAAGCGCGATCCGGGTCGGCCTTCCCGACGGCCGTACTGCGCCCTTGACGGGCTTAAACGGCGAGGTCCGCCGCCGGCTCGCTCTCTATGATGTTGTGTACGTCAAGGTGATTGAGGCAAAGGCGAATGCGAGCAAGACTGAAGTCGTCGCACAACTGCGCGCAAGGCCGACAGTGCAAGGAGCGGCGCTTGTGTTGGAAAACAGAACTGGCCGCATCCTCGCTATGGCCGGCAGCTTTTCCTACCCCTTAAGCCAGCTCAACCGAACATGGCAGACGCAACGCCAGCCTGGCTCAGCGATCAAGCCGATCACTTATCTGACGGCGCTGCAAAAAGGACTGCAGCCAAATACCTTGGTACCGGACGAGCCGATCACTCTGCGGCCCATTGGGGGCGGCCACGACAAAGACTTCTGGTCTCCGCGCAATGCCGATTCTAAGTCGGGTGGGCCCACAACGCTGCGGCGGGGTCTTGAACGCTCACGCAACCTGGTCACTGCGCATTTGCTTGAAGGCGGGATCGATGCGAATCCAGAAAAAAGCCTCGACAAAGTGTGCGCCACCGCGCTGGCAGAAAAAATCTACAGCAACTGCATTCGCTACTATCCCTTCGTTCTTGGCGCAGAACCAGTGCGGATGATCGATCTTGCGGCCTTCTATGCCGCCATCGCCAACGAAGGGGTACGGCCACAGCCGCACGCCATCGATTCGATCGAACAGAACGGTCGCGCGATCTTTACCTATCCCAAGGCGCCGCAGTTTCCCCAGATTGCCGCCGCCGACCGGGCGAGTTTTTATCAGTTAAAGACCATTCTTCAGGGTGTGGTCGCCCGCGGCACCGCGCGGGCGATCGATCCCCTTTCACCATATGTTGCTGGCAAGACCGGCACCACCGAGGATGCGGTCGACGGCTGGTTTGTCGGCTTTACCAACGACGTAAC
>JBAPZR010000048.1:0-3729 GCA_049285335.1 Xanthobacteraceae bacterium | reverse complement strand
TCGATGACAGGCTCGCCGTCGCGTTTACTCACCGAAGTATGAGGCGCGCTGGGTTTTACGGCCTTGTGCCCGGTTACGCCTGAGCATAGCCCACCAACCTCTGCCCCGATGATCTTGCGCAACAGATCGGGCTCGACACCGACAGCATTCGGCCAGTGATGGCCGCCAAGTAGGTTCAGCGGGATGCTCAAGCCCGATTTTTGGCCTTGCAGGCCATTGTTTTTGTTGGACAAAAAGAGGGGGTTCGTAACGCGCCCGCTGTCTAGGTACCCCGAAGCATTTTTAATCGCTGTACGACCGTTTATTTGGCTCGGGGAATTCCGATGCGCGTAGTTGCGACAGCGATCTGAACAAAATCTTTGCTGGCGAGATTTGCGCTTAACGCCACGATCGCATGCTTGGCAGCGAATCGTCTCGAATCGATTGGTAACGGCGCGGCCAGCAGCACATTTGCGTTCGAGTTTGGGCAGCTTGCTCGAAACACATTGAAGATCGGTGCCAGGCTCGCATCCTGCGCAATCAAAAAATGCAGAACGCTTGCCGAACAAATTCCCCGGGTTTTCCCCCAGTTTTGCTGGGCGAAACACGCTTTGTTCACTTTCGAGGACTGGGAGAAACGGGAGCGCTCCCCGAGAAAAGCCTGCTATTTGCTTGGCTTTTCTGGTGCTGCCGGAAAGGATTGAACTTTCGACCTCTCCCTTACCAAGGGAGTGCTCTACCACTGAGCTACGGCAGCAATTTCAATGGTCGTTGATCGCAGCAGCCGTGGCACGGCCGCCGGATAGCCTGAACATACGCAAGCGCATCGTCTCGCGCAACGCGCTGCGACGTATCTCGTAAGACTAGGCGGCGCTATCTAATGAAACCCTCGATCGGCGTCATGTAGACCGGGTGGAAGTCGGCCACTGCCTTTTTGAACTCATCCGTTGGCGCGCCGTAGATCACAAAACGCGTGGGCTTTGCCAGCGCAAAGAATTCCTTGGAAAAATTCGAGCCGAAGGTCTGTGTCAAGTGAAACAAGCTGGCTTTCGAGTCGGCATAGCGTTCGTAAATGTCGACCGTCTTGTGGTCGTCGCCCACGTTGTACTCGTACTGCATGGCGCCGGGTTCTTTCTCAGTTGCAGCGACCAACTTTCCCACGAGAGATTTGAACTCGTCCATTTTGTCCACACTAACAGTGAGTACCCAATAGACCTGTTCGTTCCCTACTGCCGGCTTGACGGCCTGCGCATCGGCTCGGAACGTAAGCACTCCGAGCGGCCAACATTGCTACGAAAAACGTCTTCACGGTTTCCCCCAAACAAATCGCGGTTGATCTAACGATGCCGTTTCGTTACCTGACTTCGATTGACTGAGCAACAGCTTGGCTTCCTTGACATGATCAAACGCGGCAAGGCCGACAAGCAGGCGGCGCGTAAGGAGCGCCTCTCGGCGGCGCTGCGCGAAAACCTCAAGCGGCGCAAGCAGCAAGCGAGAGATCGCGCTGCGGCTGGCGAACGCTCGTCAGACCAAGACGCCCCCGCGAAACGCGCGCAGGAAGCCGGATCGGTTCCCGGCTCCCGCCACAATCGGAGCGATGAGTAGGGTTCCGGCGCTGATTAAGTATTAGCCCTGTCCCGGGTTTCGCGTTGTGCCGTTGCGCTAGCGGGTGCATAAGATAAAGGCCGATTAAGAACGCGATATTAAATTTTGTGGATCGTTCGGTCCGGAAGCCACAACGGGCCTTTGTGCGGGGATGAGCATGGATCGGATTCGTATTGTCGGCGGCCGCAAGCTTAACGGCACCATTCCGATCTCGGGAGCGAAGAACGCCGCGCTTCCGTTGATGATCGCGAGCCTCCTCACCGAGGAAACCTTGATCCTCGACAATGTGCCGCGGCTTGCCGACGTCGCTCAACTTGAGCGCATCCTCGGCAATCACGGCGTCGATATCATGGTCAGCGGCAAGCGGCCGGGCGAGACCGCCGATAATGGCCAGACGCTGCACATCTCGGCGGCGCGCATCGTCGACACCACCGCGCCCTACGAGCTTGTTTCCAAAATGCGCGCGAGCTTCTGGGTGCTGGCGCCGCTGGTTGCCCGCATGGGGGAGGCGAGGGTCTCCATGCCGGGCGGCTGCGCGATTGGTACGCGACCCGTCGATCTTCTTATCATGGCAGTGGAGCGGCTTGGCGCGACAATCGACATCGAAGGTGGTTATGTGGTGGCGCGCGCGCCGAATGGGCTCAAGGGTAGCGAGATCGTCTTTCCGAAGGTCACCGTCAGCGGCACGCATACGGCGGTCATGGCGGCGACGCTTGCAAAGGGGACCACGGTCATCGAGAACGCGGCGCGCGAACCCGAAATCGTCGACGTCGCCGATTGCCTCAACAAAATGGGCGCCCGCATTTCCGGGGCGGGAACGCGGCAGATCGTGATCGAGGGCGTCACGCGCTTGCACGGAGCGCGGCACGCCGTGCTGCCCGACCGCATCGAGACCGGCACCTATGCCATGGCCGCCGCTATGACCGGCGGCGACGTCTTGCTTCAGAACGGGCGGCCGGAATTGCTGCAGGCGGCGCTCGACGTACTCGTGAACGCCGGCGTCATCGTCACGCCGACGAACCAAGGCATTCGCATCGTCCGTAACGGCGCGGGCCTGGCGCCGGTCGATGTTACGACCGCGCCATTTCCCGAATTTCCGACCGATCTGCAGGCGCAGCTCATGGCGCTGATGTCGTGTGCGGGTGGCACGTCGCACATTACCGAGACGATTTTCGAAAATCGCTTCATGCATGTCGGAGAGTTGACGCGGCTCGGCGCGCGGATCCAGCTTGACGGCGAGCGGGCCACCATCGAAGGCGTGCCGCAGCTCAAAGGCGCGCCGGTCATGGCAACCGACCTGCGCGCTTCGGTTTCTCTCGTGATCGCGGCGCTTGCCGCCGAGGGCGAAACCACCGTTAATCGCGTCTACCACCTCGACCGCGGCTTCGAGCGGCTCGAAGACAAGCTCGGACGCTGCGGCGCGGCCATCGAACGGCTGTCCGGCTAATTTCCCGTCGCCAATTGTAAGACGATTGCCTATGACTTGATCCTTTGCCGGAGCGGCAAAGAGTTGGCGTCTTAGAACAAACTTGCCGGTCTGTGACGATGAGATCGATGTTTTTTCGCGTGCTCTTTCCAGTGTTTGTAGTTCTGGCCGGCACGCTCGCCCGGGCGCAGGACTATCCAAACCGGCCGGTGCGGTTGATCGTTGCATTCACCGCCGGAGGCACCGCCGACCTAACCGCGCGGCTGATCGCCGACAAGATGCAGAGCACGCTCGGCGAGACTGTCGCAGTCGAGAACAAGCCGGGCGCCAACGGCGCGGTCGCCGCGCAATATGTCGCGCAATCCGATCCCGATGGGTACACGCTGTTTTTCACCACCGCCGGCGCCGCTGCCATCGGTCCCGCCTACCGACAGGATCTGAATTACGATCCGGTCAAGGATTTTGCCGCAGTCGGCAGAGCCGCGATCAATTCGCCCGTGCTCGTGGTCAATCCCGATATGAAAATCAATTCGGCGCGCGCGCTTGCCGAACTGGCGCGCAAAAAACCGGGGACGATCACCATCGGCATAACCGGCCGCGGCGCTATGTCCGATCTCGGGCTGCAATTGTTCGAATCCGTTGCCGGCATCCAATTGCAGGAGGTGCCGTATCGTGGCGCCGCGCAGGCAATCGCCGATGTCCTCGGCGGACGCCTCGAC
>JBAPZR010000047.1:0-4605 GCA_049285335.1 Xanthobacteraceae bacterium | reverse complement strand
GGCATAGAGCGGCGGGACGGAGAAGCGGGACAAATTTCCGCACGCGCACTGCCCACCTGCAACGACATTGGCCCTATCGAACTGGCGGATTGGTCCGATAGGAATACGGCACGTCGCGGCGTTGCGCTGCAAGCGCGACCACCTGCGCATGGTGTGGCGACAGATGGCAGACAGGGTCGGCAGCGGCGGCATCGCCCGTGAGGATGAAGGCCTGGCACCGGCAGCCGCCGAAGTCGATGTCGCGCCGCGCGCAACTGCGGCAGGGCTCTTGCATCCAATCGGTGCCGCGAAATGCGTTAAACGCCGGCGAGTTGGCCCAAATATCATCAAGGGAATGTTCGCGCACCGACCAGAATTCGAGGCCTGGGATCGATTCTGCAGCGTGGCACGGCAGTACTTTGCCGGCCGGCGTCACATTGAGCGAGCGGCTGCCCCAACCTCCGACGCAAGGCTTTGGAAATCGCGCATAGTAGTCGGGCAACACTGCATCGATGACGATTTCGCCCTGATGCGTGCGGCGCAATTCCTCGACCGCCTTGACCGCGCGCTCGACCTGCTCGGGGGTCGGCATCAGCATGTCGCGGTTTTGCAGGGCCCAGCCATAATATTGCACATGGGCGATTTCGACGCGCTTTGCGCCTAGCGTTAGCGCCAGACCAACCATGGAGCCGATGCGATCGATATTGGCGCGATGCACAACGCAATTGACAGTGAGCGGAATCTTCAGATCGACGACTTTCGTGGCCAGCGACTTTTTGCGTGCGAAGGCACCCTTGTAGTTGGCAATATGGTCCGCCGAGACGGGTTCGTCGTCCTGAATTGAAATTTGCACGTGATCGAGGCCGGCCGTGGCCAGCTTTGCGAGCGTGGCTTCGGTGATGCCCACCGCCGACGTGATCAGGTTCGTATAAAGGCCGCTCGAATGCGCCGCGGCGGTGATCTCGACAAGGTCGCGCCGCGCCGCAGGCTCGCCGCCTGAGAGATGAACCTGTAATACGCCGAGGGAAGCCGCTTCGCCGAAGACCCGAGCCCAGGTCTGTGTGTCGAGTTCGCTGGCGCGAGAATCAAGGGCGATCGGGTTGGAGCAATAAGGACAAGCAAGCGGGCAGCGATGCGTCAGTTCGGCGAGGAGGCCGAGCGGACGATGCAGCGCAGCCCCCCCTGGCCCGTTCACCGGGCGAGAATTGGGTGTTCCGTTTGCTTGGTCGTGTCCGTTTTCAGCCATTGGTCAGAGTTCCAAGAGCCTGCTGTCGGCAAGCCGCCGCAACAGCGCGGATACATCGGCGAGCACGCGCTCCCGAGGAGCTGAATATGCTTTGACAAGGTCATCCACAATAGCGCCGACTGTCGCCTCTCCGGTACAGCGCTTCACGATCTCGGCAGCAATGGCGTCGGCTTTGAACACACGCTCTGGCGCGAGCAAAACCCATCCGCCTTGGGCTTCGCTATGAACCAGCCGGACGCCGTGCGGCAGCCGCGGTTGTGCATCGAGAGAGACTGCTACCGGAGGTTCGTTCACCGATGATCCTAATCCTTGGGCGCAAAGGCGCCGGGTGGAATATGTCGCGGTGCGACATAGGCGTGATAGAGCGCATCCAGCATCGCCCACAACACGTCGCATTTGAATTCAAGGGCCCGAAGCACAGCGTGCTGGGCGTCGGCCGTGCGAGCGTTGACCTTTACATAGTCAAGCGCAAATCGGGAATCACGTTCCGCCTGCGGGGGACGCTGCGAAAAATAGGCCAGTGTCTCCGACGTTACGAAATCGTAATTGTTCAGCATGCCCTCGATGCGCTCGCTGATAATCTCGGGCGAAAATAGTTCCGTCAGTGACGACGCGATCGCTTCGAGCAGTGTCTTTTCGCGCACGAAGTGCACGTAGGCATCGACCGCAAATCGCGTCGCCGGAAGCAGGCCACGCAGCGAAACGACATAATCACGATCAAGCTGCAAGCCATCGGTCAGTCGAAGCCAACGCGCGATTCCGCCTTCGCTTTTCTTGTCGCCATCGTGGTCGACCAGACGGCTTCGCCACTCGCGCCGCGTGTCCGAATCCGGGCACCGCGCGATGAGGCTCGCATCCTTCACGGGGATCATCGATTGATAATAATAGCGGTTAAGCGCCCACGCCTGGACCTGTCCCTTGGTGCATTTGCCGCCATGCAAGAGCTTATGAAACGGATGCAGCCGGTGATACCGCGTGGCCCCAATTTCACGCAGCCGCGCTTCGAGTTCATCGGGAGACAACAGGCTCAAAGCACAATCTCCATGCCATCCTCGGCGATCTCGAAACCGGCCGCTTCAACCTTTCGCCGTTCCGGTGAACCGTGGACCAAGATCGGATTTGTGTTGTTGATATGCGTCAGAATGCGCCGTCCGGCCAGACCGTCGAGTCGTCGCAGGGTTCCGTCCGCGCCGCCGACCGGCATGTGACCCATACGCTGGCCGGTTTTTGTCCCGGTGCCGCCGCGAATCATCTCATCGTCGTCAAACAATGTCCCGTCGAACAGCACCACGTCGGCGCGACCAAGCCGTTCCAACAACGCCTCATTCAACGCCGCCGCTCCTGGGACGTAAGCGAGCCGCGCGCCGCCGCTCGTGATCTCCACGCCGACATTGACGCCGTTTTCCGCGTAAAGCTCAGGCTCGTCCTCTTCCAAATAAAGCGCAACCTTGCCGGGCACGGTGAACAGTTCGGCATGGAGCCCATTTGGAAGCGCAAAAGGCAGTGAAAGAGCGGCCGGCTGACGTGACACCAAGTCCGAAGCCAGCACCCCGAAAATCGGGTTGGCCGCAATCATCGCAAGGGTTTCGGCAGTTGCGTAGACGGTGAAATTGCTGCGCTCGCGCATGGTCAGCAAACCGGCAACCTGATCGACTTCCGCACCGGTCAAAACCACAGCGCTGATCGGACTGCCGCGGAGCCCTTGCTGCGGATGCAGGAACGGCGTTGCCTGAATCTGCGCCCGCAAGTCCGGCGAAGCGTTGATCAAAACCCAGTCGCGACCCTCAGCCGAAACGGCCAGGCTTGCCTGAGTGCGAGACTTGACCTTGGGGTCAGCGCCCCAGGCCAACTGACAGGTAGGGCACCGACAATTCCATTGCGGAAAGCCACCACCCGCCGCGGCGCCGAGAACGATAGCGGTCAACCGACCCATTCGTGGGGTATGATCTGCACACCCGGCGAATTAGAATTCGGGCGGCAGATAGCCATTGATTTCAAGGCCAATGCAGATTTCAATAAGCGTAGGTGTTGCCCAAGTCACGGTTGTCCTCCTGATTTCCTGCGTATCGAAGCTTTTCGTAAACAAGTAAATCGCTCCGGCATCCGTAAGACAAGGGGTTTCTTTGTGCCAGTCGCCTTTGGATCTTTGGGCAGAATGCCTGAACATCCAAGGCTGGCTGAGGGAAGAATGCGTCTGCGTTGTGAATCAAAGGACGGCCGCGACAGGGGACGGCAAACATAGGGGTGAATAATGGGCAAGACGTTCATCATAGCGGCCGCGATCATCGCCGCAGCGACCGGAGTTGCGCTGGCGCAGGACGCGCAGAAGGGCAAAGCTACCTTCGCCATTTGCGGGGCCTGTCATTCGATTGGGCCTGGCGCTCAAAACAAAGTTGGTCCGGAACTCAATGGTCTGGACGGCCGGCATTCCGGCAGCGCGCCGAATTTCGACTATTCGGACGCAAATAAGAATTCGGGAATTGTTTGGGGCGAAGATATATTCAAGAAATACATCCAGAATCCGCAAGCCGTGGTTCCGGGCACCAAAATGATCTTCCCCGGGATCAAGAACGAACAACAGGTCAACGACCTGTGGGCCTACGTCTCTCAATTCAACGCGGACGGGACCACTAAGACAAAGTAGGGCGCGCCGAAAAGCGGGCTCTTAGCGTCACGCGCTCTTCATTAATGCAGTTTGACCTGTGGCTCGGTGCGACGCGTGATGATGCGTGCGATTGTGTCAAGCGCGACTTTGACGAAACCGTGAAGCTTGTACTCGTGCATCTTGTAGAGCGACACATACATGAATCGCGCGAAATAGCCTTCGATGAAAAGGTTTCGGCCCACGAGCGTACCCATCAAGCTGCCAACCGTGCTGTAGTGGCCAAGCGACACCAATGAACCGAAGTCGCGGTAATGCCATGGTTCGGGCGGTTGCCCGTTCAACCTTCGCTGCAACTGCCTATAGAGATGGCTTGCCTGTTGGTGTGCGGCTTGAGCGCGCGGCGGCACGATGGATTTCATTTCCGGCCACGGACAGGCCGCGCAATCGCCGATCGCAAAAATATCGTCATCGCGTGTGGTTTGCAGGGTTTGCTGTACGACGAGCTGGTTATTCGTGTTGGTCTCTAGTCCGTCGATGTTGCTCAGGAACGCCGGCGCCTTTACGCCGGCCGCCCAAACGACCAGGTCTGCGGCGATGGTGCGACCATCCGCGAGCTTGATCTCGTTCGGCATGACGGCGGAAACGCGCGCGGACGTGAAGATCTTGACGCCGATTTTGTGCAGTAGCTCGGTTGCCGATTCAGAAATGCGTGGCGGCAAGGCCGGTAGAATGCGGTCGGCGGCTTCGATGAGGCACAGGGTGATGTGTCTCTGTC
>JBAPZR010000046.1:0-3065 GCA_049285335.1 Xanthobacteraceae bacterium | reverse complement strand
GCTTCAGCTAGTCGACGAGGAAAAGGCAAAGTTGTTGTTCTCTTTGTCTCCATCGCCCCGTCCCGTGATTTGTTAACAAAAGTCGGCCGCAGGCCGGCTGGTCGCTGGCATAGGCCGGTCCCGCATTTTCAACGAAACGCGCACGGCCGCAGTGCAGAAAGGTGTGAAGGTGCCGCGACGCCCCTGGACCGAGATTGAACTAAAGCGTGCCCGCGACATGCGCGGGGCGGGACATTATTACGAAGCAATAGACAGGGTGCTCAAACGTCACTCAGGCTCGACGAAGCTGAAGGTGTAAATCACAGTCACAATGTCAGGCGGAGGCGTGTTCCAGACAACCTCTTAGTAGAACGCGAAGCTCTTGCCACTGCACGCAACCAGCGCCTTACGCAAGACTTCTTTGGCGATCCGCCACCCGGTTACTCAGCGCTGCACGGCAAGACGGGACTGCGCTGACGGCGGCCAGGCCTGCTAGAAATTACTAACCAAATTGGAATATCTTGACGCTTCCCCTATCAAGGGAGGCGCCCATGCCTCACGTAGGACCGGTCCTAGAAGGCCGCACCTTCTTCTGCCCGAATTGCGGAGCCTTTTACTCGGCGACACCTTCGCTGGTTCCCAAGAGTGAAGGTGATACGGCAAGATGTGTCGTGTGCCGTAAAATCATGGACAGGTTGGATGCAAGCAAGGTTGGGAGCTTTAAGCTCATCCACCGACCGGAAGACGCCTGATTGTCTATCGACCGGAAGACGCCTGATTGTCTATGCGCGGTAAGCCTGGCAGTCTTGCCGCACGCTATTTCTTCTGCAACAGCTCCGGGCTGCTTCGCCACGTTGGCCTTGATCCGCCGCGCCTCGCCCCACGCGAGAGCATCAGGCTGCCACACCCAATCTATTAATTTGTTAAGACTTAAAGTCTCGGCAATGCGACGGCCATGCTCGGTCCGCTTTGGGTCATAAGCGGACATTTCGCTGAGTTCGTTCCATGTCCATTTTATGAACAGTTTAAGTCTTTACCCTAGCGACGACCTCGCCCGCACGAGTGAGGGAAACCCGACCTTTTCTTGGGCTATCCACCAGCCAGGCTATTCCTTTCGCGTATACGAGGGCAGACTCGAGCTGCGTGCCGTGGAACGACAGATCTCTGACGGCGATCTCGTCAACCCAAGCGCTGTCCATCGGCGCGCGAGGCTTTGCACCTGCGGCGATCAACGCCTTTAGAAGTCGTATCGCATTCAGGCGATCCATCCGCGCATTATACGCCGATTGCTTGGGTCCGAGCGGTGCGGCGGCGAGCTTGAGGAGTAACTGACAGTTGATTCGACCCTCCCGAATGGCCGATTCGGTCGCCTCAACAGCACACGCGAGCACCAGCATCGCTCAGCCTCGATGCCCACCCCCCCGGGGGCCAAAATTCGCTGGACGAAGCGCTGTTGAGGAATCCGATCACCGGCATCGCCGCGTGCTGCGCTCGCGCGGTCAGCGGCCATGTAACTACGGTGCTACTGAAAAGCCTGATGAATTCCCGCCGCCTCATGGGATTTACTTCCCTGGCCGAGAACCACCTTCGTGAAAGTCTAATACGATCTACGAGCGAGAGCTATGCATCTTCGTTGCAGAAGAACAGGCGGCGGATACATCGGCATGTCTATCCGACCACCTCGTCGGCGCTGATGATAAGTGTTTGCGGAAAGGTAATACCGAGTGCTTTGGCCGTCTTGAGATTTAGAACCAGCTTGAATTTGGTCGGTTGCTCGACGGGAAGATCGGCAGGCTTAGCGCCCTTTAATATTTTGTCGACATAGCCCACCGCGCGGCGGAAAAAATCAGGTATGTCTTGTCCATACGACATTAGATGGCCGTATGGGACCTCCTCCGCGACGTAAGTCATTACTGGCAGGCGATGTTTCAGGGCTGATACACCCACACGCGCCCTTTCATTGAACAGCATCGAACCAGTCCCACGCACGACGCCGTTCGCCCTTTCCTGCACCATCTTCGCAAATGCCGGCTCAATATCGTCAGGTACCCCGATTTCGATAGAACGAAGCGACAAGCCGAGTGCTTGCGCCGCATCTTGATGGGACTTGATCGTGCGCTGCTTGAACGGATCGGTCGGATCAACCAGAAGCGCGACAAGCGAGAGGTTCGGAACGGCTTCCTTCAACAACTCTAAACGCTTCCCACTCAGGTCCGCTCCCATGGGCGAAAAGCCGGTCGCGTTGCCACCTGGGTGGGCCAGGCCTTCGACGAATTTGTCGCGAACTGGATCGTGCCCAAGCACAAACACTATTGGGATCGTACTAGTCGCCCTCTTAACCTCGATCAGGCCCAAGTTTGTCACCGCGATAATGACGTCGGGTTTCGAGTCGACCAGTTCTCGTGCCAACACCTGAAACCGTTCCGGATTCTCAGCAGGAAAGCGATGGTCCAAATGAATGTTTTTTCCCTCGACATAGCCAAGATCGTTGAATGCTTTCACCATGACGCTCAGATAGACCTCTTCTTCCTCGGCACTACCCGCGTGCCAGAGGATCCCGACAATAGGAATCCTGTTTGAGGATTGCTGCGCGCGTGCCGCAAGCGGCCAAGCCGCCGTGCCAAAAAGCAGGCTAATGAATTCCCGCCGCCTCATGGGCTAACCCCATAGCGAGGATCACGTCGGGCAGGATGAGTTATACCACTAGAGTGGCAGCGTTGAAACGCGGCAGAATTGCTCCGCCGATCGCAGAGCTGGTCGGAAGGCGATCCGCACTCGCGTTGAAGCGATTCCGAGTTACCCCCAAAAGCGGACATCCGTTGAGCGTGTCGGAGTGTCCGCTTGTGCCAAAAGGCAGACATTGCTTTAGTCAGCGTGATTTCCGCTGGCCAACTCCAAACCGGAGAAATGCCGGCTTTATTCGGCTGGCGCTGCCGCAATCTCTTGTCGGGCCGCTGGATTTGGAATGCGCAGCCCCAGCGCGGACACGATCGCCGACATGAGTGCAAAGCCGGCCAGCGCATAGAGACCCCCTGAAAAGCCGCCGGTATAATCTTTTGCCCAGCCGACGACGGTCGGTCCGAAGA
>JBAPZR010000045.1:0-12682 GCA_049285335.1 Xanthobacteraceae bacterium | reverse complement strand
ATTCCAACTCAGCAACTACGAGTTCGACAGGTACGGTTCCGGCGACATCACCAACCCGCGCGACAACGCCGTTGCAGCCGCTTACAAGTTTACCACCGCGGCCATTTTCTTCGAATTGAGTACGCACAAGAAAGCGACGCTGAGCGATCTTTATTTGATTCATCAACAGGGCACGCAAGGGGCGGCTGAGCACGTCAGCCATCCGGAACGGCTTGCCTGGCAGTCGATGTGCGCCACGGACGAGGGCAAGCAAAAGGGCGAGAAATGGTGCAAGCGCGCCATCTGGCAGAATACGCTGCCGGATGTGAAACACGTTTGGAAATCGGTCGATAATCTCACATCGGGCGCATTTGTGAACATGTGGCAACAGCGCGCTGCCGAGCTCTACGCGCGCTATTCCGAGGCGGTCAGCGCCAAATAGCGAACCAAATAACAACGCGAGCTTGAAAGCCCGAGCCTCCCTATGTCAAATCATAGGGAACCCGGTGCTGGTTTATCTCATCCAACGAATCGTGAGATCGATCCCGTCATTGCCCAATTTGGTGACTGACGGCATTCGCCTGCTGATTGAGCGCCTTCTGATCGGCTCGCGTGATGTGCCCGTCGTCGAACTTCGACATTGCGCGCTCCTCCCGGCGGATCGCATGATCTTCGTGATGAAGCTGATTGGCCTGTTGCTTGGTGATCTGGCCATCCTTCACTTCATTGTCGATCCGCCGGTTCTGGTTTGCGAGCCGATCGTTGACTTGATCGCGACGGGGATGATTGCGTTCCCATTGCGTTTCGGCAAACGCCGTGGTCACCATGCCGCCGACCGCTGCGAACGAAACGACGAAAGCGAGAACCTTGAATGTCGATTTCATGACGCCCATCCTTTGATCTTCCATGCGCGGCCCAGGAAGGACTCGCTGGGCCATCGGGTCTCAATATGATGCGGTCTCGCTGAACTTGCCGTGAGATATCCATTCAATCTCGGTTCATTGATCGGACGAATCTGTGGCCGGACGAATGGCGAACCCCGGCGATTTTGCGTGAACGTGCCTCATTCCGGCCGCGTCGGTGCGGTGAAGAGTGGTTAGAGCCTGGAGTGCAAATGCTTCGCGATGTTGAGCAACACGTCAGCAAAGTCCCCGAAATCACAATTGTATTCTGGATCATCAAGATCGCCGCAACGACGCTTGGTGAGGCGGGCGGCGATACGGTCACGATGACGCTGAACTGGGGTTATCTTGCCGGAACCGCGCTTTTCTTTTCGCTGCTCGTGATTTTCGTCGTTTTGCAGATCCGCGCAGAAAAATTCCATCCGTTCCTCTATTGGGCGACCATCGTTGCGTCGACGACAGCCGGCACCACGATGGCCGACTTTGCCGATCGCTCGCTCGGCATCGGTTATGTCGGCGGATCGTTGCTGCTCTTCGTGTGCCTGATTCTGATTCTGGCATTGTGGTACTGGACACTCGGCACGATTGCCGTCGAAACCGTGAGTACGCCCAAGGCCGAAGCGTTCTATTGGGCGACGATCACTTTCTCGCAAACGCTCGGGACCGCGCTCGGCGACTGGATGGCCGACGGTACCGGGCTTGGATATGGCGGCGGCGCCCTCGTCTTTGCGCTGGGCCTGGCGATAATCGCGGCATTGTATGTGTGGACGAACGCCTCACGCGTGTTCTTGTTTTGGTCGGCCTTTATCTTGACGCGACCGCTTGGCGCCACCGTTGGCGATTTTCTCGACAAGCCCGTCAAAGACGGCGGATTGGCCTTAAGCCGTCCGATCGCGTCGGCCGTCATCGCGGTTTTCATCCTCGGTTGTCTGCTCGTGCTTCCGCAGCGCGCCGGTCAGCATCCCGCGCGCGCCGATGTCCCGGGCGTCACGCGGTGACGACGGGGCCGACCTCAGGACCGCCGCAACGGCACCTTCATTGTCCGATGTGCGGATGACCAAGGGCAAAAAACGGCACATTGTCGTTACCGTGAACGACGCGATGCAGCGCAAATATCGCTACGTTCGAAGCGCGCCCGTCGGCCGCAATTTCGATCCGGAATTTCGTCCGGACCTCACGCCCAAAGCGATGCTCGCGCTCGGCATATTCTGCGGCAAGTACATGACGGATTGCCGCAAGGAATTTCCCGCAAGCTGGTTTGCGCGCGCCCGACTGTCACCGTGCGGACGCGATTGCGCCCTCAATTATTTCGGCGTCGATGCCAGTCAGCCCCTTTCGACCTGGCGTAAAAAAGGATGGATCCACCCGGACGATCCGCGCGGCTGGTTTCAGTGGTATTGCCGGTACTATATGGGCCGCCGCATGCCGCAAGAGGACGTCCGGCAGATCAAACGGTGGAAAGCCATCCGCCGGCACGTTGCGCAAATCAAACGGCATTGCGCGCCGGGCGATCCGATGTGCCGGCCGCGGCAGCGGCAAGCGCTGCTGCACTGGGCCTATGACAGCCGCAAGATTTGACTGCCGCAAGATTTGAAGGGCAAGCGCGGCCTCGTGTCGCGCTTCCGAAGTTCGCCATACCTTGCGGCACGCTCTTAGCGAACTTCGGAATCGAAAGGACACTGGCGAGTTTATAATTCTAGCGTGGTTTTCATCACCCAGCCGGACAGCGCTGGTAGGTTCTTAATTGGTTGAACGACCGTCCCATGGACGCGCGGTCGTCGCCGACCGGCCGAATGATGATATTGACTGTTTGAGTCTTCGATTGGTCTTTCGTGCTGGCGCAAAGCGCATGAACGGCATAATTCGTGCCGTGGGGGCTTGGCGTCGCGACGACCCAACGCACGGCGCAAGTTCCGCTACCGTCGCCGTATTTGGCGCTTTCAATCGACACGTTGGATTTATCCTTTGTGGCGCACTGTTCGGACGTTTCCGCCCATGTCCCAAGCATTTCGCTCGGAATGGCGGCGCGCCGTATCTCGTCGGCGGCGGCCGGCGACAATGTCAACGCGGCAATAGCCAGTATGGCAAACCGGTTCATGTTCAGCCCCTCGGGTTCTACTTCGCTTGAATGAGACTCAGATAGCTCACAATGGAAAGTATGCGTTCCTTGATGTCCGCCTCGGAATCGCACGGCATGTCGAGGAGGGAATCAAGCTCCGTCTCGTGTGGCTTTAGCTGCGACAAGAGTCTCTTTGGTATTTTTTGATTACGCTTGGTGATGGTCGGAAGCTTGGGCGGCGGAGAACCTTGGTGCCGGCACCCCCAAATCGGCATGTCCGCGTTATGGTGGCTGCTGCGATCCTTTCGTCCGTCGATTTTCTGGTAAATGGCGCCGGCATCGAACGTGCCGTGATTGTGCTTGGCCAGTAACGTCAAATCCGTGGGCTTGGCGTCGAGCTTGGTGCTTTGCGGCCCGGAACCCTTGCCGTCGGCGCCATGGCAGCCCGCGCAATTCAATAGGAACTCGACTTCGCCCTTGTCGGCGTCCTGCGCGCGTATGGGAATAACGCTCACCGTCGTAACGATCGCGGCAAACGCGCCGGCTACGAGGCGTCGTTTTTGTCTAGGGTTCATGCCCAAGCTGCTTCGGTCGCAAGTCATGACGTTGGACAAGAAGGACAGACCAGCCGCCACAGCCGCCAAACATTGACCGGCCAAAGGCCGCGCGGTCTTTGATCCAGATCAAGAAGTGTTCCGGCGGTACGTTTTCTTGCATCCGCGCGTGGGCCACCATTGCGGCCGCCGCGTCGCCTTCGATATGATTCGGTGTACTAAGGCCTGACCCGGGCGGAAAGCCGGTTTTCCGAAACAGTGTGCTCCGGACGTGATCCGGGGATCATGCCTCATTAAATAGCCGGAGGCCGCCTTCAAGTCGGATGTCACGATGTGGAAGCGCGTAGCATTGCCGTTTGCCTTTGTGCTCTTCTGGAGCGCGCCGGTCGTTGCATTGAATGGCAACGGGCTGCGTAACAAGTTTGTCGAGATTCCCCAACCGACCCCGGTGGCGACCTCGCCTTACGTCGTCGATGGGCTGGCGCTGGGCGCGCAAGCTAAGTCCGGCAATCAGCCGTATGAGCGGTATCAATGCAATCCCAGCGACGCGTTTCCCGGTTTCATTTCGTGCAACGAGGAGCACACCACGCCCGGCAGGGAAGTCACGCGGTCGCATTCGATTTTGCAGTCGCAAGACGGCGCGGCCTATTACGTCAATTCCTATTTCGATCCGGCCTACTTCGATCCGAACGAGGTTCAAAATGAAATAAACCGCATGTCATCCGAATTCGGCGAAAAGGCGCGCGTCGTCCAAATGCCGCCGCGCGAAGGACTGCGGAACGCGATAATGGCGCTATGGGGGGCAATAAAGCTTGAGCCGCTCAAGCCAGAGGAGATTTCAGCGGTCGCATCGGGCGGCAGTTACCCCGGGATTTTGGTCGGCTTTCTCGGCGATCTCGAACGGTCCGCGAAAGCGGGCGCGCCGGTTTATCGGCTGGGCGGCAGCGCGGGATTTCTCTGGGTGGCGACCTTCGATCAGAGCGGAAAAGGGGTGCTGCGCTATCTGGCGATCGACGATTCAAAGATCGAACCCGCGCGTCAAATCGCGGCAAACACGGATAATCAAGCGCAATCGAATTCAAACCCCGTCAATCCGCCCGCCGTTACGCAGCCGACCTTGCAAGAGCAAGCGCGATCGGATGGTGGGGAAAAGCAGCGCCTCGAAGAAGCGAACGGCCAACAGGCGCAGTCGCAGCCATCGGCGGACGCGCAGAATCAGAGACAAGCAACAATCATTGAAATCGCCCTGGGCATTCTGATTCTTCTGTGCGCCGCGGTGATGGCGGTCTTCCTCAGAAAGAAGCGGCAAACGGTGGGCTCGGTTTAGCTTCGATGCGGCGGCGGTGGTTCGCGGGTCAAATTCCTCCTGTGAGGGGCCGAGAGCGAAGCCAAGGCGAACCTATGGTTACACGTATATAAGGCTTAGGGGCAACGATAAGTAACGTAAGGCTAAACCTGCGCCATACGTATATGTATCTATGTATGTATTTGGTGTGTCGTTGCTGGCGAACTTGTGATTTGATGAAAGCAAGCCAGCCAAAAGCGACAGTACTACGATGCGGTTTATTAGAAGCAGGACCGTACCAACGATAATAATTGTTAGCTCGCAGGCGATGTCGATCGATTTCTTTAATGCCCGCGTTGTCATGCCAATGCCATGCTTCCGGTTTTCACCCTAGGGATGGTCTATAAGTCCTCTTCCGCTTCTATTCGTTTGATTTGATCGTCATCATCTACCCATCGCCTGTATCTTCGGATAATCACTACTGTAACTATTACCCAAAACACAGCAAACAAGAAGCCTAGAATCATCCCTATCCAGATTAGGGTAGCTAAGAATTGGATGATCACCATCACACCCTCTTACAGTCGAACACGCCCTTTTTTCGAGCTTTTTTATGGTGTGTGGAGGTCGAGTGAGGCGAATGGTTCGCTCGTGGTCTCGAACATTTTAACGAGCGCCTTGCGCCGCATTCGCGCACGTCGGGGCAGACTCCGCCGTTTATCCGCGAGCTTCTGGATGTGTGCCATGTTGTGCCTGCTTGGAGGCGAGGGCTGCAAAGCAACGCGCTCGCGCTGTGGTATAAATAGTACCCCAGGAGCTCCCCGAAGTGAATCGTTAATAGTTAAATGCTGGTGGGCGCTGTAGGGATTGAACCTACGACCTCTCCCGTGTGAAGGGAACGCTCTCCACAAAAAACGTTGAACTTCCGCGGCTCGCCTTGCACCATGCGCCTGACGCTGGCACCGTGCGCATGACCCATATTAAGAACCGAGCGCATCACGCCGTTGGCATGTCTCAACAGATCGAGATTGTCGGCCTCGTCGATCAGCCACGTCAGATGCGGATTGCGAGCCAGCTCGTGATAGATGACCGCTGGTGTTGCATTCGCGCTACTTGTGACGTTCCGGACCAACAGTTCGAGGAAACGCAGTAGCGTGGTCTTGCCGCATCCGTCGACGGGACTGAGTAGAGCTAGTCGTGACGTGTGGGTGTACCGGTCGAAAAGGTAACTGCCGCCCCAGGAGGTTTGCAAGCGCTTGCGCCAGCTCCACGGCATGATGGGTTCGGCCTCAGACAACGAAGCGCAAACCGCTCGCGAGTTTGAGCGGTTTGACGATACCTCGCCGGAATGGCTCTTCTACCGTGAGGTGATTCAGAGATGGGCGGCGGCGTGCAAAGGGGGCACTCTTGGAAATGACCCACCGCGCCTTGCCGGGGTCTGCCCGGCTGGCGGCAAACACGACAGGGGCGATAATCTCTCCGCTCCCGCGTCGTTCAATTTCGCGTTGCCACATTCCAACGTGGATGGGTTGTCCGTGGAAACGCCCGGCGCCCAGCAGGGTTGGGGCTTTTGTGGGAAATGCAACGCGCTGGTGTTCTTCGGAACCTGGGTCAGTGGCGGAGTATGTCCTGTTGTCTCTGCACCACCCATTGGGAGCGAACATTCTATCACAGGAGCCAAACTCAATTTCGTCTTGTCACACAAGGCGAACTTCTTGAATGAATTTCCCCAGTCGTAAGCGTCCGGGGGGTTACAGGTCCGAAGCATCGCACATTTTTCTATGTGAACGTCGCGATTAATCACCTGAAGGTTCGGTAGCCCCCAATAGCTGAGTAAATTCGGCCATCCTTCATTCCGATGGTCACGCCAGACCCGAAACAACGGCACTCGGTGATCTACTTCAGCGTCCTTCCACAGGCGTCCGCCCGTATGGCCGCAGCGCCGTCCTTGCAGGCGACGCAGGAGTGCTGCCTCACTATTCGGTGCGTTCCAAAACTGCCAAGCCACGACGCAAGCACAATGCCACACTGCATTCTTATTCGGCCCGGCGTTCCACAAATCCTTGTGCCAGCCGAGCTTGTAAACGGGTTGCCCGCAAACGCAGCAAAAGCTGGGGCCTAAGCTGTATGCCCGCTCTCGGTAGGGAGCTGGTGGCGCGCGGAATGTTGCCGGTAGCCCGGCTTTGCGGTTTTGGCTGATCCGCCATGTCCAGCCGATAGGAGGTCCAGTCTTAGCTGCCAGAGCGCGCGCCAAGCGATCGGCGCGTAGCGGATGCGCTCGCCAGTAGGATTCGATCGCCAACCTTGGCGTGGGGGGTATGAACGGCCGACCGAGCGCACGGGCGAGCACGGTCGGTGGAAAGACTATGGGCAAAGCCCTGCAAAGGCGGGCAAGTGACCGTTGGTTTCGTTCTGCCTTCTCGGCTTGCCATGTGGACATGAGGATGCGCGCTCACAGACGAATGGATTGTGGCGCGGAGGGGTAAAACCTTCGTTCACGGCTTCGTCCATTGCGGCGTCGATTGACACTGTTCGCAAAAGGCTGACCGCCGCAAAACTATTTAAATGTCCCTTCGGCAAGGCGGGGGACTGAGCACCACTTTTGGCAAGCCAGTTTCCGCGGCAAGCACAGCCGCGAAAGCTAAGACCCTTGCCAAATAGTCACGGCCCATCCAATAGCTACGGCTGTGGCTATCCACCACGTCGTGGAAAACTGAGCGCGACGAGATTTGTACTCAAGTTTTTTGTTACCCACCGTCATCGCTCCGCTTTCGTAACGCTGCCTTGGCGTTTGTCTTAATACGGAAACGATCAGCTTGGTCGCGAGTCGTTTCATTTGCCAATTTACTGTTCGTTTCAGCCACGACACCGAGAATGCGCATCTCGCGAACAGCGCAGATACATTAGGACGACTTTCAGCCTATGTCTGTTGCGCATCTGCAACGGATCAGAAAAATCGGGAATTTCGCTGCCGAAATCTGCTGTCTTGTTCGCCGGCAGCATTTCTTGCGATGCAGTCACCTGGACCGCACATGACGATGAGTGGCGGGCGCGACGAGAGGCAAGGACGGGCGTGGCCGAGAGTTTTGGTCATCGGCGGTCGACATTGGGTTGGTCTAGCCGTGCTGGGGTGACTCAAATAAGCTGGTCGCTGATCTTGATCGACGCAAGCGCGGACAGGTGGACATGGCATTGCCAATGACGGCGCAATCCACCGTGGCGACGCGGCGTTGGGGGGCCCGCCATTGTGACGCTCGCGGCGATGGCCGCACTGGCGGCGCTGACCACGGACGCCGCTGCGAGAGAGGCGCGACCCGCGCCAACCACCGAGGCGACGGCGCCGCGCGAGGCAGGCCAGCCGATCATGGCGATCGTGTCGATCAGCAGGCAGCGGGTCACTTTCTACGACGCTGACGGATGGATCCTGCGCGCGTCAGCCTTTGATCCTCGCGCCGGTGGCGATGAATGAAATCGCCCTGCGAGAATTGTTACCCCAGGCCGGATGAGCGTAGCTCTTGCTGGCGGCTAACGACATTCGGGACCGTTATCGGCTGGCGTTTCTGAAAATATCTCAGGAGCACGCCGCAGGCAGCTGCCGCAGCGAAGTGCTTGAGTGTATGACCGCTTAGAATCGTGCCGGCAGAATAGATCGCGCTATCGTAGAACTCGAGCAGCTTTGCAAGTGCATAGAGCATTGCGGCGAAGAGCCAGTAAATCGTGCCGCTGAACTTCGGCGGGAATAAAAGGAAGATTAGTGGCAACGCAACGCATGGAAAGAATTGTACCCACGCGTAGAGCCGTAAATCACCAGTCCAGCGCCACAGCAGCAGACTAAAGACACCAATTGCAATCAGCGGCCAAAGCAAAATGGCCCCCGCTCTCCTGTCCACGCGCTCATCAATCGTAATGGCAAGGATCGCCATGAACCCGATCGCCATCGGCAGCCGATCCCAGAACAGGGTCTGATCATTTGGTTCGAGATGATAATAGGCCGAGCCGAAACCAGTCAGAAAAATGCCGAGGAAGAGTGGCATGGTTGCTGGAGAACGACCAAACTGCCAAAGCCCTACGGCACCGATTCCGATGAAGGGTATATTCGAGGCCACGTTCCAGAAATGCGGTATGCCGAAGAGCGTGCGCTGATCCGCGAAGTCGTGATAATTCTGATTCTGAACAATCGGCGCCAGCAAAAGCAATCCAAGGAGCGAGGCGAGCATAAAAGCGATAAGGCTAAGTGCGCGCCGAGTATTCATAGCGGTGCCGAGCGTCATTTGGACAACATAGCAAAAGCCGCCGCCTAAGTCCGCAAACGCGCGCTACAACCTTTCTCATCGTTATCTCTTACTCAATGAGTAATCGTTGGCAGTGAGGCGCGAATGCGTTCCGAAAAATCGGGTGCATCATCGGCCGTCTGGGCGGCCTCGTTGATCAGGGAGCGCCGCCTCAATTCATCAAATGGCAGTGTCGTGTCCACACGCCCCGAATAATAGAGATAATTGTCGATCAGGCCGTTGAAGAGATGACGAATGTCGAACCTGCCTGCTCGGCCAGCAGCGTTCGCGTAACGTATGATGTTGATCGTACAGCTGTTGCTCAGCAAATGGTAGAACTCTGGCCGATCGGCGAGTTCATTGATTCGTTTTAGGTACACCATGAACAGCTGGCGCACGTTGTCGGGCGATGAGTTTAGACGATATAGATACACCGTCTCTTTGCGATAGTTGGTGCGCACGCGCACAAGGTCACGCTCATCACCTACCACGTAAATCAACTCGAATTGTTTGAAGAGGGAGGCGACAGGATTAAATCCCTCGCCCACCTCTGGGCGCGTCTCTATGGAGATGCTCAAGGGTGGGGCGTTGTCGAAGATGAAGCTTAGGAAGGTATGTCCAACCAGCCCCTCGCTCCAGTAGGACACAAAAAAATCGAGGCCTGTCAGATGTGACAGCTGCACCTCTCGCTCCTCATATCGCACCGTGAAATCATTCAAACTTCGGTATTCGAAGTCTCGAACACCGGTGATACGCACGCGGTCGCCGTCAATCGTCGCCCGTGGCATTACCGCGACTTCCGGACGCCACGGTCGATCGTGAGAGGGAGAAATGGATAGCCACCAGGCGACCACGCCGAGAAACAACCCGATGAAGACGAGGGATGCACGCCGATCGCGCGATAGCCAAAGCAGCCATATCGCTAGTCCAGCGAAGAGCATTGCCAACGCGACACGCAATCCAGCAGACGGCAAATTGGAATAGTAAATGGCTAAGGTGGCCCATGCGATGAGCAAGGCCCGGAACAGAAACCGTATTCCCTTGATCAGCCAGCTGAGAACTTTGGACAGAAAGCTGCCGCTCAAACTCAATGTACCTTCCCTCTCGCTCACAAAGATACCAACGTATAGGATACCAACGTTTGGCTTCACATCGATCATCTTGATGGGAAGGCTGGGTTGGATCGTCGCCTGACAATTCTAGCTCATCGCGGATTGGGTCTCTTCTACAATTTAGCGCGTCGAATGCGAAAATTTTACGATCTCGACAACGTGAGATCGACGCAGTCGAGCGTAGGCGTAATGAGGTTTACCCCCCTTGCGATTCAGAGGGATTAGCGCTGCGCGCGAGATGGCAGAGGCACGCGAGCTTAACTATGAAGTGATCTAACGGAGCTAAAGTATGGCCGCAGCTACGAACGTGAACAGAGAGGGCGTTTCCGCTGCGTGGCACGCAATAGCTGCCGACGAAGTTGTGAAGCGACTCGCTACCGATCGCGAAAAGGGGCTCAATGCGGCCGAAGCCGCCACACGGCTCCGAAAATACGGCCCAAACCGCTTGCCCGAAGGCAAGAAGCGGGGGCCGCTTATGCGGTTTCTCGCCCAGTTCAACAACATCCTGGTCTATGTCCTGCTTGGCGCCGGCTTCACCAAGTTGATGCTGAGCTTGTGGGTCGATGCTGGAATCATCTTCGGTGTAGTTGTTCTGAACGCGCTGCTCGGCTTCATCCAGGAGGGTAGGGCAGAGAAGGCGCTGGATTCGATCCGCAACATGTTATCCGCCGAGGCACGCGTAGTGCGTGGCGGCGAGACGCGCATGATTCCTGCCGATCAGCTCGTGCCGGGAGACGTTGTGATCCTCGAGTCAGGCGACAAGATCCCCGCGGATCTGCGGCTCATCGACGCCAAGAACCTCCGCACCGAAGAGGCGGCGCTCACAGGAGAGTCGGTGCCCGCTGACAAGGGGACCGATGTTGTGCCCAGCAATGCCACGGTCGGCGACCGGGAGAACATGGCGTTCTCCGGTACTATGGTCGTATCAGGTCGCGCCACAGGCGTCGTCGTTGCGACAGGGAGCGAGACCGAGCTCGGCCATATTAATCAGCTGCTCGCCAGTGTTAGCCCGCTCGAAACGCCGCTCCTGCGCCAGATCAAAAAGTTCGGTTACACCATCACAGCTGCCATCGGAGTAATCAGCGTGCTGATCTTCGCCTACGGAAAGTGGGTGAAGGGCATGGACTTCGTCGAACTGTTTCAGGCCGTTGTCGGTATTGCAGTATCGCTCATTCCTGAAGGACTGCCTGCGCTCATCACCATCACACTGGCCATCGGTGTGCAACGTATGGCCCAGCGCAATGCGATAATCCGGCGTTTGCCTGCGGTTGAGACGCTGGGTTCTGTGTCGCGGATCTGCTCGGACAAGACGGGCACGCTTACGTTGATGGAGATGATGGTGGTCTCTGCCGTCACCGCCGAGTCCACGTATCAGATCACCGGCGATGGCTACGCGCCGGAGGGCCAGGTTCAAAAGGACGGAAAAGCCGCCGACAAGAACCCGGTGCTCGCCCTCATGGGCCGCGTCTCCGTGCTGTGCAACGATGCCGAGCTCTTCCAGCAAGAACGGTCGTGGAAAGTGGAAGGCGATCCTACCGAGGGAGCACTTTATCCGTTCGCGAGCAAACTCGGCATGGATCGCGCGACTGAGCGGGCAGCGTCACCGCGGATCGACGCCATCCCATTCGAGTCGGAGCACAAGTTCATGGCGACGCTCCATAAGCCTGCAGCCGGCGGAGAGGTCCTATTCGTCAAAGGCGCTCCGGAAGTCATTCTTGAGCACTGTGATCGGCAGGAGACCGCGAGCGGCCAGGCGGCTTCGCTCGACCGCGCGCATTTCATGCAAGCCTCGGACCAGCTCGCCGCCCAGGGCGAGCGCGTGCTGGCGCTAGCATGGCTGAAGAATCCGAGCGTCAAGGCGGGCAGTCTCGGTCCGGCCGACCTGCCCAAAACACTTGTTCTGCTCGGCCTCATCGGCCTCCTCGACCCGCCGCGCAAGGAAGCAATCGATGCCGTCAAGGAATGCCACGGCGGCGGTATCCGCGTCACGATGATTACGGGCGATCACAAGATCACCGCTGCGGCCATCGCCAAGATGCTTGGCATCGGCGACGGCATGACGGCGATCACCGGCGGCGAGATCGAGGACATGGATACCGCTACGCTGCAGGAGCGCGTTCGCGACGTCGATGTATTCGCGCGCGCGAGCCCCGAGCACAAGCTCCGCCTGGTGAAGGCAATTCAGGCCAACAAACAGATCGTGGCGATGACGGGCGATGGTGTGAACGACGCGCCTTCACTCAAGAAGGCAGACATCGGCGTCGCCATGGGCATCAAGGGGACTGAAGTCACCAAGGAAGCTGCCGGAATGATCCTGGCCGACGACAACTTTGCTTCGATCACTGCGGCGGTGAAGGAGGGACGTACGGTCTACAACAACATCGAAAAGGCTATGCTTTTCCTTCTTCCCACCAACGTCGCTCAGGCGTTGGTGATCGCGGTGGCGATTTTCTTCGGCTTCACCATGCCGATCACTGCACCACAAGTCCTTTGGGTCAATATGGTCACCTCCGTCGCCCT
>JBAPZR010000044.1:0-3637 GCA_049285335.1 Xanthobacteraceae bacterium | reverse complement strand
CGCCGAGGTTGCGCACGACTGGCGCGGGCTCTGGTTGCTGGTTGTTGTCTATTTCTTGCTCGCGATAATCGCGGTTTACGTCAACATGCGGAGGCGACTGCATGCTTAGCCGCAGACTGGCTGTATTTGGCCTCGTTCTCATCGCGCTTGGTGCAGGCGGATACGCGGTTTGGCGAAGTAAAGACAGCCCGACTCTCGTCGGTGTTGTGCGAACAACCGAGATTCGTGTCGCACCGGAGGTTGGCGGGGAGCTTGCCACTATCAATGTGCAGAAGGGCAGCCGTGTCCGGGCGGGCGACGTGGTCGCCAAGCTCTCCGCGATTGAGTTGAGTGCGGCAGTCGCGCAGGCGCGAGCGGCACTCGACGCAGCATCGGCCCAGCGGGATCATGTCTATGCCGGAGTACGGGCCGAGGAGGTCGCAGCATTGGAATCGGCGATCGACAAAGCAAAATCGCATCTGGATTATGCGCAAAGCGAGCTCGCGCGAAAGGCGCAACTGGTGCCTGAGAGTGCGGCCTCGCAGCAGGAGTTGGACCAGGCTGAGCATGACGCCGCAACCGCCCGCGCCGATGTTGCCGAGGCGCAAGCGAACTATGCCGCGGCGGTCGCTGGCCCGACACGGGAAGAGCGCGCGATTGCGAACGCCCAAGTCAAGGCGGCAGCAACCGCGCTCGCGGTGCTCGAGCGAAGACTGGACAAGACCACACTGCGAGCACAGGCAGACGGCATTGTCAGCGTGATCGTGGCCGAAGTGGGCGAGAACGTGAGCGCTGGCCAGCCGGTTCTCGCGATCGCGGCAACAGACAAACAGTGGCTGTCGTTCAACGCCCGTGAGGACATGCTGCATGGCCTCACGGTGGGCGACAAGGTCGAGGTCGCGCGAGCAGGAGGAGAACCGAGGCCGGCCATGGTCACCGAGCTCACGCCACTTGGCCCGTTTGCAACCTGGCAGGCCGAGCGTGCTATCGGTGATCACGATCGCAACACGCTCCGCCTGCGCCTCGATCCGGAGGGCGACCTAGAGGGCTTTGAGCCTGGCATGACGGTCTGGCTTGAGCGCTGACAGGACGGACCGTCTGGGAGCTCACGCCGTGGAAACACTCGTTGACCTGATAGGTATGGCGCTGTCCGTCACGATCGTAGAAAGTTGCTCCGCCGCTCAACCCGAGCGCTGAGCCTTACCGACGTGGGACGGCACTACTTCGAGCGCGCGAGGCCAATAATTCGCGACGCTTAGACGGCACAAACGGAAGCGCTCGCGCGGCATTCAACTCCCTCACTCCGGCGCTGCACGGCTTCCCCGTGGAAGAAGTGCATCCATGTTACGAGGCGCTGTTCCAAACTGGAGAACACTCTGTTCTCGGAAGAAGAATCGAAAATACCAAGGCTGATCGCCATACTCCGCGATTAGGATACGTGAAAAAGTGTGCCTCGATTTGGGCTGACGATGTCGTAGGAAAAACTCCATGGAAAAGATTGCCGCAAAGCTCGGCGCAGTGCTTTATGTATGTTGGGGCCTGCTGCACTTCACCGCAGCCTATGGCGTTCTCAAGTTAGCACAGAATTCGCCGGGGGCTATGGCGCAGGGCCGCCTGATGCAGACGGCGTTTTATTTGGCAGCTTTCGCCGCGGCGGCGATCATTTTCGCAATCACGTTGAATTGGCGCAATGATCGGTTTGGCTTTTGGGTCAACGCCGTAATTGTGGGCATTGCTGACATCCCTTTTATTCTCTTCGTGTTGGTCCCCGGATATGTACCGTGGTGGCCTGGGCTGCTGGGGCCGTCACTTTGGATTGCGGCTTTCTTCTTCACGGCGCTAGCTCGCATGGGATCGACGCCGCCCGCGGCGGTGGGTTCGGGCAGCGCCGCCCACCTGACTTGATCGCTGCTTGAAGGAAGGGCGCTACGCATGTCCTCTAAAGGACGTGCGTGAGAGATTACGGCATATGCCTCTTCAAACCGATTGCTTTATCCCAGAACGGGTTCGCGCCAAATTTCTCAACCAGAAAATCAATAAACACGCGTATATTCGCGGAGAGATGACGGGTGCTGGGATAAACAGCATATAATGCGATCGGGTCTTTTTCGAAGCCCGATAGGCAGACTTCCAGTCGTTTATCTGCCACGGCTTGATGCACGATAAAGGTCGGCAGGTACGCTAGGCCACCTCCGGCAATCGCGGCCTCCCGCAATGCGTCGCCGTTATTGCAACGGAATTTGGATGGGGGAGAAAGTGCTTCGTTGTTTGCAAACTCCCAATACTCGTCCACGTACGAATATCGCAGCGTCGTGTGCTCCTGGAGATCTTCCGGAAGTTTCGGTCGCCCTCGGCGCCGAAGATATTCCGGACTCCCGCAGATAACGTGGTGTATCGTAACGATCTTCCGCGCGATCAAACTCGAATCTTTCAAGCGGCTTATCCTAACGGCCACGTCGAAGCCGCTGGCCACCGGATCAATAAGACGATCTTCTAGCTCAAGTTCGACCTGCAAACGCGGGAAACGGCTCATAAACTCTGGGATGATCTGACCAAGGCAGTGCAATCCGAACGAGACTGGCGCTGAAATCCTTAATTTGCCGGCAGGTTCGTTCGACCCACTCGAGACAGCATCTTCGGCCTCCTGAAAGTCCGCAAGGAGCCGGAGTCCGCGTTGATAAAGCTCATCACCGGCCGGAGTAGGGCTGAGCTGGCGGGTTGTTCGATTCAAAAGGCGTGTGCCCAAACGATCTTCGAGATCCTTGACACGCCGACTGACCGCTGATTTGGCTATTCCCAGGCGCTTTCCGGCTTGAGCGAATCCCCGAGCCTGCACAACCGCGACAAACGTCCGGATGTCTTCGAATTTATCGCTCATGATCGAATTTGAGAACGCACTGATCTCTGGCAGAGGACGAGTCTTCTTATAGCATCCGTCGTCTGAGCCGCGGAAGCGCTCCCGAGCCAGGTTAGGGTGACATCCATCACAATGATGTCACTGATCATAATTTTCGATTTGTCGCGCTCGAAAAATTGGCTTCAGTTGCGCCTGCCTAAGCCCCGACGAAATTATTGTTGCGCCGCAACAGATAAATCGCGCGAAGTTCGAAGAGGAAGGGCCAATGAATGCCTACCGATCAACAAAAATCGTAGGAGTGAAACATGCTTGAGCTATACAGCGCGCCCCAATCCACTTGCAGCCAGAAGGTGCGACTCGCGCTCGCCGAAAAGAACCTCAACTTTGTCGAGCACAAGATGAAGCTTTTCCAGAATGATCAGCTCAAGCCGGAGTACTTGAAATTGAATCCAAACGGCGTCGTACCAACGCTCGTGGATGACGGCACGCCGATCATCGATTCATCAGTGATCATGGAATACCTAGACGAGGTCTACCCCGAAATCGCACTTAGCCCCGCCGAACCGAAACAGCGGGCTCACATGAGGGCGTGGCTTCGCTTCTTCGAAGAGGTCCCGACTGTCGCCGTACGCTTCCCATCCTACAATGCTGCCTTTGCGCGTCATTTCGAAAAAATGTCTGATGAAGAGTTCAAGGCATTGGCTAAGTCTAAGCCACTTCGCGACAAGTTCCTCGGCGAGATGGACAAGCAGAAGGGGTTCAGCATTGAAAAGCTTAAGCAAGCCGAAGACAGCATAAGGA